>JADFJC010000074.1 GCA_022566315.1 Planctomycetota bacterium
CAAAAGGCGCGCATTTTTATGAATTTATTGAAATTTTTGCCAATTTTTACTCATTTTTATGCGTTTTTTGACGCATTTATCTTACCTATATCGCTCAAACCATGCAAACTAACACATCAACCCCCGTTTTTGGCCCAAAAATCGATATATGTACAAAAATGAACCTAAAAAACCTGAAAAAACCGAAATTTCCCCCAATTGTTGATAATTTTGGTTGTGAATTTTGTTGATATAGTTCACTGCCTGGCAACTCTCCAATAGCAATATTGCAAATCTGATTTTCGAGGCGTGCTGGCTGCAAGCACAACGTTTCCAGCCTTTTTTCTCAAATAAAGCCTTACAATAGTTCAAATAAAGGGCAAAATGTTCTTGGCTTTTGAACGCTTTTAGTGTAAAATACGGATGATAATGTTCGTTCAGGTTTCGCAAAGGACAAAACATATTATTTTCTGATGAGGGCCATACGATGAAATGGGTTTTTTATGAGGCATTAGTAATTTCAGCGGTGATAGCCTGTGTTTCTTTGGCTGCGCCTGAGCCGGCTATTGTCCCTGCTCCGGGCCAGTGGACGGTGGATATGGAATTTACTCATCCACAGCAAATTGTTCTGTCCCGAAGCTCTGCTAACCAGCCGAGCCGATTCTGGTACACGATAATAACGCTTACCAACAATACAGGTAACGATGTTGGCTTTTACCCTGACTGCGATCTGATGACGGATACCTTCAAAATTACCCCGGCAGGCAAAGCTGTAACGCCAGCGGTTTTTGAGCAAATAAGGAAGCGTCACAAGAGCAGATACCCGTTTCTTGAATTGCTGGCAAAGGCCGGCAACAGGATACTTCAGGGTGAGGATAACACAAAAGATATCGCTGTTATATGGTCTGATTTTGATGCGAAAGCCAAGAATATAAAAGTATTTATAGCAGGTCTGAGCAATGAGACTGTTGCCATCGACCATCCGGTGGCAAAAGATGAGGTCGGAAAGCCGCTCAAAGTTTTCCTGCGAAAGACACTCGAATTAAGTTACGCCTTCAAAGGCGATCCCGCTCTAAGGTCTGGTGCCAGCCTAACTTATAAAGGAAAACGCTGGATTATGAGATAGGATTCGTATCTCGTTTTCTATCTCACAGATCGCATTTCCCACCTTGCATATCGTATATCGCATCTCATTTTGAATCTTTTTAAAAAATGTGAAAAAAATGCTTGATATATTTAAACAATCGTTTTAAACTACCGTATAAAACGAGCGTTTAGGAGTTCTAATATGGTGGTCTCACAGGACAACAAAACTAACGACGATACCAGTAAAAGGGTTCGGGACCGATTGCTCGACTCGGCTGAAGAGCTTTTCTGTGAACGTGGCTTTGAGGGCGCAAGTATTCGCGATATTGCCGCCTCTGCCGAATGCAACATTGCGTCGGTTAACTATTATTTTGGCGGGAAAGAGAAGTTGTACCAAGAGGTTTGGCGCCGCCACCTGATTACGATGCGCGATATCCGCATTGCAAGTATCGACAAGGTGATGTCTGAAAGTAACGGCAAGCCTCAGTTGGAAGTTCTGCTCAGGTCCTTCGCAGAAGCATTTATTGGGCCGTTAGTTGATGAAAGTAGAGCTCGTCGGCTTTGCAAACTTATGGCCCGGGAAATGATTGACCAGAACTTGCCTGCAAATATGTTTCTGGATGACATCATTACGCCTACTTTGACGGCTATGGGGACGGCTTTGGTGAAGGCTTGCCCGAATCTTGAAGAATCAAAGGTTCCGTTTGTGGTGTTTTCTATCGTTGGGCAGTTGATACATGTAATACGCGTAAAAACTATGTTTGAGCAAGATGCTGATACGGGCCTGCCGATATTCGATTTAGCTGAAGCGATTGACCACATTGTCAAATTTTCAGCCGCCGGTATTCGAGCTTATGCTAAGGGAAAAAAGAAATGAAAAAGCAGTTAGTTTCCATTTGTTGTTTGTTTGTTGTTCTGGCCTGTGGAACTCTTGGGGGTTGTATGGTAGGACCGGACTATTCCAGACCTGAAACCACGGCAGATACGTCCGATGGTTACTTTAACGCCGGAACACACAACGAAGACGTAAACGATTTTGCAGATGTTGACAGGTGGTGGGAGCGGTTCGGCGACCCGACGACTGCGCTGCTGGTGCGTGAAGCCCTGGAAAACAACTATAGCCTCAAAGCGGCAGCGGCGAGAGTACTGCAGGCCCAGGCAGCGCTCGTTGAAACTCGCGGACTACAATTGCCGGATGTCTCCTATAACCTCAGCCGGGACAGGAGTAAACGCTCCTTCAACTTAGGGAGCGGCCCATTCGCTGGCAGATTCAGTGTAATGAGCACAACCTGGTCGCAGGATATTTCTGTAACATACATACTGGATTTGTTCGGCAAGCTCAGGCGTTCGGAGCGGGCCGCCTGGGCCGAGATGCTTACTGCACAGGCAAATGGACAAGCTCTGATTAATTCAATAATCGCAACTGTAATCAACGCCAGGGTCAATATCGCAACTATTGGGCGTCGATTAGCTATAGCACGGGCTAACACAGAAAGTCGGCAGAGGACACTGGAGATTGTCGAACGGCGATATGAACAGGGACTCGTTGGGCCGGTGGATGTCAGGTTGGCACGTGAGAATCTGGCAGCGTCGAGAGCTGTTGAGCCGGTTGTCGAATTATCTCTGATAACGGCTCGTCATGCTCTTGATGTGCTTATGGCTCGCCGGCCCGGCTCATCGGATGAACTGCCGAATACGTTAGCGGATTTGCCGGATTTGGGGCCTGTACCTATTGGACTGCCCGCATCACTGCTTGACCGCCGGCCGGATGTCAGAGCGGCTGAGTTTTCGCTCCGAGCAGCGAATGAGAGAATCGGCGTGAGCATCGCCCGGCTTTATCCGGATTTAACTTTGACTGGAAATTACGGTTTTTCCGCAGACACTGTTGAGGAGATTTTCCAGCAGGACGAAACGGAAATGTATGCAGCGATTTTCCGTCTTGCCCAGCCTATCTTCAAGGGTGGACGGCTCAGAGCACAGATTGACGCAACCGAGGCGCGTTACGCTGAGCTGGCAGCCAATTATGCCGGCACAGTTCTAACTGCGATGCGGGAAGTCGAGGACGCGCTTGTTACTGAGCAGATGCTGCAAACTCAGCTCAAACACGCCCGGGTTCGATTCAGAGAAGCCAGCGCCGCAGAAAGTCTGTCAGGGCAGCGGTATCAACGTGGTGTTGAAGGAATATTAGCTGTACTCGAATCGGAACGGCGCCGCAGAATATCTGAAGAAGAATTGACCGTTCTCAAGGGCCAGCTTTGGACCACACGAGTAAATCTGTTTTTGGCGTTGGGTGGAGACTGGGATTATCAGAATAATAACCCCACCACAGGGGTGGGGGGCTAAACGACCCCGCAATAATACCTATGGCATAAAATTGCGGGGCTAAATATAGGAAGCGGATTTATGAAACTAATCCACGTAATTAAGAAAATGCCTTCCGGTCGATTTCAGGCATTACTTGCCGTGGGCATTGTTATTGCAGGGGTGTTGATTGCCCTGGTTTTTATCAAGTTTAAAAAAACACCTCAGCGAAAAGAGTTGGAAATCCTCGCGCCATTAGTCAAAGTTGAGCGTCTGGAACGCCGGGACATCCAAATGGTCATTCATGGTTATGGAACTGTCAGCCCCAGGGTGCAGGTGGAAATCGTACCACAAGTTTCCGGGAAGGTAGTCTGGGTCAATCCGCAATTTAAGGCGGGCGGCTTTATTCGGCGTGGTGAGCAGATACTGAAAATAGACCCTCGCGACTATGATTTAGCGGTGCGGCAGGCCAATTCCGCCGTTGCAGAGGCCCAGGTCAAGCTGGACCTGGAAATGGCCGAAGCTAAAGTCGCAAGAGAGGAATGGCAGCAGATCAATCCCGACAAAGAACCGACTTCGCCATTAGTTTTTCGTGAGCCACAGATACGCCAGGCACTGGCCAAGCTCGAATCAGCTAAGGCGGGACTGGCTACCGCCAATCTGAACCTTGAAAGAACACAACTGTCCCTGCCCATTGATGCGATGGTAATGAGCGAAAAAATTGACCTTGGCCAGTATGTAATGATTGGCCAATCCGTGGGTGCTGCATATGGAATTGAATCGATGGAAATAGAAGTGCCTCTTGAGGACAGAGAATTGGCATGGTTTGATATTCCCAACACGGTTTCAGTTAATGGTACCGAAGGTTCTGCTAAAGGCCCGATTGCTCAAGTGAAGGCCGATTTTGCCGGGACCGCGAATGTCTGGTGGGGCCGCGTGGTCCGAACTACAGGCCAGGTTGATAAAACATCGAGACTTATATCGGTTGTTGTTGAAGTGCCTGAACCGTTTAAGGATTCCGGTTCTAAACCGCCGCTTTTGCCCGGTATGTTTGTAGAGGTTTTAATCGAGGGTAATATTCTTAAGAACGCAATCGCAGTGCCTCGGGATGCAATGCGTAATAGTAATGAAGTGTGGGTGGCCGAAGACGGCCAATTGCATATCCAGCTTTTGGATATTGTTCGTGCCGACAGGGATTTTGCCTACGCGAGGTCGGGCCTTGATGATGGAGATATGATTGTTATCAGTTCTCTTGATACGGTTATAGAAGGGATGAGAGTCAGAATTCAGACCGAACCGGCAACCACATTTGCTGAGGCGAGCCGGGATGAAACCCAGACCTCCAAAGCAAGGGCAGAGTAAATGAAAGATTCAACTGAAAAAAGAGGTCTTCTCGGCTGGTTTGCAACAAACCACGTGGCAGCAAATTTGTTGATGTTTTTCATCATTACCGCAGGTTTGCTTGCTGTTTTCACAGCCAAGATGGAGGTTTTTCCTGAGTTAAGCCTCGATAGGATCAATGTCATAGTACCTTATCGCGGGGCTTCTCCGGCAGACGTTGAAGAAGGAGTGTGTCTTCGCGTCGAGGAAGCTATAGCGGGCGTCGATGGTATAAAACGGATTACTTCAACGGCCGGGGAAGGTGCTGCTTCGATACTCATTGAAGTTGAGGAATATACCGACGTAAAAGAGGTGCTTGATGATATCAAAGCACAAATTGACACGATTACAACCTTTCCTCAGGAAACCGAAAAGCCGATTATCACTGAGCTCAAGGTACGCCACAAAGTAATCTCTATTGTAATCTGTGGTGATGTTACGGAGAAAACCCTCAGAAAAATGGCTGAGCAGATTCGTAACGACCTTACCACTATGGATAATATAAGCCAGGTGAGCATAGGAGGTGTCCGGCCTTATGAAATATCCATTGAAGTTTCGGAGGAGAATTTGCGCCGCTATAACCTGAGCTTTGAGAAGGTATCGAAGGCGGTCAGGGACTCGTCGCTGGATATTCCCGCAGGCTCGCTTAAGACCACCGGGGGGGAGATTCTGGTCAGGACCAAAGGGCAAAAATATTATGGCCCCGAATTTGAAAAAATCATAGTGCTTACAAGAAACGACGGTACAAAAGTAAGACTTTCAGACATTGCAACAGTTAGAGACGGTTTCGAAGATATTGACCTTTATGCGAAGTTCGACGGTAAGAGGGCCGCTTTCGTACAAGTCTCACGGATAGGAGAACAGGATGTACTTGACGTAGCTAACACGGTAAAAAAGTATATTGAAGATAAGAAGAAATATTTGCCTGAAGGGATTTCGATTGCTTTGTGGGAGGACGACTCGGAGCGCCTGAAATCGCGAATGAATCTTCTTAAAAGGAATGCAGGTATCGGCCTGGTTCTTGTGTTCCTGTGCCTGACGTTATTTCTTAATTTGCGTCTTGCTTTCTGGACGGCTGTGGGCATCCCCATATCCTTTTTAGGAGCGTTTTGGCTGATACCGCTTTTTGACGTTTCGATTAACATGATGAGCCTTTTCGCATTTATTATGTCACTTGGTCTTGTGGTCGATGATGCAATTGTAGTGGGCGAAAATATATTTACGTATCGGCAAGCGGGAATGGACAGGACCGAGGCAGCGATAAAAGGCGTAAAAGAGATGTGTATGCCGGTTGTGCTGGCTGTTTTGACGACGATGTTTGCATTTTTACCTTTAGCTTACACCACCGGTATTATGGGTAAATTCCTTCGAGTTCTACCCATAGTAGTGATAAGTGTTCTTCTGGTTTCTCTCATCGAAGCCCTGCTTATCCTGCCGGCTCATTTATCATCCGACAGATTCTTCAAGAAAGGCATAGTTGTCCGTTTCACGGACAGGATAAATTCCTGGACGGGAAAATGGCTTAGCTGGTTTGTAAACGGGCCTTTCGCCAGGTTTGTGATGCGGGCGGTAAAATGGCGGTATGTAACGTTATCTGTCGGTGTTGCAATATTCATAGTAACAATCAGTTTTATTGCCGGGGGCTATATCAAGTTTGTCTTTTTTGATGCAGTTGAAGCCGACAATATGATTGCCACTTTGACCATGCCGCAGGGAACGCCTGTGGAGCAGACAAGCGAGATTACAGAGAGAATTGAGAAGGCGGCGCTGCAAGTTATAGATGAGTTTGGCAGCGAAGGCAAGCCCTCCCTTATGAAGCACATATCAACGACAGTGGGAGCTCAACCGGCAGCGGCTCGCGGGGGGCCGGGTTCCAGTGATTTAACTTCAATCGCAGCATCACACTTAGCAGAGGTTAATGTCGAGCTGCTCAGCGGAGAAGAGCGTTATGCATCCAGCAAAGCGATGAAAAACCGCTGGAGGGAAATTGTGGGAGAAATACCGGGTGTTTCATCACTTAAGTTCACATCTGAGATTATGAGTGCAGGCGATGCGATAAACGTGGAACTGTCTCATGAGAACTTTGACAGCTTGTTGGCGGCATCGGAAAATTTAAAGTCGCTCCTGCGTCAATATTCCGGGGTGAGTGATATCACAGATAGTTTCGAGCCGGGAAAGACCGAAATGAAACTTGCTCTTAAGGATACCGGCCGCACCCTGGGTCTTACACTTTCAGATTTGGCCAAACAGGTCCGACAGGGCTTTTATGGTGACGAGGCTCAGCGTATCCAGCGCGGGCGCGACGATATTCGTGTTATGGTTCGCTACCCTGAAGCCGAGCGTAAGAGCCTGGCAGATGTGGAAAATATGAGAATTCGATTGTCGGACGGAACCGAAATCCCTTTTAGGACAGTCGCCGAAGTTGAGTACGGACGGGGCTATGCAACGATTCGCCGGGTTGATCGCAGACGAGTCATAAGTGTCTCAGCCGATGTCGATGAAGCAGTTGCCAGCGCAGGTAAGATCAACAAAGAACTGGATACAAAAGTGCTGCCTGGCCTAATGCACAAATACCCGGGACTGCAGTATCGTTTTGCCGGCCGACAACGCGAACGAAATGAATCGCTCGGCAGTCTTAAAGCGAATTTCTTAATAGCAATGCTCGCAATCTATGGGCTTCTGGCTGTGCAGTTCAGAAGCTATTCGCAGCCTGCCATAGTAATGTCCGCAATTCCATTTGGCATCGTTGGGGCAACGATAGGCCATTTGATCATGGGCTTTAACCTCAGCATACTTTCCATGTTTGGAATCGTGGCGCTTTCAGGTGTCGTCGTCAATGATTCACTTATTATGATTGACCTTATTAACCGTGAACGCAGAAGCGGCATCGAACTTGCCCAGGTACTTCGCGACTGTGCGACTCGAAGATTCCGCCCGATTATGTTGACAACTCTGACGACTTTTTGCGGCCTGCTTCCAATAATAACAGAAAAAAGCATGCAGGCGCAGTTCCTTGTGCCGATGGCCATAAGCCTTGCCTTCGGAGTGCTGTTTGCAACCTGCATAACACTTTTGCTCGTACCTTCGCTATATATGGTTCTTGAAGATATTAAAGGTCGATTTTTTGCAGCTGAATCGGTCAGTTAGGGCTGGTAAAGAAATTAGGTTTCGTTTTTGGCTGAGCGAGGACAAGGCCGGCAAGGAAGCAAAACGTAGGCCTACTGGTTGGTAGTCCGAGTTTTGCTGAGGCCGCCAGCCGAAGCCGCAGCCAGACAAAAATGGAAGATAATTTATTTACAAGTCCTTAGGGGCCATAAGTTCTTTTGTGAGTGGGGATTAGCAAATAGTAGAAATTTCAAAGAATTTTCTGGCTAAATTACCTCTATGGGTAGATAATATCTGTAGTTTGCATTTGTGTAATGAAAGGGGTGGGAATATGATTCAAAGTCGCAGTGCATTTTCTCGTATGAGAACAAATCGGAGGGCCGGGTGCGATGATGTTTTCTGTACGAATTTATTAACTGTTCGCGAAGCGGCTGACAATTACACGTAGGTTTTATCCGGTCCCGTTCCCGCGGGAATGGTGTCCCTGCCGGAACAGGGGACAAAGGCGGTGAAATTATGGAGACTACTGCAAAATATAAACCGAATGTTGAAATTGCTCCCGACTCTGAGACTCTTGCACAGAGAAGTGTCGAGCTTTTTGTTGCCGAGGCGCAAAAGGCGATAAAAACAAAGGATGCCTTTTATGTGGCTATATCGGGAGGCAATACACCCAAACGTTTTTTTGAGCTGCTCGGCGATGTGCCGCAGGCAAACTCTCTGCCCTGGAACAAGATACAGTTGTTCTGGGTTGACGAGCGATACGTCCAGCCGGATTCGCAATGGAGCAATTATAAGCTGGCTGCCGATACCTTTTTGGCTAAAGTCGCCATCCCTGGGCAGAACATTCATCGAATCCCCACCGAGTATGACGATTTCAAGGCCGCTGCCTCCTGCTACGAACAAACCATTCGAGAGGTCTTCGGCCTCGATGAAAAGCAGAGGCCTGAATTTGATTTGATTGTACTTGGGATGGGTGCTGATGGGCATACCGGCTCCCTGTTCCCGAACTCCTATGCAGCTTTTGATACGGAAAATTTGGCGTGCGTTGTTTACGTTATGGATGAAGACCTCAACAGGATAACTCTGACACATCCGGTTCTATGTGCTGCGTCTCATTTGGCTATTTTGGTTTCAGGCCGGGAAAAGGCAGAAATTCTGAAAGAGGTTTTGACCAGCGAGCCGGATGAGGTGCGATATCCCATTCACGCCCTTTGGCCCATTCTGAATAAGGTTACCTGGCTGGTTGACAAAGAAGCAGCAAAAGCTTTGTGATGGATTGGCCATCAATTGTGAGGATTTTTCCTGGTTTTGAATCTATTCCGGGATGATTAGTTTTGTGCCCGGTCTGAGTTTATTCACATCCTTTATTATTTGGCGGTTGGCTTCAAGAATCTTTTGCCATTTGTTTGCGGAGTCGTAATATTTGCGAGAAATCTCAGAAAGAGTCTCTCCTTTGCGTACTATGTGGAATCTTTGGGTTTTTATCTTCTCGGCTTGTTCCATCGTAGGGTGTCCTCCGGAGTATGCGGCTGAACTGTTTGTCGGGTGGTTATTTGGCGGACCGGAACTTTCCTGCACGGTCGCAACGTTGCGAAGGTGCTGTATTGCTTTTGGACTCAGGCCGGGGCCGATAGTGAGCCAGAGCATAACGGCCATTACCAGTACCAGGCCCACGAGCATTCCTATTTTCAAGTCTTTTTGCATTTAAGGGCGTATAGGAAGAACTGAACTATATACTATCTGTTTTCAATTCCTATTTGCCTTTTTCTTTTTTTGTTTTTGTACCGAGCAGCAATATTGGTGCGGCTATTGCAATAGACGAATATGTCCCTACGATGATGCCTAAGCCGATTGCGAAGGTAAAGCCTCTCAGCCCAGGGCCGCCAAAAATATACATTATCAGCACAACTATAAACGTTGTGAAGGATGTCAAAATGGTTCTGGAAATAGTCTGGTTAATGCTGTTAGTGATTATCTGTGGATTGAGGGAGCGGTCCTTGCCGCGGTTTTCCCGGATACGGTCGAAGACGACAATTGTATCGTTAAGCGAGTACCCAATGAGTGTCAGGAAGGCGGCTATCATTGCCAGGTTGATTTTGAAATCTCCGATTAAAAGAGCTTCGCCAATTGATGTTCCCGCGATATAGGTGCAGGCGGTAACGGCGCCGAGTGTGATGCAAACATCGTGCACCAATGCCACGATTGCGGCAACACCATATCGGAAATCTCCGAATCGAACCCATATATAAGTAACGATTGCAAATAACGACAGGACGATGGCAATCAAGGCCCGCTGCTTTTGTTCTGCTCCCACTGAAGGGTCAAATTGCCTTACTCGCGGCAGTGATGCTTCAAGTTGGGTTGCAGCTAAGACTTTGGCGGTTTCGTTTTCAACGAACCGTGTCCATTCATCCTCAGATAGTTCGCGAAATCCTGCCTCCTCATCGGTGCTTATGTAAATAAAGGAATTTACGGGCTGGTTTGGTTCGGTTGTTGTTAGATTTGGGCCAAAGATTTCATAGGGATACTGTTCGAGGTCTCGCATATCAGGCTTAAACAGTAAATCCTTGAACCTTTGTTTGATTTCCTCGACGGTGGCGGCTCTTTCGATTTGGCATTCAATCTTGACCCCGCCCACAAAATCAGCAAGCTCAGGATAAGAATCTATCAGCTCGTTGGATATTTTTTCCTTCGAGGTGATTTTGGGTTGAAGATTTTGTTGAACTTCCAGTTCATCTGCGAAAGCAGCTAATATTGCGTTATTGACAACCTCATCAATCTGTGGCTCTGATATGTCAGCCTCAGGAAAAGCTGTCCTCAGTACGTCTTTGACCAGCGATTGGTTCATCTGGCTCGTTGTTAGCTCGAATTGCGCCGCGTTATCAGTGTCCTGTGTTACGAGCAGATTGTTAAGTTCGGCGCCAAATTGCTCTTGAGCTTTTTCGATAGCAGTGGTTAACTCATCAGTCGTTTGTGGATTCTGCTGGGAGAAAGCTACGGTAACGGTTATTTTATTTGTTTCGGTGGTGTTGATTTCATATTGTTTACCTGATTCTCCGATGCTGTAAACATTCGCTGTTGCAAGCGCTGGGTTATTCAAATTAGTTCCTATCTTGCGGATTCCGTCTTCCACTTCCTGCCGGCTCAGCGGTTCCTTTAGATTTATCTGGACGCTCGTTCCGCCGGTGAACTCGATATCGTATTTATTGTTCTTCACGTTATCTCTTGTAAAGAATACAGCCAGCCCTGCTGCAATCAGCACAAATGATATGCAGAAGAAAATCGGCCTTAAGCGCATCCAGTTTATGTTCGGCTTGTGTATCAGACGCAGCATTAATAAATGGTCTTTGATAATTCGTTTGGATAAGAGAACATTGAAGATTGTCCGCGTTACGAACAAGGACGTGAACATACTCGATGCGATGCCGAGCATAAGCACAATAGCAAATCCTTTTACTTCTTCCGACGCACGCCAGTAAAGAATCGCAGCGGTAATGAATGTAGTCAGGTTCGCATCCAAAATAGTTCTGAATGCTCTTTGGTAGCCGTTCGTTATGGCGATTCTCAAAGACGAGCCTTTCAACTGCTCTTCGCGGATTCTTTCAAAGACCAGCACGTTGGCATCGACACTCATACCAATGGTTAGTATGATGCCCGCGATTCCGGGCAATGTGAAAGTTGCTCGTATGCCTGCCATTATTGCTAAGACAAAAAGCAGGTTCAGAAACAGCGCCACATCTGCGATTGAGCCGGCCAAGCAATAGTAAATCGCCATACATATAACGACCGCTACAAAGCCGATTAAACCGGCTTTGATGCCCTTGTCGCGATTATCGGCGCCGATGGAAGGCCCTATTGTATTTATAGAGATGGGCTGCTCTATCAGCCGGGCGGGCAAAGAGCCGGCGTTTAGTTTGTTGACCATATCCTCGACTTCTGTTTGACTGAAGCTGCCTGTTATTATGCCCCGTCCGCGTATCCTCTCGCTTATATTTGGTGCCGATATCGCAATTCCATCGAGCAGGATACAGAGCGGCCGGCCAATGTTTTCCCCTGTAATATTAGCGAATGACTTTCCGCCTCTTGCATCCAGTGTAAAACCGATAGCTCTTCGGCCCATCTGGTCGGTTGTCGGATTGGACCTTTCCAGTTTCCACGGTCTTGTGCCGGGGCTGTGCAGCATGGTTTCATTTGCCTTGTTGCTTGCTAAGACATAATATTTGTTGCCGAATTGTGTAACAATTGAAGGATATTCGTCGTCCACCTTCCATTTCTCGATATTTTCTATCTCACACCATACATACTGGTTGTCTGAGGCGTATTTGGGCCCTTTTTCCTTGAGTCTTTCAACGTAGCCGGTCATCTGGTCCATATCTATGCTGGGATGTCCCTGTGTTGGAAGTATTCTATACTCGAGTATTCCGGCCCCTTTGAGCATTCGCTGGAGGTCCTTGGGGTCATCGAGTCTGCCTCTGAAAGGAAGATACTCGTCAAATGCCGCCACTACGTTGTTAATTTCATCAACCCGGCCCGGGAAATCGGTTTTGAGCTTTTCGATTTGTTCTTTGCGTCTCGGTGACTTGGTGGGCAATTCTAAGCAGACGTTTAACTCCTCTGTAGTCAGGTTTAGTTGGTCGATGGCCCGTATTGCTTCTTTGTATTTGTCGTTTAGCTCCGGGTCGGTCAACTGATTAACGACTTTGGACCACTCGGTATAGGTTTTAACATGCCCATCAAGAAGGTCAAGACTATCATTGACATCAGTGAATTCTCTTAGTGTATCCTGCAGTTTTTGTTCATTTAATTTGGCCCAGGCGCCTCTATTTGCTTTTATCCGGTCGAGGTCAAGTCCAGCCTCTTTAAGTTTTAAGGTTTGAGTTTCGAGTTTTGAGTCGAGCTCATCCCTTTTATTTTGCAGGTCCTTGCGTTCGTCATAAACTGTGGCAAGGCTCTCAAGAATTGTTACTCTGTTAGGGTCGGCCTGTGCAAAATCCTTGAAAGCCTCAGCTCGTTCTTCTGTCGGCATATCGAGTGACCGCATAATCTTGGAACGGCTTACGTTTTTGTCTAACAGCTCATCTAAAGCTCTTTCGTAATTCTTCCGTTCCGCACGTGCCTCTGCGCTTGCTAAGGGCATTTGTATCTCGAAGCGGGTGTTGCCCTGTGGTCGCCATAGAAGATTCTGGATGTTGGCAGGGTCTATTCGCCTGCGCAGAACGGTTATCATTCTCTGTGCCAGGTCTTTTTTTTCCACTTCTTTAAGACCGTGGGTATCGATTTCATAAATAAGACTTGTCCCGCCTGCAAGATCTATTCCGGGCATCAAGGTCTTGTTTGGTGGATATAAAGTCCAGATTGCAAGGGCCACTAAGACAATAATTAAAACTATTTTCCACGTTGGATTCTTACTCATAACTTCCTCGATACTGGTTAAATGGTAATTGGTTAAATGGTTAAATAATCACCGGCCACCAGTCACTAATCCCCCATTTCATCCTTACATTTGCGCAAATACTTGATATATCCATTTAATCTCTTCAAAACTATATACCCTTCTTGCTTTAGTTTGTTTAATCGATCGAGGTCAGCATAACTTTCATCTATGCAAACATTCATGTCGTCGATTATCTCTTAAAGCGAACCCCTTGATTGCCTTAAGAATTGGATATTCTCCTGATAATGGAATCTCCCATGTCCTTCTGCAATGCAATTAGTCAAAGAAACTGCAGCACGGCGCATTTGGCCCGCTAAATTATACTTCTCATATTCTGGTAGTTTTTTAGCTAAACTATATATCTTTTTTCTAAACTCTCTTGCCGCTTTATATATCTCTAAGTCTTCAAAAGTTTTATATTCCGTTGTTTCTTTTAGACTTGTCATTTTTTAAAACTGGCCAGTTACCATTCACCAGTTACCATTTACCAGTTACCATTTACCAGTTACCATTCACATTCATGATTTATCTTTCGACACATTCCTGCTGATTGCTGAAGATGCAATTTTTATTTTCGTATTATTCGACTCGTCAACTTTCAGCGTAACCTCATCGCCCTTAATATCGACGACGGTTCCGATAATCCCGCCGATTGTTCTGACTTTATCGTTTTTTGACAGGGTTTGGACCATTTGTTTGTGCTGCTGTTGTTTCTTGCGAGGCCCTCTAAAAAGAATGAGGTACATCACTACAAAAATCAAAATAAATGGGATGTATTGCATTAGAGGAGACCTTGGTGGCGGGGTTTGTTGTGTGGATCTGTTGGAGTCGGATGCAACCGTTCTCGTTGTTGTGGTATCCTCCGCGGTGACCGGTTCCCCTGTGATAGCAGAAGGCGCCTCGGTGGGTTCTGCTCGTGCCAATATCCATACATTGTTCATTTTCGTTTTCCTTTAATGATTGATTACTTAATTATTTGCAAGATGTTAGATTATCAATAATCAATAGTCAATAGTCAATATCGAAGTCGCAGCAAAGCGAAGATACCGATTCATCGAGGATCCCGATCCATCGGGAGTCAATATCGAAGATCCCGATTCATCGGGAGTCAATTCTTTCTGCCCAGTCGGCAAATTCATTTCTTTTTATGGCCTGTCTTATTTGGGTCATCAGCCTCTGGTAAAACGTTAGGTTGTGCAGGGAAACTAAGATTGGGCCGAGCATTTCTCCCGAATTAAAGAAATGTCTTATAGTGGCCCGGCTGAAATTCCTGCAGCAGTAGCAGTCGCAATCGGCTTCGATTGGTCTGGCGTCATTTATATGTACATTGTTCCTCAGTCGCAAGGGGCCTTTTTCCGTAAAAGCAAAGGCGTTTCGTCCGTTTCTGGTTGGCAGGACACAATCGAACATATCCACACCGGCCTTGACGGCGGCAATAATATCCGCCGGTGTGCCGACACCCATAAGGTAACGGGGTTTATCCTGCGGCAAAAGCTGAGTTGTATGAGTAGCAGTTTTTATCATATTCTCATGCCCTTCACCTACACTCAAACCGCCGATAGCATATCCGTCGAAGCCTGTCTTGACAAGCTCTGATGCGCAGTATGTTCGCAATTCGAGGTCTATTCCGCCCTGGACAATGCCAAAAAGCAGTTGGCTGGGGTTGGTATGCGCCTGTTTAGCACGCTTTGCCCAGAGGATGGTTCTCTCGACCGCTTTTTTAAGCTGTGGTGTGTCGATGGGAAACGGGGTGCACTGGTCAAAGCACGTTATTATGTCAGCAGCCAGCCGATTTTGAATTTCCGTTGCGATTTTGGCGTTCAGGTATATTTTTGCCCCGTCTATATGGCTGGCAAATTCAACGCCGTCGTCGTCGATTTTTGTCAGTGGGCTTAGAGAGAACACCTGGTATCCACCGCTGTCGGTCAGTATCGGGCCGTCCCAGGCCATAAATTTGTGAAGTCCGCCGAGTTTTTCGACCGTTTCGACGCCCGGTCTGAGCAGCAAGTGGTAGGTATTAGCCAGAATTAGTTCGGAACCGGTTTCTTTGAGTTGCTGCGGTGTGATACCTTTTACCGCCCCGGCGGTGCCCACTGGCATAAAAACGGGCGTTTCGACTTTTCCATGTGCGGTCGTCAATAACCCAAGCCTGGCTGCCGAGTGGGAATCTGTATGGAGAACTTCGAAACTAACCATTTTCAATGTATTGCGACGGGTATCTCAATTAACGTTAATCTCTTTTAGCAAAGGAAGGATATTGGGGATATGACATTCAATGACCTGCCAGACCATTTGTATATCGACGCCAAAATACTCATGAATTAGTTTGTCACGCATACCCGCCATCTGCTTCCAGGGTATATCCGGATAATTATCTCTGAAGGATGCAGGTAAATTTTTGGTTGCCTCACCAATAACTTCCAGACTCCGGATAACAGCATTAACTGTCTTCCTATCGCTTGCAAAGTCGGAATATGACATGCCCTTTGTGAAGGATAAAATATCTTCGCAGGCTTCTATCAGGTCATTAATGTAATCCCGTAAGTCTCTATCTTTCATATCAACTGGACCTCACTCAAAATACGCCTCCCAATATAAGGTTTAAGCGCATTGCGCGATACGAGGTCAACTTTGACATTTAACAATTCCGAAAGTTCTTCTTCCATATCGATAAATTCAAAGAGACTTATGGGAGCCGTGAAATCAACAAGAATATCGAGGTCGCTATCGCCGGGTTGCTCATTGTGAATGTAGGAACCAAAAATACCAAGAGTATGTACATGATACTTGTCTTCAAGTACAGACTTATAGTCTCTCAAAACCTTTTTAATCTCATCTAAGCTCATAATTGTTCTCCGCTTGGATTATAGCATAAATTGTCGCAGCACAGGTAAATAAATTCTCTTGCTGCAATATATGGTAGTTTGTAGGGTGGGGCTTGCCCCACCGAAATCTTTTTTATTTTTTAAAATAGTCAATAGTCAATATTTTCGAGCTTGGATAATAATAGGAAAGTATCTGCTGTGTGTTTTTACCTTGTCTTGCCATTCCCTGGGCGCCGCATTGGCACATTCCAACGCCGTGCCCCCAGCCTCTGCCGGATGAAAATTCCCATTTATCACCCCTTTTTGCGATTTGGCAGATGGTGCTTCTCAATTTTCGTCCGGTAGGGTCGATTGCCAGACGAAAGTCCTCAGCTCTTAGGAAATCGCTTTTGCCGTTTGAGCCGAAGAGCTTAACTTTAGTCAGTCGAGAAAATTCTGCATAGTTACTTTGTGCGACAGGACTGATATTTGTGATTTCCCCGAGCTGTTTTAGATTCGGGTACCTTCGTAACAGCCTGGTTACAACATAAGCATTATCGAATTGAATCATAGGCCAGAAGAAAAATTTCGGTTTGGCCACGCTCTTACAATAGGGGCAGGGCACGCCGATTAGCGGTTCGAAGGAATCGCCGAAGACATTTTTACTGTTTTCGGTATGACCGCCACAGACCGAGCTATAGTAGGTGGGAAAGATATCTTCAGTGCCGTCGCTTTGTTTACAGACCAGGACCTGGCCTTTTGTTTGATTGACGATGTTCCAAATCTGAGTGAACTCGGCGCTGATGCCGCGATAGACCTGATGTGCCGCTGTTTTTTTCATGTCCCATTTACGGTTGCCGCCGAACCGCTTTTTGATGTAGAAGCAATAGGTCCTTGCAGCGATTGCCTGGGCCTTGAGCGCCTCCGGCTCCCAGTAGCTGGGCATCTCGGCACCTACTACGCCGGCTAAATACGCATCAGGTGGAACTATGTTAATCGCGTCGAAAGAGCCGCCGTCGGGATTGATTATCAGCTTTAATTTGCCGCGATAACCGTTACCGTTCAGTTTGAAGATGTACGGCTCATCAGGGAAAATAATTATCTCATCGTTCATAAAGGGCCGGCCACCGATGGTGATTTCCCCGTTAATTAACCGGATGCTCATCGGCGCATCGATTTGGTCAAAGCGGGCTGTTGGGAGCTGTGTTTGCAGGTTGGGGTCGTCAGTAATGCTGAATGACGATTCAATTTCCAGCGTGCAGGCTTCGACATTGTCTAACAGCAGGACCCTTACCCAAAACTGCGGTTCGATATCTATCTGGGGAGTTGGCGTTATTAGTTTGCGAGTCTTACAGCCGTTCAGAGTAATCAGTAAAAGTAAAATGGCCGCAAGATAATGTAGAACTCTTAATTCTAAATTCTTAATTCTCAACTCTAAATTAGTCCAGGCTTCGCAGTGATAATCCAGAGTTTGTGAGCGCTTTATTGATTTCGTTCAGGCTTGTTACGCCGAAGTTTTTAACGCCCAGAAGCTCAGCCTCTGTTTTGTGTATCAATTCACCGATTGTGTGAAGATTGAGCTTGTGCAGGCACTTTCGAGCGCGCACCGACAATTGGAGGTCATCTACGGATTTATTCCTGAGACCTTCATCCTCGTCTATGGCGACAGTGCCATCGGAGGTTTCTGCTGAAGGAAGCTGCTTTTCATCCAGAGCCATCCCGAGAATCAAACCTTTCGGTTCGAGGATGGTCTTGATTTCCCTAAGGGAGGTTTCACCAAAGTTCTTATAAGATAACAGCTCCGCCTCGCTGATGTTAAGAAGGTCGCCGACTGTATCTATTTTCATCTTTTTCAGGCAGTTTCGGCTGCGCACCGACAGCTCAAAATCAGAAATCGGCGTTTCAAGAATCTGGGTTTTGCGGGTCTTTTTCTCTTCTTTTTCCTCGTCGTAGAACATTGTTTTTGAGCTTTCGATGTCTTTGCTGAACAGGATCGCTCTTTGGTGGTTCGGATGAGTCTCCAGGACCATATCGACATATTTCGAAGCTTTGTCGTACTGGCCGGCATCTTCGTAAAGCACAGCTAAATTCAGCAGGGCATTTATGTGAACAGGCGAGCTTGAAGCAATTTGTCTGTAGTAATCAATAGCTGCTTCTTCATCGCCGGATAAATCACACCGAAAGGCCAGATGGAAA
This sequence comes from Planctomycetota bacterium, assembly GCA_022566315.1. Lineage (GTDB taxonomy): Bacteria > Planctomycetota > Phycisphaerae > Sedimentisphaerales > Anaerobacaceae > NIOZ-UU13. The sequence continues at coordinate 18,286 of JADFJC010000074.1, forward strand.
AGGGCTCTTTGATGCTGGGGGGACAATTCCAGGGCCGTTTTATAATCGTCCATTGCCTGTTCGTAAAGCCCCTGCGCTTCCTGGAGACGGCCACGCTGGTAGTGGTATTCGGCACTTACGTTATCAAAATTTTTGCAGGCTTTCAATTCCTTGCCGGCAGCCTTGAAATTTCCTGCGCAGCGATATGTGTCGGCTTTTTCAAGGTTTATGCTCAACGTGTCGGCCTCGTAATCGAGGCTGTTTTGCAGGTTTTCGATTGCCTTCTCGAATTTGCCCACTCGGCGAAGCGCAAAAGCTAAGTATAAGAATTTCTCTTTGCAGTCCTTGGCTTTTTGCAGTTTTTCGACCGCTTCGGCGTTTCTGCCTAATATATAAAGGCCGATGCCGGCAGCCAGACGAGCTTTCTGTCCGGTTTTAGCCACATTTGACTCTACCTGTTCGCCGAAACTTATCTGGTTGGCCTCGCCGGAATGAACAAACTCAGACAGCGTCTTAATTTCGTCCATTGACGGCAAAGTCTCAGCAAATAAATCGACTTCTGGTTCCGTAATTGGTTCCATTGAAACTTCTCCATTTTTCGTATAGCGTATATCATATTGCGTATTGCGTGGTACATCACGCACACTCAGGCGGGCATTATAATGTGTCGGCGAGAATTTGCAACAGTTTTTTTCGCCAAGTTGTCCGTGGTGCCGATTATCTCTTGGAATGTTTATGAAAAGCTCATTTTGTCATTCTGAACGGAGTTGAACAGACAATAAGGAATTTCCCCCCCAGCACGGGACTGGGGGCTATATATTATAAAACGTTAATCGTTATGGTTTTTTACATATTTTATGCGTCTGGCGAGTTCATCTTCTGTAAAACAGAATCTCCTGTCATACCCTCTTGTCCATATTCGTCCTGACCTGCCAAGGTTGTGAAGTGCGAACATCGCTGCGTTCTTATACCTGCTTACAATTTTCCCTATCGGATGATATGACCACTTTGCTACTAAATGTACATGATTACTGCAAACCGCTAACGCCTCGACCTGTTGGCCTGTTCTCTCCGCTTCTATTATTATTGCCTGATGAACAACTGTTTTTTCTTTTGATGTTAATTTTACTGCCGGCGATTTTTGAAGTTTTTTGCACAAACTATAAATGTGTTTGTCGCCGTCCAATACTTTTCCATCTTTGACATATCTTCGTTTGTCCCCTTGCAACCAACTACTGTACGTTGTCCATGTAACCATATACCCTACCGTTTTTGCCATAACGTTGATGTTACTTCTGATTTAGACCCTATGCAATTCAAATTATCTTTCCCCCATTTTATATACCCCCCACCCCTGTGGTGGGGGGGCAATCATCTTTCCGTCCTTTTATATAGCCCCCAGTCCTGTGCTGGGGGGAATTTTTTGTCCTTTTTACCCAGTCCTGTGCTGGGGGGAATTTTTTGTCCTTTTTACCCAGTCCTGTGCTGGGGGGGTCTTTACTTTTCCTTTTTTCTTCTCTAATTCTCTAATCCACTAAAATTATCTTTGCCTTTTACCGTCTTTTACCCTATTTTATCTAACCAAATAAGGAAACACCAAGGGGCGGAATACTTCTTTGAATCGTCCGTTTGTCATTCCTGCGCAGGGCCTGTCTTGAATAAACCGAAGGGTCGAGTAATCTATTTGGAAGTCATTGCGAGCTCTCGCAAAGGAAGCCGCTGACCTTTTTTGTATAG
>JADFJC010000193.1 GCA_022566315.1 Planctomycetota bacterium
GACTCTCAAGCCCTCGTCAGATACGCCAACCCATCTTGAACTTTACAGAAATTTCGAAGCTATCGGCGGTATATGCCATGCCCATTCGCCCATGGCGACTACGTGGGCGCAGGCCTGCAGGGAAATTCCCTGCTTCGGTACTACCGGCGCCGATTATTTCTACGGCCCGATACCTGTTACTGAGGTAATGACCGAAGATGAAATACGAAACGATTATGAGCTAAACACAGGCAAGTGTATTGTCAGGCGATTCGATGGTATGGACCCAATGAAAATGCCGGGCGTGCTTGTTGCCAACCATAGTCCTTTCACCTGGGGCAAAAGTGCCGCAGCGGCTGTCGAATGTATGGTTGTGCTGGAGCAGATAGCCACAATGGCTCTGGGAACTATAACTATAAATCCCGAACAGGGGCCGATTAGTAAAGCCCTTCTTGACAAGCACTACTTTCGCAAACATGGCAAGAACGCTTATTATGGACAGGAGAAACGAAAATGAAGAAAACCACTTTCGGAGTAATCGTTGGAAACCGAGGCTTTTTCCCGGATGCGTTAGCGAAAGAAGGACGAAAAGATATACTCGATGTGCTTAAGAAAAACGGCTTCAACTCAGTCGCCTTGTCGATGCAGCAGACGAAATACGGCGCAGTTGAGACCTTTGAGGATGCTAAGAAATGCGCTGCACTTTTTGCAGAAAAGAGTGACAAGATTGACGGGGTAATTGTAACGCTGCCGAACTTCGGTGATGAAAAGGGAGTGGCCGAGACAATCAAACGCTCAGGGCTTAATGTGCCGATTCTGATTCATGCCGAGCCGGATGCACAAGACAAAATGAGCATAGCTAACAGGCGGGATTCTTTCTGCGGCAAGATAAGTGTCTGCAACAATCTCAGACAAGCGGGTATTCCATATACACTGACGAACTCACACACGGTTAAGGTTACGTCGGCTGAATTCAAAAAAGATTTGGACGACTTTGCTTCGGTATGCAGAATTGTTAAGGGCCTGAAAAACGCCAGGTTTGGTGCTATCGGCGCACGCACCGGCGCTTTCAATACCGTCCGTTACAGTGAAAAAATCCTCGAACTATCAGGCATCTCGATAGAGACGATAGATTTGTCTGAAGTCCTTGGAAGAGTTGCACTGCTTGCTGATAACGATAGGGGGGTTAAGAAAAAATTAAATGCTATTCAGAACTACATTCCAACAAAATCAGTTCCCGCTGACAAACTTTTGAAGATGGCCAAATTCGGTTACGTGGTGGATAAATGGGTCAGAGAGACCGAGCTTGACGGCACGGCGATTCAGTGCTGGACTGCTCTTGAGGAGTTCTTTGGAATAGTTCCCTGCACGCTTATGAGCATAATGAGCGAGTCGTTGGTTCCAAGCGCGTGCGAGGTTGATATTGCCGGTTTGTTAGGAATGTACATTCTTCAACTGGCCGGCGGTATGCCCAGCGCCATTTTAGACTGGAACAATAACTACGGCTCCGACCCCGACAAAACTGTCTTATTCCATTGCAGCAATCTGCCAAAGTCATTCTTCGAGAATTCAAAAATGGACTACCAGGAGATAATCGCCGGGGCCGTGGGCAAAGACAATACTTACGGCACCATCGTTGGCAGGATAGCACCGGGCAAGGCCACTTTCTGCAGAACCACTACTGACGATGCCGCCGGCATCATTGGCGTTTACGTCGGCGAAGGTGAATTTACAAATGACAAACTCGATACTTTCGGCGGCTATGGCGTGATGAAAATTGCGAACCTTCAGGAGCTTATGCAATATGTATGCAAGATGGGCTTCGAACATCATGTTGCCGTGAGCCGAACGGAAAAGGCCGATGCGATTGCCGAGGCTCTTGATAACTATATGGGTTGGGAAGTCTATCGGCACGAATAGAAAGGAACATATTATGAGGGTAAAAAAGATAAGTATAGTATTACTTGGGATTTGTCTGGCAGTATGTCTTCAGGAATGTATTGCCGAATCCCAAGCGATAAAGCCGGCTGTTAAAATTGATGCGAGCAAAACCGCCGAGCCAATCTCGAAGTATATCTACGGCCAGTTTATCGAGCACCTCGGCCGATGTATTTACGGCGGTATCTGGGCGGAGATGCTTGAAGACCGCAAGTTCTATTTCCCCATTACCCCGAATTACAATCCCTATCGCCGACGCCGCCGCGGCTCCCAAGATAATACTTTTGCGATAGTAAGCGCCTCACCCTGGCAAATCACGGGAGCGCCCAATTCGGTGGCTATGGTCAAAGAAGATTCCTTTGTAGGCGAGCACACTCCGCTCATTAAGTCCGGCAGCGGCATCCGACAACTCGACCTGGGATTAGTTAAAAATAAGCAATACGTCGGTTATATCTACCTCAAAGCCCAACAGCAAAGTACGAATGTGAAGATATCACTTATCTGGGGTGACAACCCGGAAGAAAAAGTATCCACTCAAATCCTGGTTATTGCGAACGAGTATGGCAAGTATCCATTTAAGTTCACAGCAGGTACCAACACTTCAAACGGTAAGCTGGAAATCGAGGTAACCAAAATAGCGATGGGGCCATGCCTTGTGGGCACAGTCTCGCTGATGCCCGCGGACAACATCGAGGGCATGCGTGCCGATACTTTGAAAGTGCTGAAAGAGCTCAACGCCCCGATGTATCGCTGGCCCGGCGGTAACTTCGTCAGCGGCTACGACTGGCGCGACGGAATCGGAGACAGAGACCGTCGTCCCCCTCGCAAAAATCCCGCCTGGACAGGGGTGGAGCACAACGACTTCGGCTTCAACGAATTTATTCGCTTTTGCCGTATTCTCGACACCGAACCGCTGGTAACCGTCAACACCGGTTTTGGGGATGCCTACTCCGCGGCTGCTCAATTAGAATACTCCAACGGCTCAGCCGATACATCGATGGGCTCAGAACGAGCCAAAAACGGCGAGCCGGAACCCTTTAATGTTCGCTACTGGGCTATCGGCAACGAAATGTACGGCGCCTGGCAGCTCGGTCATATGAGGCTGGAGCATTATGTCCGCAAACACAACTGGATTGTGGACAAAATGCGCCAAGTGGATCCGGACATCATCCCGATCGCTTCGGGAAATGCCGGCTCCTGGAGCGAAGGATTACTAAAGGACTGCTCGAATCATATTGATATGATCGCGGAGCATTTTTATTGTCAGGAAAAATCCAGCCTGCTCGAACACACCTCCCAAATCGCCAACAATATCAAACGAAAAGTTGAATTCCATCAACAACTCCGTCAAAAATTGGATTCTCTGAAAGGCAAAGATATCCGAATCGCCATGACCGAGTGGAATTACTGGTATGGTCCCCATCCGTTTGGCGAACTGGGAACACGGTATTTCCACAAAGATGCCCTGGGGATTGCCAAAGGCCTGCACGAATACTTTCGTCATTCGGATATAATCTTCCTGGCCAATTATGCCCAGACAGTCAACGTCATCGGCTGCATTAAGACCACCAAGACCGCCGCTGCATTCGAGACGACGGGATTGGCCTTGAAACTCTATCGAAACCATTTTGGAACTGTGCCGGTTACCGTTACCGGTGACGCCTATCCGCTTGACGTGGCAGCGGCCTGGACCAGCGACCGTAAGGCCCTGACCGTTGCCATCGTCAATCCTACGGAGCAAAAATACGAACTGCCGGTGGACTTAAAAGGCGCCCGGCTTACCGGAAGGGGACGGCTGTGGCTAATTGCGCACTCAGACCCTATGGCCTACAATGAACCAGGTAAAGACCCGAGTGTCCGGATTACTGAAAAGACAATTGGTGGCGTAACAAATAAACTTGAGGCACCTGCACTGAGCATATCGTTGTATCGGTTAGCCGTGAAGTAAAGCTCAGCGGCCTTGCAGGGTAAATATGGTATGAGAAATGTCGGATAACAGGAGGCAAATTATGAATCGACAAAAAATATCTATAGTGGTCGTATGCCTGTCCCTTTTGGTTAACGCCGTGACGTTGGCGGACGAAAATCTTCAGGTTTTGTCCGGGACTATCGACGGCGTTAAGGCGTCTGATGTGATGAATCATTACCTGCGGCGACAGGCCCAGCAGCATTTCGAGATTTGGAAGGCAGAGTACGAGCAGCGCAAGACGCCGGAACAGATAGCTGAGTACCAGAAGCGCCTTCGCAGCAAATTTCTCGAAGCTATCGGGCCTCTGCCGCGGCGAACACCGCTGAAGCCACGCATCACGGGCGTAGTTCACCGCGACGGCTATAAAGTAGAAAAAGTCATCTTCGAGAGCCAGCCGAAGCACTATGTTAGCGCAGTGTTGTTTTTACCTGATTCCGAGGAGCACAAACCGCCATACCCCGGTGTGCTGGTGCCCTGCGGCCACAGCCGTAACGCAAAGGGGTATGAGTCCTATCAAACAATGGGGGCGCTGCTGGCCCTTAACGGTATGGCGGCGCTGGTCTTCGACCCTATCGACCAGGGTGAACGCATCCAACTACTCTCGCAGTCGCCTGAGTTGTGGGGTACGAAAGCCCACACGATGCTCGGAGTCGGCAGTATTCTGCTCGGCCGCAACACGGCCTGGTTTGAAATCTGGGACGGTATGCGCGGAATAGACTATCTGCAATCGCGTCCGGAGGTGGACCCGACTCGCATCGGCTGCACGGGTAACAGCGGCGGAGGTACGCAGACCTCGTACCTGATGTCATTAGACGACCGCATCATCGCAGCGGCACCAAGCTGTTACATTACCAACTTCTACGAGCGCATCCTGGAGCTTGGCGCCCAGGACGCCGAGCAAAACATCTACGGCCAGCTTGCCTTCGGGATGGACCATGCAGACTACCTGATGATGCGGGCACCAACACCGATTATCATTTGTGCCGCGACGAAAGACTTTTTTGACATCAGGGGAACCTGGGACTCGTTCCGCTATGCCAAGCGTCTGTACTCGCGCATGGGCTTTGCCGAACGTATCGACCTGTTGGAAAACGATGCACCTCACAATTACAATCGGCTGCAGCGACAAAGCGTAGCCAGATGGATGGCACGATGGCTGCTAAAAAAAGATGAACCGATAACCGAGCCGACTATTAAATTGCTCAGCGAAGAAGAAATTAAATGCACGCCGAAAGGCCAGGTGATGGCGCTGGAAGGGGCACGGTCAACTTATGATTTGAATCGGGATTTCGAAAAAGAATTAGTCAAACGCCGTAAGAAGCGTTGGAAAACGACATCCCGGACAGAGCTGCTTAATCAGGTGCGTAAGCTCGCTGGTATCCGCAGGCTAACGGAACTGCCGAAGCCAAAAGTCGAGGAGCTTGATGTTATTGAGCGAAGCGGCTACTCAGTCAAGAAAATGATTCTGAAGCCGGAGG
>JADFJC010000194.1 GCA_022566315.1 Planctomycetota bacterium
GAACATTTCGCTTTTGTAATGTAAATTTCTCATTAACGAGCGAGCGAGTACATCTTTGATTTACGGTTAAGGATTAGGACAACAGTTAGGCTTTTGCGGGCTAATTTTTTGGTAGGGTAGTATGGTGTAGATTTAAAAAATGACCCTAGTTTTGCAAGTTTTTTAATTGTGTAGTTGAGAGAAACAAGTTTTTATGAGGCATGATTTTATGAGAAAAATACAAGATAAGGATGGTAACTACTGGGAAGTAACAGAGAGAATAAACTTAGCTGGACCAAATGCTATAAATTTACATTTGAAATGCGAAAATGGTCAGACTCTTGATGTACCTTGTACTATGAGCAACGAAGAGTTGACTAAGCTTATTAATGCTAAAAGACCAGAACAATCGGATACTATAAACGAAGACATTTATAGGTGACTGTCACTAGTTTTTCTCTGCGGCGCAATAAAAAGGGCACCGCTACATTTAATTGTTGAGTATAATTATACCTGTTTTACTGCTGACAGACAAGGAAAAAAGAGACGAAACTTTGCCTTTTCTGCCACTTTGTAGTAAGATAATTGGATTATGGCAACAATAAAACCAAGAGGTCAAGCCGTTAAAAATTTAAAACAATGTATTAAGAAAATCCCAACGACCAAGCGAATTAACCCTTCGGAGTTTCATAATGTCTGTCACAGTCTAAAAGTTGATATTGAGTTTGCTACAGAAGGACTTGAAGAAATAAAGTTTTGTCTGCGAGAGAACGGCCAGAGTAACAAAGCCGATGCAATCGGAAAACTCTACAACCAGCTTTTGAGTTCGGTTAGCACTGAGTATCATAAACGGTCTGATGGCCTTGCACCTATGTATTTGGAACTTAGTAGTGCAAAGAAAAATGCAGCAATATTATTAGCAGAACTGAAAAAAATAAAGCTAGCAGAAACAGAGCAGAATGGTACTCTTAGCAAATGGCGGAAGATAATAACCTGGTTTAAAAAGCATCCCCATAATTACAGCCTAACAGTCGGTGTTATATCTCTGATTTCTTTCCTCGTTATGGGTTTGTTCAAAACACAATGGCGAAATTGGTGCTGGGGGACGGCTGGTATAGCATTGTTTGTGCTTATATTGTCTTTATTGGGTGGGAGGTCGCGCTGAGATCAATGCAAATTAAGAATAGATCTTCGCTTCGCTCAGGATTAAGAAGTCAGGATATATTTTGCCATTTTTGGTTTGCGGCCGAGGAGTTCGGTGAAGTGGTGAACTAAAACCGTCTCAATTTCAATCAGCGTTTTTTCCGGTGATTTGGCACGACAAAGTCGTGCCTTCGGTCGGAATGACCCCGCAATAATACCTATGGCATAAAATTGCGGGGCTAAATACAAAGACAACCCCGCCCACAGGTGGCGGGGCTAACCATTATTTGAGATTGCCGCGCTTCGCTCAGTGGCTGCCACTCATCGTAATGTTAAGATTAGCATACGTGATTCTGTTTGTCACGGATTATTTGGGGAAATGGAAAGGACAGTCTATTTTACAGGCGGAACTCCGAGGTCCTTACAAATCTTGCTTGCCAGAAGATCTACAATTTCATTGTGCCTCGGAACGGCCTATCTCTTGTTTAAAGATGGATTATACCACCAGGAATGTTTTGCCCCTTCTCTGACAAATTCACAGCCTTGAGAGCGAAGATGCCGGAGCAGTTTCTTCCTTTTCATATCGCTATTTGCTCTTCACGAAAATCCATTCCCACAGCGGATAGAGCATCCCTCCGATTAAATTCCAGGGCCTCTTTCAGCGTCGCCTTGAGAGTTTCCAGTAACTGCTCATGTGTCCGTTCCTGGCAGTTTACTCCGGGTATTTCTTCAATCCAACCGATCCACCAGCCATTGTCCTGCTTGGTGACAGCCGTATATACTCTGTTCATAATAGCACCATAGCCTTCCATCTATTTCCAAAATACGCCCCAGCTATCTGCCATACATCTTAAAACAACAGGCCGCAGAAGTCAAGAAACTACTCTTATTATTGTTTTTAAGAGAACTACCATCCACTTCTCTCACTGCGTTTGCTTAGTGGCTGCCACCCATCGAAAGGCTTGGGGATGGGCGAAGCGGGAAAAGCTATCCCTACAAGGCCACGCCCAAACAAAGTTTGAGCGTGCCACCCATTAAAAATGTGGTTTTTACCTACAAAGATGACATGCACCCTGGGGTTAAGACAACGCCAATCAGGTCAATATACCGACGGCTTCGGTGATTAGCTCGCGTATCGGTAAATGCTGCGGGCAGCGAGCTTCGGCGAGGGTGTAATCCATATCGAGCAGTTTGTTTCTTACGCCGGCGGGGATTTGAGCGAAAAGTCTTTTTGCTTCGGCCTGCTCGCCGTAGCTGTTGTGGTACATTAAGTACCGCATAATATTACTAACGTAAGGCGCATCCGGCAAAGCCGAGTTACAAATGTGGGCACAGGCGGTACAGTAACTGCTGCAGGTTGCCCGGGCATATTCGGCGAGAGCCTCTCTATCGGCGTGGGTAAGCTTGGTTTTATCGAGCGCTGCCTCGACGTTTGATTTTAAGTTGGTAACATTATTCATCCCTACACAAGCTGAGCTGAACCTTTTGTCTTCCAGTACAAATTTTATCTTTGCATGCTCTACAGTAAGACCCTGCTCCAGAAAATGACTGAGCAGTTTTTTATCCTCCTCGGTTTCAATTTCCTCGCCTTTCTCAATTCTTCCTCGCTGCCGTACGTCAAGAGCCACAGTCTTCATTGCGATAAGGCCGATACCTGCTTTATGGCAGGTTTCAATAGCAGCCTGTATTTTAGCATCCTGCATCAATCGGAAATTGTAAGATGTCATTATGGCATCAATCCAGCCGAGCTTGGCCGCAGCGACGAGGTTTTGGTCAATATTCTTGTGGGTGCTGAAACCGAAAAAACGTATAAGTCCGCGCTTCTTTGCGCTCCTGACCCACTCCTTCAATTCGTTTGTCAACTGTGAAGGGCTGGACAGCCCATGCACACCATAGTACAAATCGATGTACTCGGTATTCATTCTCTTAAGAGAGGTTTGGAGACGCTCCTCTACATCCGCTACTGTTCTTGCGCCTGATGCCTTGCTGGCAATGAACAGTTTCTTTCGGACATCCGGACTCCGCGAGAGAAATTTGCCTATGGTAAGCTCACTGTTTCCCCCAGCATAGTTGTGAGCGGTATCCCAATAGCTGATACCTCTTTGAAGAGCAACTCTTAAGAGGATTTGGTTATCGAGGAGTCTGTTTGTTCCTAAGGACAGAGACGGCACTTCAACACCTGTCTTGCCTAATTTTCGTTTCGGGACTTGTGGGTATTTGGGTTTGTCTTCGGCATTCGACTGGTTTGGGCCGGCTATTGCTCCGGTAGAAGCCAAAACAGAGCTTAATCCGGCTGCGCCTACTGTCTTTAAGAAATTTCTTCTGTCGATTGTATTTTGTTTTTCTTTCATCGCACTAACCTCCAAAAACTCAGCGTTTGAGTAATAATTTTCTATCTGTGCTTCTTGTTTCACCTTCTGCGGAAATCCTTATGGCTTTTTTACCGCTTACCGGGCATTCGTGTTCGCATACTCCACAGCCAATACATTTTTCAATATCAACAAAAGGCTGTTGCAGGCGGACCTGAACCTCAATTTTACTGCCTGGGACAAGTATTTTTACGAATTGTCCATCTGGAGAAATTTCCAGAGAATTTTCCGTATTTGCTGTGATTTTCCTGCGTTTGCCATCTTCAAGGGCACAATAATAGTCGCCGCCGGCGAAATTACCCGGCACAATAGTTTGCTCAACTTCTATGATATTATCAGTAACTTCTTTAACTGTCAAGATGCCGTCTCGCACCGTGTTGAAACATTCCTGAGTATAAATCGCCTTGGGACTGACGGGACAATTTTCTTCGCAGACTATACAGGGCTTGTCCATCGACCAGGGAAGACATCTGTTGCGGTCAAAAAAGGCTGTTCCTATTTTGATTGGCCCGACTTCAGCAAATTCACCGAGTCCGTGTTTCTCGGCGAGTGTAATCGGCCTGATAGCCGAGGTCGGACACATCTGGCCACAAGCTACGCAGTTCAACTGGCAGCCGCTCGAACCGATTCGGTTGTTCAGTACGGGCGTCCAGAGATTTTCCAGGCCTCCCTCAATACCGCCGGGCTGGATGACATTTGTAGGACAGGTCCGCATACATTGGCCGCACTTGATACATCTTTTCAAGAATTCCTCTTCCGGCAGTGCGCCGGGCGGGCGGATGATTGTGTGCTGCCAGTTGCTGCCTAATTTATTGCTCAGTCTGAGGGCCGGTACTGCGAAGATACCACTGGCTAATGAAAGCACAAAGCCCCTGCGAGAGATGTCCGGGTTCGTGGTTTCGCCTGCCAGTGACGGTCTTGTCTGGTAAGCGAGCAGCTCGTCCCTGCAATCGTCCCGGCAGTTAAAGCAAAGGACACATTCGCTTATTCTTATGCTGCCGCTTGGCTCGCAGGCGCCTTCGCAGGCCTTATCGCACAGTTTGCAATCGCTACATTCGGTTTGCTTCTTGCCGATACGCCATATAGCGAACCTGCTGATGATGGCGAACAATGCGCCGAGCGGACAGATGAATCTGCAATAGAATCGAGGGACAACCAGATTAAGTAAAGTTGCTGTCAGGAATATCGCGAGTATCAGCCAGGCCCCTTCGTAAAAGCGGGCTGATACCGAAACAAAGTTAACAGTCCTGTCGATAATGGGCAGCAACAGCAGGTTAAAAGAACGGGTTACAAGCGGTATAGGGTCGAGCAAACCCGTTTGCAAAGTAACGGCGAGTGATGGGAAAGCGGCCATGAACAGGAAGAATATGAGAATGAAATATTTTATGCACTGGGCCTTTCGGTATTTGTTTAGCTGGATTTTTTGTGCTGTTTTTTTTCTACGATTGCCGAGATAACCAACGAACTGGTGCAGAGAGCCAAAGGGACAAAGCCAACCACAAAAGAACCGTCCAAGTAGTATCGTTAATACAATCGTGGCCAGTGCCCACAAGAGCGGCCAGTAGAGCGTGTGGGTAGTCAATACTGTTCCGATTGCCACTAATGGGTCGAGCTGCAAGAACCAATTAACCGGCCAACCCCGCAACTGCCAGAATTTTTCGCCTATGGTGCTGACTACGCAGAACCAGACAAACATCGAAAAGAAAAAGACCTGGCTTATACGTCTAACTGTTACAATTTTCATAGTCATACTTTCAGTGTTGTGAAAGTTGGTCACCTAATTTCGAATCTTTATTTTTCCAAGATAGTACCAGCCATCCGGCTGTTTTCCAGATATTGCAAGT
>JADFJC010000075.1 GCA_022566315.1 Planctomycetota bacterium
TGAATCTCAAGGACGGCAGTGTCCTGTGGTCGAAAGCCTTGCCGTCGGCTCCGGTTAACTGGGGCCTGGCCGTTGACAGTGTTGGTCGTGTAATAGTAACTCTTGAAGATGGACAAATTCTGTGCTTTGGCGGAACCGGCTGAATTGCAGCATGGGCGCCAGGTAAAATATGAAAGGGCAAAGTATGGAGAACAGACACACGCGCATACCTGAGACGATTTTACATCTGTTGTTAACAGGTGTGCTGTGCCTGGTGGTGGTAACTGGTTGCAGCAAAAAAGAGGAAATAGTAATTTTATGTGGCAGCTCATTCCCCAAGCCGATGGAACAATTGTATTCCGAGTTCACCGCTCAAACCGGTATCAAGATGGTGACTACCATTGCAGGCAGTGAGGACTTTTTGCCTCTGGTCAAGGCCGGCCAAAAAGGGGATATTCTTGTTACCCATGACCCGTACCTTGATTACGTTGCTGATGCCAACGCCCTGGCAGATTATGTCCATGTAGGCTTTGTGGCACCGGTGCTGGCGGTGCAGAAAGGCAATCCCAAAGGACTGACAAGCATCCAGGACCTAACACGGCCCGGCTTGAAAATTGCCCTGAGCGACCCGAAGTATTCCACCTGCGGCGAAATGGTCTTTGCGCTTTTAGATAAGAAGGGCATAAAAGAGGCGGTGATGAAAAACGTCGAAAACCGCTTAACCAAGGGACACAGCAACCTTGGAAACCTCCTGAAAATCCAGGCAGTCGATGCGGTCATTATGTGGAACGGCGTGGCCCATACGTTCCGTGACAGTTTGGAGGTTGTTAAGACGCCCTATGAATACGATGAGGAAGTCCGCGTGCACATTATTGGTTTGAGCTATTCCAAAGAACCCGAATCGCTTAAACAGTTTATTGAATTTGCCCGAACCAGAGGTCCCGAGATTTTCGCTGAGTATGGCTATGTAAAATAACAGAACCAGAAGACAAAGTGAAAAAAGTTACAATAATCGTAATTGCTGTCATTGTCCGACAGGGGGCGAGCTATTTTCAGAAAACATCTTTACAGGGTCGAGCGTCCTCAATAGAATAACTTTTTTGCCCGGATGAATGACACTATGGTGTTCCTGGAAAATTATTACGAAATTTTGCTTCTGGTTCATTTGTTTGCGACATTTGTACTTGTCGGCAGTATGACACATAACCTGCTCATAGTCATCGGCTACGTCCGAGGCAAATTCGGTCGGCAAAAACTTGAATGGTTCTATGTCAGAGTGTCCTTGTGGGCATACACAATTGTTTACATTATCGGTGTGTTGATTTATCCTGCCTACGGGGCCCGCATCCGTCATCCTTATTTTGACCCGGAATTGCCCTGGGCCACCGGACTGTTCGAGGTTAAGGAACACTGGGGCGCTGTGGGTCTGGCGATGATCTTCGTTTATTATTTTCTGCGCAAAAGTTTTCAGCCTGCCCAGGAAAAAGATAAGCTGTTCCTTTACGTGCCGCTCTGTTTATTGTTGAACGTAATCCTGTGGTACAAGGTTGTCATCGGATGCTACCTGACGCTTCTGAAAGGGTCCTGGTAATGAAAAAATCAGACATTACTTACATTATCTGTTCTGTTTTCTCGGCTATGACCGCCTTTTTCTATTTCTTTGCTATGTGGCTTCACATCAGGCTGCCGCGCTATTATCCTTTGGAACATACCTGGAAATGGGTCAAAGAAGAGGGTGTTCCTTCCCAAGGCTGGTATGCAAAACAGGCCTTTGCCTTTTTGGCGGCAGGAGCTGTTACACTGGTTGTCTATTTTATTCTCAAGCGGAGTATAGGTACCGAAACAAACCTCAAACCCGCTCTGACCAAGATGCTTGGTATAGTCGCAACACTGATTATAATAATCTGCATGGGGTATATGTTATATTATGAATTTGACAAAGGCGTTTTTACATCTATGGGTCTGCAATGAAAATGGCTGTAAACACTCCCGTAAGAGGTTGGCGTGACCGTGTATTTTCTGCGGCGGCATTTTTCTTCGTGTCTGTCTTTATTATCTTTGTCCTGGCGCTGATTGTTACGGACGTCTTTTACGTTGATAAAAAGGCCGTCGTAACGGTACTGGCCTCCAAATTTATCCGTCACGCTCTTTGGATGAGTATCTGGACGAGTTGTGCCACGACTTCGATAGCGCTGCTTTTTGCGGTCCCTATGGGATACTCTTTAAGCCGTTTTCGGTTTCCAGGACACTTCCTGGCTGATGCCATTGTGGACTTGCCCATAGTATTTCCTCCTCTGGTAGCCGGTCTGACGTTGTTGGTATTTTTTTGCAAGACGAGCCCCGGCCGATGGATACAGGAAGACCTGGGTATCGAGTTTGTTTTTCAGCCCAAAGGCATCGTGCTGTGTCAGTTTGTAGCTGCGGCAAGTTTTGCTATCCGCTCAGCCAAGACCGCCTTTGACGACGTTGACCGGCGATACGAAAACGTGGCCCTGACGTTGGGCTGCACACAGTGGGGCAGTTTTTATCGTGTTTGTCTGCCATTGGCCAAGAACGGCATTATCGCCGGCGGTATTTTAACCTGGGCCCGTGCGTTTGGGCTTTTCGGGCCGTTGATGATTTTTGTTGGTTCTTTCCGCGGCCGAACCGAAGTTTTGAGCACTACCATATTTCTTGAACAATCAGTCGGCAATCTTGAAGTGGCACTGGCAATAGCACTGCTGCTTATCTTTGTAGCCTTGATTGCGGTAACATGCATCCGCCTCATTGGCGGTTCGGCCCTGGTGAGATTATGATTCGCACCGAAGAAATGTCTTTTCGTATTGGCACGTTCCAGCTGCATCGCTTGAGCATCAACATAGCGAAGGGAGAATATTTTATCCTGTTAGGGCCGCCCGGCTCGGGTAAGACCATCTTTCTGGAGTGCCTTTGCGGCCTTAAAAAGATTAATTCGGGACAAATACACATCGATGGACGCAACGTAACCAACCTCGAACCACGTGTTCGGGGTATCGGGTATGTACCTCAGGATTATGCCCTTTTTCCACATCTTTCTGTCGAACGAAACATCGCCTTTGGCTTACGCGTCCGCGGTTATAAAAACAAAGAGATACAAGCAAAAATTACCGAGACAGCAGAGCTGCTGGATATCCAACGGTTGCTGAGACGCAGAATCCACGGTCTCAGTGGTGGTGAAAAACAACGTGTTGCCTTGGCGCGGGCCCTGGTTCTTCAGCCGAAAATTTTACTTCTGGATGAGCCTGTCTGCGCTCTGGATGAGGTTACACGGCAGGAGGTCTGCGCACAACTGTTGGGCATTCAGCGCCGGCTCGGCCTGACTACCATCCATGTGAGCCATAATCTGGAAGAAGCATTTTCCGTAGCCGACCGTGCCGCCATTTTGAAAGATGGTACACTCCTGCAGGTCGGCCCTCTGGACGAGCTGCTGGATAAGCCCAACAGCAAGTTTGTCGCTCGCTTTATGCGACGCGAAAAAAATCTTCCGTATAGAGATAACGCCAATCGCAAAAAGTAAGTGCGCACAACAGTAATCCACTGTGTAGCTGAAGAAACAATAACCGCTCCCTTACGGTCGCGGCTCTGTTACAATCACGGCTCTGTTTTGGCGAATAGTGCCTACTGAATTATTCGCCCGTCAACCATCTGCAAGGTTCGGGTGGCGTGTGCGGCTGCCCTGACATCGTGAGTAACAAGCAACACACATCCACCCTCAGCGACATATTGACTGAGGTAGCCAAACACAATATCAGCATTGCCTTCGTCCAGATTTCCCGTAGGTTCGTCGGCTAAAATAATTTTCGGCTTATTCAAGAGAGCACGCGCCAGGGCTGTACGTTGTCTCTGACCGGTGCTAAGCTGGGCCGGCACATGGCCGGCACGATCATCCAGCCCAAAACGACTGAGGAGCTCCTTTGCCCTCTGGTCGGCACCTTTGGCCGGCAGGGCCAGTGAAGGAGCCAGGATATTCTGCTGTACCGTCAGGTATGGAATCAGGTGGAACTGTTGAAATACAAACCCAATCATGCTTGCCCGCATCTTGCTCCGCATCTCTGGACTGAGCGCATACGGGTCATGACCATCCAGGCTGACCTGCCCTGTGTTTGGTCTTAGAAGACCACCGGCGATTAAGAGCAGTGTGGTCTTTCCACAACCACTCGGACCGCGCACCGCTAAGAATTCGCCCGGCGAGACGGACAAGCAGACCTCATCGAGAGCTGTTACCTTCCCTTCCGGGCCATCAAACCACCTATTGATATTTTTGAACTCAAGCATTTTTTCGTATCTCGTGAAGCGTATCTCGTATCTCGCTTTATTCTTCTCTCAACACTTCTGCCGGGTCCTGTCGAATTGCCGTCATAGTGGGAATCCACCCGGCGATGACTGCCAGAGCGGCGGCCCCTCCGACAGAAAGCGCCAGTAAACCAGCCACAGAAATATCCATACTGGTTATCTGAACCCGTGTACCTTCAAGAACCGTGCTGAAGTACACTGCTGCCAGCACGCCGGCGCAAAAGCCCAACGCCCCACCTAATACGCCGACCAGGATATGCCTGGAGACGAACATGACCAGGATACTTTTAGCAGAGACTCCGAGTGTACGGAGAACACCGATTTCTTCCCGCCGTGCCCGGACGTTCGTAAATCCTAATAGCGCGACCCACACTGCACAACCCGTTACAACCACGGGTGTCAATATAGATGCCAGGTGTTTCTCGTTTTCAAGGGTGATCCTGGCTTCCTTTTCGACTTTAGTACGGGCCTCGGCCCGCGCCAGAGCACGGGACCCTCGTTCAATAACCTGTGTGTCGGGCAGGATGGCCGCGATCTCCTTGCGTATTAGCGGCAACGCGTCTCCGGTACACAGGCATTCCAAAGCTAAGATGGCATTGATAAGACCCTGTTTATCCAGCAATTCCTGGGCTTCTGCCAGGTATATCCAGGCTGTGATGTCATCTTTGTTCCCGCGTTCTTTATGACAGGCGTGTATTGTAAACTCTTTTCCCATCAACTTAACCTTTTCACCGACCTTCAGGTCCATGCTTCGATGAAGCTCATGACCCAGACTGATGGTTCCGGGCGGCACCGGCTGTACCAAAGGCTTAACGGGGTTCTTGTGTAAATTGGGGACTTCGCCGCGAGCGCCTACCAGGATAATCTTGCGCTTTCGTTCGGGCCATTCGATTTTCTGCTGGAGACTGGGAAGAAAATGGCGCACCGTAACGATTCTGGAATTAGCCAGCTTATGCACGTAATCTTCGGGCATATACTTGGATGCGTAATCATCCGCATACCAGTCAGCCAGATTCTGGTCCTTTGGAAGGATGACAACGTTAAAACCAAGCTTGAGCATTGCCTTGCGAGTGTCGTCCTTAAGCTTATTCATTCCCTGCACTAAATCGGCCTCATGGATTTGTAAAAGTGTAATCGAGCCGATGAACGAAGTGCTTGCCACCATCACCGCCAGCACACCCAGCGCAAAGTTCATCTTGCGATGCAGGATTTCGCTGGTTACCAGCTTCCAAATCGTCATTGATGCCCCCTTCTACGGAGACTTAGAGCCACACTTCCCAAAACAACTGCCAGCAGAATAATCGCCAGCATTATCCCAGTTGTTCCCATAATGCCTAATCCAAGAAGTTTTCGCTCTTTGACTTCGACCGCCTGGGTCTGCTTGTCGTCTGCAAGGCTCAGGTCGTTGTCCGGAGCCAGGACCTCGGTACTCTGAGTACTTGCAATTACTTTGTCCTGGGTCCCGGTTCCTGCCTCAGCCGGTGCTTCCGGCATTACACCCGTCAGTTCCGGCACCTCGTCGTATGTCTCGTAGAACTCCTGATAGAACTGCATCGCGGCTGCGTCCCAGTTCGCGGCCATAAGTAAATCCACACCCGGGTTCAACATTTTGATTTCACAGCCGCAGGGACCGACCAAAAAAGCGATGGCTCCTCGAATGTTATCTGCTGTAATACCCTCCCCAATTAGCGCATAAAGAGCCCGACCTCGTCCAAATACAGGAAATATGATAGGCTCATCCGAATACTCGTCAAGGTCCGGCTCGCTGTTCAACAACAAGGTCAGAAGCATACTCTCATTAGGGTCAGAGCGTGAAAAAGGTAAAATGGAAAATTCATACGTTACTTCCGGGCTATCCAAGTCATCAGGCATAGACTCAGCTTCCTCTTTTAGTTCGCGGGTTACTGTTTCCAGCTCCTGTTTGAGAAGTTTAAGAGCTGCTGTATCCTTATCAACATTACCCGATTCAAGAAAAATCCATACTGCTGTTTGGCCTTCAATCAAACGCTCAGCCAACTTTCGACGCACCGGGGACTCAAGCAATGCCGCCACCGTTTCGGGTGTAAGCCGGCCCCGCCAAACCGGAGCCGTCCGACCTCTTTGCAAGGGATACCAGAGAGCAAGTTCCGGCAGGGTCTCCGGAAGATTGGGACCCAACAGACTCTTTACCTTTTCTTCCGGAACTTCATCAAGATTCACTTCCACAACACGTAAGTTCAGTAGAGCTTCCGCCTCGGATGACGTCTGCTGCAGCTCCTCCAAAAGTTGCTTCTGGTCATCCGTCATCTGACCGCGGTAGATTAACACCGCGTCATAATAATCCGCAGGCCATCTTTCCATAGCATATCGAAAAACCGGTATCGAACAGGCGAAAGCCGACGACGCCAAAATGAAAAGGCTTATTAATACTATTATTGTAGTTCGCTGTACTTTCATATCTTTAAAACTCCTAATTACTCATTTCCTGCAAAGCACAATATTCTACCATCTTTGGTCGCAAGATACAAGCGACTATTCGCCGCGGCCATTCCATCCCACATCCCGATTTTATCGGGAGATCCAATTTCATATTCTGCCAATTTATTCCCATCTGAGGCGGATATAACCCATAGCAAAGCACCTTTTCTACTCCTGAGGGCAGTATTTTGTTCTATGCAACCAACGTGAAAAATAAATACCAACATCAATACAATGCTTGCACTAATCCACCCACCGGAATTGCTGGAATATTCGGTATAAAATTTGCGATTCCTTTTACTAAATAAATTTTTGTCCGCCAATTGAATAATGGGGTTTTGTGACGTTTTTCGGGTGTGCTTTATTAAGATGACTGATACTCGATGCTCGATGCCCGATGCTCGACGAGAATCCAGAATCCAGAATCGAGCTTTTTTACAGTTGACACGATATACGCGTTTTAGTATTCTTTCAAAGATTTTTGCAAGTGGCGGATTGTCCTTGGTAAGGGGGAAGGGCTGATTCTCGTGCTGTGAGAAAGGACAGATTATCTATGCGATTGATTTTGCTTGACAACTCCAATGAGATTAGAGGCAACTTTTACCCCCTGGCGTTGAGTCGTCCGCTCTGGGAGCTTCGATGCGGTTTCAATTCACTTGGCCAAAAGCTCATCGCTAAGGTCGGAGCGAACGATGTGGCTTATTTCGTACCTGATTATATGGCAGATTCATATCGCGGGAAGGTGGAATGGCCGGTCAACGATTCATCCGTTCTGAACGGCGATGACCTGCTTATCGTGGATCCGCGTCTCAAGGCAGAAAGCTTCAATATAACGGCCAAAGGCCCCAGCGAGGTTGGCCTGGATGAACAAGGCAATGTGTTGTACGCTCGCATCGCCAAAGATGACATAGGAAAGCTATCAACAGATAACATCGACACGTTCATAGCCAACGCTAAAACGAAACTGCCCAACGTCAAATCTGAACTTTCAACTTGGCAGTACATCTGGGATCTAATTCTGGCCAATGCCGAGCAGATAACGGCTGACTTTGCAGCAGCCGGGCAACACGGTATTGAAGGTACGGTGGAACAGCCGAACGCCATTCGGGGCAGCAAAAAGGACGTCTATATCGCCCCCGGCGCGATGGTGCACCCGATGGTAGTTATCGATGCTGAGCACGGCCCTGTCTATATCGACGAGGACGCCCAGATACATCCTTTCACTCGTATTGAAGGGCCCTGCTACATTGGGAAAAAAACAATCCTGCTCGGCGCAAAGTGCCGCGAAGGTAATTCAATCGGGCCTTTCTGCCGGGTCGGAGGTGAAGTGGAAGAGTCGATTATCCATGGATATTCGAATAAGTATCATGATGGCTTTTTAGGGCATGCCTATGTCGGCGAGTGGGTCAACCTGGGGGCGTTTACGACCAACAGCGACCTGAAGAACGACTACTCGGCCGTCTCGGTAATCTTAGACGGGCGACGGGCAATCAATACCGGCTCGGTTAAAGTCGGCTCCCTTATCGGAGACCACGTTAAGACGTCAATCGGGACGCTGTTGAATACCGGCTCTTACGTCGGGCCGATGGCTCTGATTATGGCCACAGGTAAGCCCCTGCCGAAGTTTATACCGTCATTTGCGTGGTTCATTGAGGGTGTCGTAACAAAAGGATTTGGCAAAGGAAAATTGTATGAGACGGCCAAGATTGCAATGAGCCGGCGCGATTGCCAATGGACCAAGACTGAGCAGACTATGTGGGATGCTGTTTTTGAAATGACGGCACCGATGAGAAACCAGGCCATTAAAAAAGGCCGAAGGGCAATGTTAACTCGATAGAAATGAATAGGAAGTGAATCAATGGCAACAGTAGAAGAACGCGTTAAAGCAATAACCGCACGGGTTTTGAAACTTGACCCGGACCAAATCAAATCGGAAGACAATTTTACCGCTGACCTTGGAGCCGAAAGCGTACAGTCAATCGAGCTGGTGGCTATGTTCGAAGAAGAGTTCGGCATTGAAATGGAAGAAGATGCCGCCCTTTCGGTGGAAACCGTCAGCAAAGCGGTCGAATATATCGCCCAGGTCTGCAAGGAACAGGGCGTGGTGACAGATGACAGAGAACAGAAGACAGAGGACAGATGACAGACTCTGACTTCTGACCTCTGATTTCTGATAAACGAAAGGACATTCAATGAACAAAGCAAAAAAACGGCATCCTCTGGTGGATGCAAAGAAACCGAACCTGCTGGAGGATACCTATCCGTACAGTTTACCTCCGCTGATTCGTTTTGAAGGGCCGGTGGTTGAATACATCGACGGCAAAGCGGTGGAGTTTGACTTCGGGGCCGTTAAAGACAGGAACATTTTAATTACCGATACGACTTTCCGCGATGGCCAGCAGGCGCGTCCGCCTTATACTATTGACCAGATGGTGCACATCTACGACTTGATGAGCCGTCTTGGCGGCCCCAACGGTGTGATACGGCAGACGGAGTTTTTCCTTTATACCAAGAACGACCGAGAAACGCTTGACCGCTGCCGCGCGCTGGGCCATAAATATCCTGAGTGTACCGGCTGGATTCGGGCGATCAAAGGAGACTTTCGTCTGGTCAAAGAAGCCGGGCTAAAAGAAACCGGCATGCTCACAAGCTGCTCGGACTACCACATATTCCACAAGTCGAAATTCCGCAGCCGGGCCGATTGTATGGATAGCTATTGTGAGGTTGTGGAGGCGGCTTTTGAGGCCGGTGTGCGTCCTCGCTGCCACCTCGAAGATGTGACAAGAGCGGATATTGACGGGTTTGTCCTTCCGTTTATTGAACGACTGATGGAAATGAGCAGCCAGGTTCCCGATGAGCTTTCCGTCAAGATTCGTCTGTGTGATACTATGGGTTTTGGAATTAGCTATCCCGGCGCTGAGCTGCCCAGAAGCATCCCGAAACTTATCTATAAGCTAAACCAAGAGTGCGGCGTGCCGAGCGACCGCCTCGAATGGCACGGACACAATGACTTCCACAAGGTACATACCAACGCAGGGACAGCATGGCTGTACGGCTGCGATGTAGTGAACACCACGTTGTTCGGCTTCGGCGAACGCACAGGAAATCCTCCTCTCGAAAGCGCAATTTTTGAGTACATCGCGCTAAAGGGCGGCCTTTGCGGAATCGAAACAATGGCAATCACCGAATTGGCCGACTATATGCGTTCCATTGGCCTGCCAATCCCGGAAAACTATCCGTTCGTGGGCAGGGCGTTCAATACTACGCGGGCCGGAATCCACGCAGATGGGCTTCGTCGGGACGAGCAGATATATAACATTTTCGACACTGAAAAACTGCTTGCCCGACCACCTCGCGTAGCTATCACCGACAAAAGCGGCACCGACGGCGTGGTCCACTGGATCAACGAGTTCTTCGGCCTTAAGGGTGAAAACAGAATCAACAAGATTAAAATACACAAACTGGCCCGCTGGGTCATCGACCAGTATGATGAGCACGACCGTCTCACTGCCATCAGCGACCAGGAACTCGAAGCCAAGGTAAAAGAACTAATGCCCGAGTATTGGGAAAAGTACAAAGGCAACCATAAATAAAACGCCACCAAAGTCAAGATGGGTGTCCCGTTTAGTGTATAGCGTTCAGCGTTTAGTTTTTTACTATCCGCTATCCGCTGTACGCTGTTATCAAGTTTGCCTGACTTAGCGAATTAGTTACTAATCTCTAATCTCTAATCAACTAATTAAAAGTGGCAAAAGCACAGAGCACGTTTTTGCGGGGGTAATCATTTATTAGTAAGTGATTATGGAGCATTCATATTTTTTCGCAAATTAGCCGCTTATTCCGTTGGAGAACAGTCTTATGCTTGCAGCAAATTTAGCTATGGACCCAATTGATTTGACCATAATAGTCGTATATCTGGTCGGTATTGTCGCTATCGGCTGTTTCGCCGGCTTTCGACAACGACGAACAGCAAAAGGACAGGACTATTTTCTTGCCGGCAGAACACTCACCTGGCCCGTTATTGGGCTGGCACTTTTCTCGACGAACATCTCGACCGTACACCTCGTCAGTCTGGCGGAAGAAGGGTACAAAAACGGCCTTGCGTATGGCAACTTCGAGTGGATGGCGGCTTTTACACTAATTATTTTAGCGTTATTCTTTGCCCCTTTTTATCTTCGTTCCAAGGTTGCAACGCTGCCTGATTTTCTTGAAAAACGTTACAACCGACCCTGCCGTGACTGGCTGGCGTTACTTTCAATTATCTCGGCCGTCTTCATCCACATCGGCTTTTCTCTTTACGCCGGTGCCGTAGTGCTGGAAGGTATGTTCGGCATAAACATTATGACAAGCATTATTTGCGTTGCAGTACTGACGGGTCTCTATACTATTATTGGAGGTCTGTTGGCAGTTGTTTTGACCGAGTCGATTCAGACCGTTGTTCTTGTATTAGGAGCGGTCTGCATAACAGTAATTGGACTGCACCATGTGGGCGGTTGGTCGGGTTTGGTCGCAAGCGTTGAGCCTGTTAAACTCACTGTCCTTCGACCGCACGGTGATGCTTCCGGCCTTCCCTGGTATGCGGTTTTCTTAGGCTATCCTGTCATCGGTATCTGGTACTGGTGCGCTGACCAGACGATTGTCCAGCGCGTACTCGGGGCTAAAGATGCTAATCACGCTCGCGTAGGGCCTTTGTTTGCCGGCTTTATAAAAATCCTGCCGGTATTCATCTTTGTGCTCCCGGGGCTGATTTGCCTCGGACTAATCAACCAGGGCAAACTGCCCGATACCCTGGAGCACTCAAAACACACGTACTCGTTTATGATTAACCACTTATTGCCCGTTGGACTCAAAGGTGTGGTTGCCGCAGCACTGCTGGCGGCATTGATGAGTACAGTTTCCGGGGCGCTGAATTCCATTGCTACACTGTTTAGCTACGATATTTACAAGCGATGGCGTCCCCAGACCTCTGACAGGACTTTAGTAATCGTAGGACGGATTGTTACGTTCGTCGCTATGATTGCCGCCATAATATGGTCACCGTATATAAGCCATTACGAAAGCATCTTCCAGGGAATCATTGCAATAATCTGTTACATTTCTCCGCCAATTACGGTAGTGTTTGTCTTTGGCATATTCTGGCGACGAGCCAGCGGCAAGGCGGCCTTTACTACGTTATGGCTCGGCTCGGCTATGGGACTGGTCGTCTTTTTGCTCGATTGGTTCAAGGACAAAGACTGGCTAAAGCAATATATCGAATGGAATGTTCCGTCAATGATGGCAACTTTCTATCTGGCTGTGTTGTGCTCCGCGATACTGATTATTCTTTCGCTGCTTAAACCGCATAAACATACCGCTGAAAGTGAAAAATTAGTGTGGGCCAATCCAATGCAGGCACTGCATGACAAGGGCTGGAGCGGCATTGGCAATTATAAGTTCCTATCTGCTTTACTTTTCGTTACGATGGTCGTGTTGTATGTGGTATTCAGTATAAAACCGTCATAAAGGAGAATACTGAAATGAGAAATCCTAACAAGTTTATTGTGCTTACCGCAGCATTGTTGGCCCTTTGTTTTCTATTTGCCGGCTGCGCACAGCAAAAGGTAACACGCTACGGCAGCGTCATCGGGCTTAAACCGGAAAAGCTTGAAGAATATAAGGAGCTGCACGCAAATGTCTGGCCGGACGTACTGAAAAAGATAAAGGAATGCAATATCCGCAACTACTCGATTTACCTCGGCGAATTGGAAGAGGACAAATACTACCTGTTCGGCTACTTCGAATATACCGGCGACGACTTCGAGGCTGATATGGCTAAAATGGCAGCCGACCCCACAACTCAGAAATGGTGGGAGTTCTGCGAGCCTTGCCAGAGTCCAATACCAACCCGAAAAGAAAGCGAATGGTGGGCTGATATGGAAGAAGTATTTCACCAGGACTAATTCGTTCTCCGTAAGGAGTCCCAAGGACAAAATTGGGAATTTAACAATGACATCAAAAGAACGAATGATGCGTGCGTTGAATAAAGAAAAGCCGGACCGTTTGCCGATCTCATTACACCAGTGGCAAAAGCACCATCTGGACAAGTACTTGGGCGGAATGAGCGACCTTGAGGCGTTTGAGAAGTTCGGCTTTGACGCACAGGCCCAGTATTTCGGTGACGTAGGCCAGACACAGGTACAAAGTACAGCACTAAAGTCCTCCACGAAAAACTGGAGAATCGAACCGAAAGTTGTTGGTACCGACCCTGATAATCGCGCAGTCAACTATACTATTCGTACACCCCAAGGCACTCTTAGCTACAAAACCGCCGGCGACACGAAGACAACCTGGGTAACTGAATATATGGTCAAACACGATGAAGATATCAGGTTGATAGGAAAATATATGCCGGTACCCAAACTGAGCCTGAAACCCGTCAGCGAGCTATACGACCAACTTGGTGACCGTGGGATTTTGCGTGGGTTTGTCTGGGGTGACCAGGCGGGCTGCTGGCAGCACGCCTGCTGCCTGATGGATGTTAACGAACTGCTCCTGGCCTGTTTTGATAAGCCGGATTGGGTACACGAGTTTTTGAATTACTTATTGGAAAAGAAATTGCTGTTCGTCGAGTCGATGAAAGACGCGAAGTTTGACCTGATTGAGACCGGAGGCGGAGCCGCATCCTCAACACTCATATCTCCGGACCTGCACAAGGAATTCTGCACACCCTATGACCGCAAAATCCACGATGCCCTTCACGATTTAGGCTTCAAAATTAGCTACCACACGTGCGGGGGGACATTGGGAATTGAAGAGATGATTGTTGCCAACGGTTGTGATGTGTCCGAGACTCTGGCACCGGTCAGCATCGGCGGTAACCAGGAGCCGTGGGAGTTTGCAGCAAAAATAGGTAACCGACTGGCGTTGATCGGCGGAGTGGACCAGTTCAACGTCCTTACCAACGGTACAAAAGAAGATATTCGGGCGAAAGTACACGAACTTTTTGAAACAGTAGGTCCCAACGGCGGATATATCTGTGCAGCATGCGACCACTTCTTTGAGACGCCCATCGAGAATCTTAAAACATTTGCCGATGCTGCAAGAGAATGTGTCTATTGACACTGTCTTTGGGACAGTTATAGCCATTTGAAGTTGATGTTATCAAAACTATCTTGTATAATATCCTGTGTGCTGTCAAAAAATGGTAGATTCAAGAAAAAAAGTGGATTCTTTTTGACCGGCCTTATATACTGGCCGGGAACCTGTGAAAAAGTAGAATCTATATGATAAACAATGTTCAAGCATAACTGTAAATGAAGGAGGTAATTCATGAATCTTCGAATGAAACGTCGTACATTTCTTAAACAAGGCGCAATGGCCGGAGCAGGACTCATGGTCCTCAAGTCCGGTATCCTCAAGGCTGGCAATTCACCGAACGAAAAGCTCAATATCGCTGTCATTGGCGTTGGCGGCCGAGGCCGTTCCAATATGAACAACGTCAAGAGCGAGAACATCGTGGCCCTATGCGATTTAAACGGGAAGAACCTCGCCGCGGCTGCCAAACAGTTTCCCAGGGCTAAAACATATATTGACTGGCGAAAGTGCCTTGAGCAGAAGGACATCGACGCCGTCGTCTGCTCGACAACAGACCACACGCATGCCTTCATCAATGTCTGGGCGATGAACCGCGGCATGCACGTCTATTGCGAGAAACCCCTGGCCAACTCAGTACACGAGGCCCGGATGGTTCGCAAAACGTACCTTAAGAACAGGAACAAGCTCGCAACGCAAATGGGCACGCAGATACACGCCTACGAAAATTACCGGCGTATGGTCGAACTGGTGCGGAACGGCGCAATTGGAACCGTGAAAGAAGCCCGTGTCTGGTGCAGCCGGCTGCCCAAAGGAGGTAGTTATCTGCCGGAAGTCAAGCCCATCCCGGAGAACATCAACTGGGACCTGTGGGTCGGCCCGTCGCCGATGCATCCATACAATCCAGGGTATATTGGCAGTTGTCTGAAGTGGAACCGCTTCTGGGACTTCGGCAGCGGACAGATCGGAGACATGGGCAGTCATATGATAGACATGGCGTATTGGGCGCTTGACCTGCGATTTCCTACGACCTGCGAGGCCGCCGGCACACCCATCAACACCGACACGTGTCCACAGTGGCTCACGGCCGAGTGGGACCATCCAGCTAATGACTGGCGTCCTGCCGTGAAGGTTTACTGGTATGACGGCGGCAAGAAGCCGGGTATGCCGTCGAAGGCATTTGACCGTGACGGGCTGTTTAAGGGCGTCCTGTTCAAGGGAGACAAAGGCTCGCTCCTGGCTGATTATGACTACCGGATTCTGATGTTAAGAGGGGATATGACACATTACAGCTCGCCTAAGCCGGATGAGCTGATTCCCCCTTCGCCCGGTCACCACAAGGAGTGGCTCATCGCGTGCAAGACGGGCAAGCCGACGCTCTGCAACTTCGATTATTCCGGTGCGCTCATCGAGCACAACCTGTTGGCGTTCGTCTCCTTTCGCCTGGGTGAAGTGCGCGACGTGAAAACGAGGGACAAGACGGAGAAGATCACGGTCGGCAAGAAACTCCAGTGGGACGCCGAAAACATCAAGGCCACAAACTGCCCCGAAGCTAATCAGTATATCCGCAAGACATACCGGAAGGGATGGATACTGAACGGTTAGGGTGTATATTCTTCCGGGGCCATAAAAGAAAACTGGCTACGTAATTGACCATTGACTACCGGTCGTTGACTATTTACTATTAAAGATGAGTTGTGGCTCGTGCTTCGTAGCGAAGTACCTCTGCTATGCGTAGCGCTTCGCAGAGCATAGTTCGCAGAGTGGCAAATTTGTCCTGAGATTCGGTTCCGGAGTAAAATACCATGATTGGGATAGTGGGAGCTAAAACGATAAGCGGCGTAAGCAATATGGGGCAGTTTGCACGGTTTGTCTGGCAGTCGATGATTGCGTCTTTGCGGAGTTGTGCCAGCTCACGCACGTACCCGTTGATATGGACACAAATGAATATCATCGGTGTTCGCAGTGTACCGGTTGTAATGATAACGGGTGCGTTTGTGGGAATGACATTGGCGGTTCAGGCATACGACCAGCTTGCGGGTATGGGACTGGAAGAGCACTTAGGCATTCTGATTAATATTTCAGTTGTGAAAGAATTAGGGCCTGTGCTCGCAGCGGTTATGTTGGCGGGGCGCGTCGGCGGGGCTTTGACCGCTGAATTGGGAACGATGAACGTTACCGAACAAATTGATGCGATCAGGAGCATGGGAACTGACCCGATACGATATCTGGTCGTACCACGATTTCTGGCATGCCTGCTCCTTACGCCGGTTCTGATTATCTATGCGGATTTGATGGGTATTATCGGCGGACATTTTGTAAGCGTTATCCAATTGGGGATTAACAGTCGGGCATACTGGAATTTTAGCGCCAACGGCGTGGAACTGTGGGATATATCTATCGGTGTTATAAAGGGTTTCTTCTTCGGCGCGGCTATTGCGGTTATTAGCTGTTATAAGGGCTTTACGTGCAAGGAAGGTGCGCAGGGTGTAGGACGGGCGTGCACGGAGGCGTTTGTGGCCAGCCTTATTTCCATATTAGCGCTGAATTTTGCACTGGCGGTGATTTTCAAAGCGATTTACAATACGTTTTGGCAGCTCAAAAGTCTGGTTTGATGATAGCGTTCCCCCGCCGGCAACAAGCGGGGGCAGGCAGCGAATAGAAGAGAGCAGCGAGTGAAAAAGAAATACGAAAATAATCTCGATATGGAAACATGCTCCAATGGCATGCTTGAGGTTAAGAACCTTACTAAAAGGTTCGGTACTAATGTCGTTCTGGATAATATTTCTCTGACGATTGAGAAGGGCAAGACAACCGTTGTGATAGGGCCGAGCGGATGCGGCAAGACTGTCTTAATAAAACATTTGATAGCTTTATTAAGGCCGAACTCCGGCGAGGTTTATTTTAAGAACCGCCGAATAGATAATCTGAACGAGAATGAATTAAACAGAATCCGTACCCATTACGGTTTTCTTTTCCAGGGTGGGGCGTTGTTTGACAGTCTTAATGTTACTGAAAATATAATATTTCCGATAAGACAGCATTGTAAGATAACTAACTGGAGAGAGGTCGAAGAGCTTGTAAAGGCCAAATTAGCTATGGTCGGTCTTGATGGTTTTCAGCAATTTTATCCGGCGAATCTTTCCGGGGGACAGCGAAAGAGGGTGGCATTGGCAAGGGCAATTGCGCTAAATCCGGAGATAATTTTATATGATGAGCCGACTACGGGGCTGGACCCTATTCGTGCGGATGTGATTAACGAGCTTATTTTGAAGCTGCAAAAAGAGCTGGGCGTAACAACAGTTGTTGTTACCCACGATATGACAAGCGCCTATAAGATAGCAGACCGTATCATTATGCTGCATAACGGCAAAATTATTGCCAGCGGCGATGCCGACCATATTCGTAACCATCCCCATCCTGTCGTTCAACAGTTCATCAAGGGACAGGTCAGCGAAGACGACCTCGCAGTCCTGCGGATGAGCGGAACCATTTCCCAAGCTCAGTTCCTGCCTCGTGATTTCGAGTAATAGTCAGGAATAACACAAGTGCGTAAGGACATAGAAGAACCGATGAGCGAGGGACCGGAGCAGATTGCATCTGATTTGGCTAAAGTCGTGCGCGAAGGCTACAAGATAGTTTGTTCCGAGCCGAGTGCTGCGCTGTATCTGAAGCAAGAACTGCGGCATTTTGTTGCCGGCTGGATGCCAGGCTCGTATCGGAAAATACTTATGAACTGATGAATTATTTATCTGACCTGCTTGAGCAGAAAAAATTGAAGGCACCGACAAAGTCGATAACAAAGGAATTTGTTTATCATTTGCCCTGTCGTTTATGTGCTGTAAGTGATGAGGGGGCGAGTATAAAGCTGCTGCAAGAGCTTTGCGGTGTCAAAGTCGTTGACCTTAAAGCCGGCTGTTGCGGCCTGGCAGGCACGTTCGGTATGCAAAAGAAAAACTACGAACTGTCATCAAAGATTTCCGAGAGCTTAAAGGCAGCGTTGGAATCGACACCTGCCAAAAACGTATTAACCGAATGCGCTGCCTGTAAAATGCAGATAGAGCATATAAGCGAAACTGTAGTTAGTCATCCAATTAAGATTATAGCAAAAAGCTATGGCGTGTAGCAGACACAAAGACCCAAGACTCAAGACCGATTTCGCCGCAGAGGACACAGCGAAGAAAGAAAATGGATTCCCGCTACCCGCGTTCGCGGGCACAAGTTTCGCGGGAATGACAAGAAGGAATATTGAATATCGAATAAGGAATAATGAATGTCGAAGTGAGATTCTTCACTTCGTTCAGAATGACAAATGGAAGTGGCGATGAGATAAAAAGGTCGCATTATGGCAATTGAAGAAATAAATCTCAAAAAGGCAGTACTCTGGGAACCGAGCGAAGAAAAGAAGGTTCGGTGTAAATTGTGTAACCATCGATGCGCGATTGATGATGGTAAGCTCGGTCGGTGCTGCGTGCGCCAAAATGTGGATGGGGTGCTGTATTCACTAAATTACGACAAGGTCTGCTCTGCTAATCCGGACCCTATCGAGAAAAAGCCATTGTTTCATTTTCAGCCCGGGACGCGCAGTTTCTCCATTGCTACGATGGGTTGTAATTTTCGCTGTGAGTTTTGCCAGAACTGGCAGATAAGCCAGGCAGCGATAGAAAGAGGTCAAATCAACGGAGAACCAATAACGCCGGAGCAAATTGTCGAGGGGGCTGTGCGCAGCGGGTGCAAAAGTATCGCTTATACCTATACCGAGCCGACGGTTTTTATGGAGCTGTGTAACGATTGTGGCCGGTTAGGCAAAGAACGCGGCCTGACGAATGTTTTTGTCAGTAACGGCTATATGACGACCGAAGCGATCGATTTCGCCGGCGAGTGGCTCGATGGGATAAATGTTGACCTGAAAGCGTTCAGCGAGGATTATTACAAAAGATTATGCAAGGCAAGATTGCAGCCGGTGCTTGATACGATTAGCTACATCGCGAAGGAAACGAATATCTGGCTTGAGATTACCACACTGCTGGTGCCGGGCGAAAATGATTCCGACGATGAGTTGAAAAAACTTACCGAGTTTATTGTTTCAGATGCCGGGCCTGATGTCCCGTGGCATATCAGCAGGTTCCATCCGCAGTATAAATATCTGGATTCAATGCCCACGTCTATGAGCAGTTTGGAGCGGGCTTTCGAGATAGGCCAATCCGCAGGGCTGCATTATATTTACCTCGGTAATGTGCCCAGGGCGAAATTCGAAAGTACCTTTTGTTATAATTGCGGCCGAATGTTGATTGAACGCATTGGCTATAAGATTGCTGTAAATAATATTGAAGATTCGAAATGCCCCGATTGCGGGACAGAGATTGCGGGGTTCGAACTTTAGGACTTGTAAATAAATTATCTTCCATTTTTGGCTGGCTGCGGCTTCGGCTGGCGGCCTCAGCAAAACTCGGACTACCAACCAGTAGGCCTGCGTTTTGCTTCCTTGCCAGCCTTGTCCTCGCTGGAGCCAAAACGAAACCTAATTTCTTTAC
>JADFJC010000076.1 GCA_022566315.1 Planctomycetota bacterium
CATGTATCCATCCAGGCGGCAAAGAGTCTCGTCAGATTCGCATCACCTGTCCGCTGCCAATAAAGCAGAGTCGGCTGCACCGCCCTCGGATGATATACAGTGTCGCAGGCGCGCGTTGGATTCGTATCGATTTTGTTTGCGGTGAAATACGTGCTTTTGAACTGCAGGAAGCCACGTTCGTTTCGTCCGGTCCAGAACTCCTCCATTAGCTCAGCCAGGCGAAGCGCACGCTTGCGCCAGAGGTCGTTGTCCGGGTCAAGGTGCATCATTGGCGTTATGACATCGGCAGAATCCTCGGCAGTATGTTCCACGTCTGACATTCTGGTTGTATAGCCGAGCCTCATGTGCGGCTGGTCGAGCAAGGCCTTAGAGAAACGTGCCTGTGCCTTTGTTATCTTTGGACTATCGAATCCAATCAGTACCGGCACCCACCACCGCCACATCTCACAGTCGTCCCCCCATCCGCCGCCGTATTCTCCGTTTTCCTGCATACGGTTATCGATCCACCACTCAATGATATCGGCCAGACGTTCCAATCCCTCTCGCTGGTAAACGGCCCACTGAGGTGCGCCCGAGACGGCCTCGTAGTGCTTGAGAGGGCCGGTGGGATGACCGAGATACATTCGGACAATCTTGTTTTCAGGAAACGCCCGGGCGGCTTTCTCAAAAAACCCGCGCGCTATGCCAAAGAATTCACGCCGTCTTTGGGCAATGCTCCAGACGCCGCCGGACTCCATCGTGTACCAGATGACCATCCTGCCGCGATACAGCCATGTCAACGGATAGAGTGGAGATCTCTCGGGAATCTGGAAATCAAAGTCCTTCCTGCGGCGTACCTGCCGACCGAAATAGTCCAATCGTTTTTCGTGCAGCCAACGCTCGATCTGTGTGATGAGCTTTGTGAGGTCTTCCTTGAAAGAGGCATCCAGGCCTGGTTGTTTCTGGAGTTTTCTTAAAAGGTCCAAACGGACCTCATCACTATCGGCATTGCCGGCCTGTTGAATAACGGCCTTAATTGAATCATTCGCGGATTGAGTTTGCGTTGCAGAAAGTACGACCGTCAATCCCATCACTAACCACACAACTACAGTCAGTAACCAACTTTTACGTTGTCCTCCGTAAGGAGTCCTTAGGACAAGGACACAGACCGGCTCCATTTTTGTTACCTCCCGTGAAACCTAATCACTATACTTTCATATTTGAAATTTGAAATCTAAAATTTAATGATACTTCTGTTCATCGACTCCTCGCCACCTGATTTATCTTTTCGCCTCGGCATTGCTGAGGCACAGTTTGTTGGTCAGCGTAAAAGCAATGAGGTTGCAGAAGACGCCGATGACCAGGCCGTTTACTCCCATCGGCGATCTCAACAGGCCGTTCCATATCAGCACGCCCGCGGCACCGGCCACGATACCGGTCAGGAATCCGGCCTTCGTGACCCGGACGCCTAAGAACACGGCCGCCAACGGAACGAGGATGACGGGCGCCCAGAAATTATAAGCGTAAATGAGAATGTCGAGAATGCTGCGAATCTTGATGGCGAAGATAATGGCGAAAACGCCCACAAAGCAGTTCGTAAGTTTAGCCAAAAGCAACTCCTGCCGTTCGGACAGCGGGTTCTTCCGAAGAGGTTTGACTATATCGTTGATACAGCCGGTGGCTGCTCCGTTGAGAAAGGAGTCTGCGGAGGACATCACTATCGAAATCACGCCTGCAATGACGATGCCCCGCACCCCCGCGGGCAGCACTGTACGAATAACGTATGGCATGGCCAGATTGGGGTCCAGTTTCGGGTCAAGTGTCAAGGCCACCAGTCCGATGGCGCCCGTAATCGCAAAGAAGGGAATCGAGAAGATACCGCTAAGCATAGTGCCGCGGGCTGTATGCGCAGCGTTCTTGCCAATAAACAAACGCTGCACATAAGGGGGCACAAGTGTTTCGCCCAACAGAAAAGTGAGGAACAGCGAAATAAAAGCACTAATGGTCAACGCCTCAGACGGCACCGAAAAGTGTCCTGCCGGCACAGCCGCCTTGATAGCAGAAAAACCACCCAACTTTACTATGCCGAATACAAGCGCAGCCGGTAGTCCAATGGCAAGCACGTAGAACTGGATGACGTCTGTCAATACTACCGCTCGCATCCCACCTACCGTTGAATAAGCAATAACAATTCCGCAGCCGATCAAGATGCCCCAAACAGGTTCGATGCCGAGAAACACGTTGAAGATGAGTCCCATGGCCCCCACCTGAGCTCCCACAATCCCTGCGCAAAGGAAGACAGAAAAGAACCCGGTAACGACTTTTGCCAGCTTCCCGTATCCCTGCTCCATAATATCACCTGCGGAGATGGCGTTGGGAAAATTATCCATTTTTGGTGCAATAAACTTAGCAACAAGAATCTCTTTAAGGCTGAATCCCCAAAGGGCTACGATGTTTACAATACCAAAGCGAAAAACCTTCTCGGCGTTACCTATAGAAAACCCACCGCCGATGAATGAAGCTGAAAGGGTCGCGAAAATAACCATCGAGCCATACGACCGGTGGGATACTGAGAACTCTTGCAGAGTTTTCATTCCCTTTCCACTCCACAATCCCACCAAAAGGACCACAGATAAATAGAAGATGATAATGATATAATCCAGCATAATGTTTAGGCTCTTTGTTAGGAACTTTCAGGAGGGCCAATTTTTCGTAACTCTTATATCGCTCTTCCGGTGAAAAAGGCAACCGGAGGAATATCGCCCATCGTTTTAAGACCGGGACTTGCCTCAAGAACAGACCTCACCGCATTAAGAGTAATAGCACATGTTGCGATATCACCATTGACACCGCCGGCAATTCTGGATTGAATTGCAGGCTCACCATCAATCCGCACCTGGTCATAGGATTCAGGCTCGCCGACCGCAGCTCTAAAATTCAGGGCAATAACCTCCCTGTCACCAACAAAACCCCTGCCGACCTGCTGCACTCCACAGGCCATGCCTTTAGAAATCGGTTTGTACCCGGTATTAATATCTTCCTCAGCTATTACCGGCTCAAGAGTTTCAACATTCCGGTCAAGTTTCCAGCCAAGTCTATCAGCGATAAAATCCACAGACTCAGGCAGACCTACATGCCTCAGCGTTCCGTCCTTCTTTTTGACCTCAAATTCTTCCAGTGTCAGACCGGCGCCTATTTTCTGCTGGAATGGAATTCGGCGCACCGAAGCATCCTGGACCCTCCATACTTCCACTTTTTTCACGTCCCGGCATACACCGGTCAGGACCGTCGGAAGAAAATCCATCAGATATCCCGGGTTGACTCCTGTACCAAGACACACAACTCCATTTTCACGACATATTTCATCTATCCTCCTCGAAACCTCAGGTTGAGTATTCCAGGGAAAGAAAAGTTCTTCACAGGTGGAAACAATGTGAAGCTTAGCTTTTGCGAGTTCGACAACCTGGCTCTCAAAAGAGACAATACTACTAACAGTAGTAACTATCGCCACCTCAGCCGACTTACCTTTGATTGCATCATTAAGATTACTGCTAACGGTGATTCCGAGCGGCTCTATACCGCACAGCTCACCAAGCTCTTTACCAGCCTTGTCAGGGTCGGAGTCAACAGCTCCTACGATGTTGAAACAACCACGCTCAACTGCATACTTAACCATTTTCTGTCCTATCGGACCAATTCCTACGTGAACTGTATTAATCATCTACGTCAGTCCTATGTCAAAAAAGATTTTATGTGGTGCCGGAAAAATTAGCCACACCCTTACAGATTTCCCTGACCCGGGGTACAAAGAAGAGAAGACAGAGGACGGAAAACAGAAGACAGAAACCCTGCCATCTGACGTCTGACTTCTGACTTCTGTCTTCTGACGTCTGACTTCACACTACGCATATCGCCAACCTTGTTCCAGCCAGGCGTATTCCCGACCGGGGATGCCGGTGCCTGCAAGTTTCTCGATTCGTTCGCGTCGCCCCGGCGAGAGCTTCGTCCACGAGGCGCTGAGGTTCTCTCGTACCTGCTCGATAGTATGGACTCCGCATGTGCAGATGTCGATAAGTTTGTTCTCTAACACGAAGGCGATCAAATCACGGGGCAGGCCGGCGTCAGTGCCTTTGAGATCGCGATTCTTCAAGAGAGCGCCACGGACGAAGGGCTTGATGGTAATCACTCCTAACCCCTTTTTCTTAGCCGCCGGCAGCACCTTTTCCGCAGCGCGATGCCGCACATTGTAGGGTATCGAGCAGATGTCGAAGTAGTCGCCAAACTTCTCAAACGCTTCTAAGAACAGTTCAGGCGTGAAGTGGCAGCCGAATCCGGTAAACCGAATCTTTCCCTGCTGTTTTAGTTTGTCGAGCGCTTCGATTGAGTAGGACATGTCCCAATAGCCTGACTGCGGCGTGTCTTTCTCGGTATTGCAGAGCAGGCAGATATCAACGTAGTCGGTCTGCCACAGCTTCAGCCTGTCCTCAGTCCACTTGTATATCTCCTGCTTGTCGGCTTTGATACCCTTCATTTTGTGAGAAACACGGATGGAAACGATGACTCGATCTCGCGCTTTCAGTCTTTTGAGCGCCTCGCCGGGCACGCTGGATTCTACCAGTGCTGTGCAGGAATCGAAAAAATTCACTCCCATGTCTATCCCAGCAGCAATCATCCGGACGGCCTCGTCGATAGTAGGCCTGCGATATCCACCCTGACCATCAGGGACCTGCTTGTACGCCCAACTGTGGCCTCCAAATCCGATTTCAGAGATGCGCAGTCCGGTTTTGCCGAGCGTGCGATATTTTACTTTACGGCCGGTTGTTTCCGACGCCGCTGAGTGCGCATCATCGAGTCCCGATAAAATCGGGATACCTCCGGCTACCACGCCAAACCCGAACCGTTTTAGGAATTGCCTGCGTGTCGAGCCGGCTTTGGACTGATGTTTCTGCCGTAAGGCATCCCGTGGAGATACGTGCTTGTTCATCATTATGCTTTATCTGTAGAATTGCATCCTACAACGTCCATCCTTTCCGGTATTCACGCCGGATGAACACGTCCGCTTCAGGGCAGCCGATGGCCTTGAGTCGCCTGGCGTCCCACGTGAGTTTCTTGCCGGTACGCAGCGCGACATTGCAAAGTAACGCAGCTTCGGTCAGTGCGCCCGAGTAGTCAAAATTGCACGTGGTCGGCCCGCCCGTCTTGCAGGCCTCGACCCATTCGCGGTGGTGGCCGATGGAATCCGGGATGAACGGTTCGGGCCTCTCAAAGTCAGCAAACTTTTCTTCAGGCAGCAACTGGCCTCGGCCATAGTCGGCAATCAGCATCCCTTTCGAGCCGATGAACAGCACTGCGTTTCCCCATAGCGGGACTTTGTTTTCTTTTACGAACGCCGGATAGCCGCCGCCGTTGTACCATGTTAATGTGACCGGAGGCAAATCGCCACGCGCGGGGTATTCCTGTCGGGCGATTGTCCAGCGAGCGGCACTCTCAGGATGGACCGGCCCCTCGGCTTCCACGGTGACAGGATGCCGTAATTTCAACGCCCAGAATGCCAGATCGCAGTAGTGGCAGAAGAAGTCCCCTAATTGACCGTTTGCAAAGTTCCACCAGTAGCGCCATCCGAATGGGGCGTAAGCTGGGTGGTAAGGCCGGTATGATGCAGGCCCCAGCCACAGGTCCCAATCGAGCGTCTCCGGCACCGCGGGGCGGTCAGAGGGGACATCAGGCTGAGACATGTCTGTTGGCCTGGGCGGCCCGGAGAAGTTCGCGCCCAGCCATACATGGACTTCGCGCACGGTACCAATGGCACCGGTCTGGACAAGCTCCACTACGCGACGATAATTGCTGCCGGCGTGAATCTGCGTCCCCATTTGCGTAACGAGCTTTTTCTCGCGCGCTAATTCTGCCATCACCCGGGCTTCGTACACGCTGTGGGTAAGCGGCTTCTCACAGTAGCAATGCTTGCCGAGTTTCATAGCCATCACCCCTGCCGGGGCATGCGTATGGTCGGGCGTGCCAATGACCACAGCGTCGATCTTGTGGTGCATCTCGTCGAACATTTTGCGAAAGTCTTTGTATCGTTTGGCCTTGGGGTATCGTTCGAAGGTCTGTGCCGCATGCTTTTCGTCAACATCGCACAAAGCAACGATGTTCTCACTTGCCACACCGTTGAGGTCTGCAGCGCCGCGACCGCCGACACCAATCCCGGCAATGTTCAACTTCTCGTTGGCCTGGGTACCGCGTACCAACCGGCTATTTGACAGGA
The DNA here is from genome assembly GCA_022566315.1 of Planctomycetota bacterium. Taxonomy (GTDB): domain Bacteria; phylum Planctomycetota; class Phycisphaerae; order Sedimentisphaerales; family Anaerobacaceae; genus NIOZ-UU13. The sequence goes on from JADFJC010000076.1 coordinate 6,245, forward strand.
TGATGAGGCTGGAGCCACTCCAAGCCGTTTTGCGCAGGAAATCACGACGAGTCAATTGCTGATGCATCAGTTACTACTCCTTTTCTGTCCAAAAGCAAATCGAACCACCTGTACCCGCGTTTTCTGTGCGGGCAGCACAGGTGCGGGCAACGGTTTTATGATACTGCTTAGCTCTTGTAAAGTCAATAGCGTTCTGTCCTCACGGCAGAATTCAGAAGTCAGAAGTCAGATGTCAGAAGTTAGCTCTGTCCTCTGTCTTCTGTTCTCTGTCTTCTGTTCTAAGGTAGAACTTAAGAGACGTTTATTGTGAGAAAAAACAACAAAACAACGCCTTTGTGTGTTATATTTGTTAGGCAAGTTTATTTAGTAAAAAAAACCATGCCCTGAGCTTGTGCCCAAGGTGTGTAGTCGAAGGGTTAGACGCTTTTAAATATGGTTAAATCTGTTAAAAGGAAATTCTACAGGAAGCTAAGATGAAGGAAAATGAGAGAGTTTCGGACTTCGGCGAGTTCGGTCGAGTCGCGCGCAAGCAATTTTCGGTGTTGTCTCTATGCTTGCTGCTTGCAACAGGTATTGCGGGTTGTGCGGACGCAGTTTCTGCACCTGTGAATAGTCCTGCCGGCGATGAAAAGGTTATTTACCAGGCTATGGAGATATTCCCTCTTGTCAAGCAGCACGTGCACGGCTCGACGATCGTTGAGCTGCCAAATGGCGATCTTCTAACAGCCTGGTTTCAAGGTTCCGGCGAACGCTGGGCAGATGACGTAGCGATTATGGGAGCACGGCTGCGAGCCGGTAAGCAAAAGTGGAGCAAGCCGTTCGTGATGGCAGATGTCCCCGGATTCCCGGATGTTAATCCGATTCTGTTCCTCGATGCTCAGGACCGGCTCTGGCTGATGTGGTACACGGTCATAGCAAACCAGTGGGAGACTTCCCTGCCCAAATACCGTATCAGCGAAAACTATATGAAGCCGGACGGACCGCCAAAGTGGTCCTGGCAAGATGTTCTGTATGTCAAACCCGGTGACTCATCCGAGCGAGGCATACAGCCCGGCGACCGCTTCGTCAAATCCATTGAAAGACAAATTGAAGAATATGGAAAATATCTTTCTGAAAGTACTGATATATCAGATGAAGCTACTCGCAGAATGTTAGATAGATGGAAAGCGTGGGGGGCGAATTTGCTTGCCAAGGCGCGGGGAGAGAATATGATGCGCAAAGGTCGGCTCTACGACGCCACAGGCCGATACACGGAACAGCAGCTCGGTTATGCATATTTTAGGCGTATGGGTTGGCAGACCAAAAACAAAGCTGTTATCGTTGATGAGAATCGAATCATCATTCCCCTTTACTCGGATGGATTCAGCTTTTCATTAATGGCCATAACGGATGACGGCGGTAAAAGCTGGCAGTTCAGTGAGCCGCTTCTCGGAGCAGGAAACATACAGCCCAGCATCGCGAAGAAAACCGATGGGACATTAGTCGCCTACATGCGCGACAACGGCCCTGCACCTAACCGTCTTCACATGAGCACTTCCAAAGACAAAGGCTTAACGTGGAGTCCGGTGAGAGATTCTGAATTGCCTAACCCGGGTTCGGGAGCCGATATAGTCACTTTGCGAAATGGTCACTGGGTCCTGGCATATAACGATACGGAAGACGGCAGGCACAGTCTGGCGGTTTCGATTTCAACCGATGAAGGGAAAACCTGGGAATATACCCGGCACCTTGAACTGGACACGCGTGGCAGAAGTATTGCGACCAGCAGCGCCTATCCGTCTATTATCATGGGTCGTAATGATACCTTGCACGTGGTTTACAGCTACCATCATAAAGACCGAGGAGGCGCCCCGAATAAGACTATCAAATATGTAAAGTTTAATGAAGCGTGGGTCAAGCAAAAATAAACTTTTAGAACACAATAGAAGGCAGGAGTAAATCTATGAGACGGCGAGAGTTCATCAAAAGTGCGGCGGTTGTCCTTGGGACTCCTTACGGAGAGCATGCTGTGAGTGCGTTTCGCGAATTGTGAGAGTGGAGAAGCTCACCGCAATGTCTGCCGTTATTTGGGGTCCCACATTTGTGGTGTCATTTTCTCGCCCTGTATCCAACCGGAGCCGCCGTCCATGTATGCCACGTTGCAGCCGTCGCGGTGGCGGGCCTTGGCCACTCGTCGCTGTGCGTCGGTGCCGGTGGGCAGATGGCGTGGACGCCAAACGTCGAAACCGCCTCTACCGGGCAATCCCTGGCCTTTTCTGATAATCTGACGGATTGAGCCTCCAGAAGCGTTTACTGCATACTCGTTGTCGGCCAACAATATCTTCGAGGAGGGCCGGCGGAAATCGCTGACCGGGCTGTAGCCAATATACTCCGTTACGCCGTCCTTCCAGGAGTTAATCACGTAATCGAGCGTTTGCTCTTTGTTTGGATAGCTCGGGCAGTTGTACACACCCATCTCCTGGTAGTCCTTGTCCTGGTCCCCCTGACCGCCGATATAGGGCAAAAACTTGACAATCCATATACCGCCGTTGCGGGGGAATTTGCCCTTGTTGTCCTCTGTATACATGTTGAACGCCAGGCCGATTTGTTTGAGATTGGTGCGGCATATAACGCCCTTGGCCTGTTTCCTCACGCGCTGCAGCGCCGGCATCAATATAGCCATCAACAGCGCTATGATGGCGATTACCACCAGCAATTCAATCAACGTAAACCCCGTTAGAAAACTCCGGTGTTTTTTCCGGACGTCTGTTTGGCTTCCCGCGAAGCGGGGTCCCTCCCCGTGTCTTTCGGGAAATCTCCCACTTTGGCGATAGGGAATTCCCATTTCTCCGAAAGGAGTCCTTAGGACTAAGGGGGTAAATACTCTTTTGCCTGGCATATACTAATCTCCTCAATTCAAAGTGCCTAAAGTGAGCTAAAGTGACAGCTTTGCTGTCATTCTGAGCGAAGCGAAGAATCTCTTTTTTTCGTTGACCAGATCCTTCGGCTTCGCCTCAGGATGACACTTACGTGTCACTTTAGGCACTTTACACTTTAAGCACATTATATCAAATTGTTGTTTATCCCACAAGAAAAAAATACACCTGCCGTTATGAATTTTCTATCCTTTGTTATCGAGCCTATCCTGACTTTCACCGCCGCGGGTCAAATCCACGCCGTCCGCCCGCAGCGCGTCCTGCAGTTGGCCGACTTTCAACTCACGAGGCAGACACTTTTTCTTTACAGACATAGCCGCCGCCAGCCCGGCCGCGTGACCTGTCGCAACACAGTTACCCATACTCTTGCCCGCCGAAGCTGCCACATGAGTTGCCGAGATACATCGTCCGGCCATCAGCAGCCCGTCCAATTTCTCCGGCAGAATCGCGCTGTATGGAACATCGTGGATCTTCATCTTGGAGAATCGGACGAAGCCGATGTCGAGAAAGCCGCTGCGCCATGCTATCACATCGTCGAACTTTTGTCCGCTCAGCGCATCTTTTTCGGTCAGCACATAAAGGCCTTTCACCCGGCGGGTCTCACGAACGCCAACCTGCGTGCCTGTACCAATCAGCTCGATGTCTTTGAGCTCTTCGCCCCCAAACTCTCGCATTGCCTGGACCATCTGCAAAACCTGCCGGCGGCTCTGGCACTCGGCCTGCGTGCGCTGTACGGGGTCCGTTGCGTCGAACTGGCCTATGTCTCTTGTCCCGGCGTGATTGATGTAGAAGCTGTGGCCGTTTGAAACCTTGCCAAGGCCCCATCCGTTCGGAATCAGCGGGTACTTTTTCTTTGCTTTGCGGGCAATGTCTCTTATGTTTGCCTTGCGGACCTGTTCTCTGGTAACATTAGTCAGATTCAGGCACAGCGTAATCGGAGACAGCGAGCCAAGTTCCTTCATCGTCTCGGCACCGGCGTAGTAGGCCACGTCCGCATCGCCGGTACAGTCAACGACGGCCTTGGCACGGATGACGGCCGGGCCTCGCTTCGTCGCCACAACCACGCCCGTAATACGGCCGCCCTCCACCACGGCGTCAATCGCCCGCGTATGGACAAGGTATTTGCAGCCAACCTGGTCCAGCGCGTCGAGCACCGCAACCTTCAGGTAATCAACGTTGCACCACAACTGGTGCTGACCGACCCTGACGGCCTGGTCGCCGTAGGCTCGGAGTTTCTCAAGGACCAGCTCATGCACTTTCGACCGAGATTTGCTTCCCGGGCGCATCTGGTTAATCGGCATCCCCAGACACCAGGCAGCCACTCCCCCGAAAAAGGCGTGGTGCTCAATCAGCAGCGTGTTAGCGCCTTTTCCCGCCGCCCCGAGCGCTGCGCCAATGCCCGCCGGGCCGCCGCCGACAACCAGTACATCCGGCTTATATGGAATGTCGGCCTGTTTGCGGATTGTCAGAACATTTTGAGCAGAAGCTGAACGCGTCAGCGTGCTCACGGCGCCTGCGCCGGCCACCGCCGCACCGGCTGCCGTTAGAAATCTTCTGCGGCCAATCGTATTTTCTTTTGTCATCGTCATTTTCTCCTTTTCGTTCTTTGTAGCTTTCGGTCCTATTTCAACTCCAATCGCACGGGCTTGGCATTAAGGGCGCGAATAGTTACAGCCCGTCCACCTGCCGGATTTATCACTGCAATCGTGAGTTTCCGACCCGGTGCCATATCGAAGAAATTGTCCTCAAACACAGCCCCCGTAACCCCGTCCATCTCGAGCGTAACTGTCCGGGCAAAAACGTTCGTGGCTATTTCTATCTTGTCACCGAGAACACGCACCGTCAGCTTCGCATTCGGCAGATGCAGGTACCTCTCGCCTATCAGCAGATAAGTCGCCTCCCTTGCACCGAACGTAGCGTGAAGGAACTCATTTCGCAGGTAAATTGGTCCCAAGTCCGTAGTTACCAGGCATCGTTTCGCCTGGCCTGGCTCGATTCTCACCTGCGCCTCAAGTTGGCCGCGTGAATTTCCATTGAATCGCCGGCGATGCACCTCCAGCTTGCCTGAGACAGACTCCGGTGAGTCATTGACCACCCATACGGCGATCGAGTCACGCGTTTGCTCGAAGGAAATCAGAATGGGGTCGTATGCGCGGCGGAGGAAATAATAAGGTATTTTCGGTTCGAGGTAATAGTCGATGGCACTCCAGTATATAATCGGCCAGGAATCGTTAAGCCGCCATATCATATTGCCCCAGCACCGCCGATTGCCGTCGGGGCCGCCGTCCGGTACGCCCCGCCGCTCCCTCTCCACCCGGTCGCGCAGGTATTCGCCGTGCGCCATACCGAGCACACGGATAAGCTCTTCCGCATTCGATGGGTCGCAATATTCGCCGACCCTGCCGACCTTGTCCCACGAACCTCCCACCGAGCGATACTGCCACATCGGCGGCCAGGCCGCTTGACCCGGCGTACGTATTGCAGGGCTGTATCCTTCAGGCCAAAGCTCTTCGTCGCTGAGAAACAGCTTCATACTCGAAAGTGATGGCGCACTTGCCCGCCCAACTTCCGAGGCGTACAGCGGCACCGATGCCTCAGGAACGAATTTCAGAGTCGTATAGTCGTGCCAGTCGCCTTCGAGCGGCCAGTTCGCGACGCGCCCGCCGAAGGGTGAGCTGGGATGGAACAAGCGGTCGGGGTCCAGCTTGGCGCAGGCCTCCGGCATAATCTTGTGGAACAGCTCCAGCCCGATTGGCGGGTTCGTACCCCGCCCGAAATTCCAGCCCATGTGGTTCTCATTGCCGCCGCACCATAAAAGGATACAGGGATGATTCCGCAGTTTGCGAATCATACCTTCGATTTCCGCACGACAGTTCTCATCAAACTCCGGCTCACCGCTCGGGTGCATATTGTATCCGAACATAAAATCCTGCCAGATAAAAATCCCCCGCTTATCGCACTCGTCGTAGAACTCCTGCGGGGGTATATTTCCCTCGGCCCAGATTCGAAGCACGTTCATCCGTCCGTGTTCGAGCAGGTCGAGCAGCCGGCCCGCTCGCTCGCTGTCCCAGCAGTGCGTCATACCCTCCAGCGGCGCCCAGCAGGCGCCCAGCATAAAGATCGGCCTGCCGTTTATATCGAAACGAAACCGTTTTTCACCCGTTTGCGGGTCTTCTAACACCGGCCGGACATCTCGTATGCCGAAACTCACGCTGCGACTGTCAAGCCGTCCCTTCTTATCCTTGAGATTGATTTCGAGCTGATAGAGGTTCTGCTCCCCGTGTGTTCGCGGCCACCACAGTTTCGGACTTTCAACGGTGAACTGGAAGCTGCGTACATTGAAATTTAAGATTTGAGATTTGAGATTTGAAATTTGAAATTTAAGATTTGGGGCTTTCCCACGCTTAATCTCTTTACCCGATGGGCCTTTCAATTGCCAATCAAGTTCCGCCCCGGCGCCACCGACTTCGACACTGACCCGCACTGTAGCGCTTTTGAAATCTTTTGTAAGCTGGGGCCGTACCCACACATCCTCTATCCAGGACCGCCCCGGCACATCAAGCAAAACATCACGATAAACGCCAACCTTCACGGAATGAGGCCGCGCGCCAAGATACGAGCTAAAGTCACCGTGCGATTTTCTGAGCCACTTGTACTTGCCAAGGCCCTTGTGTCGCTCCGGTCTCTCCACCTGATTGATGAAACGCAGCGGAGATGAGAAGACAATCAAAAGAACATTGTCCCTGCCGGCCGGGGCAAGCTGCTCTCGGACATCGACCGTGTACTCTCGGTACATATTATTGAAATAGCCGATTTTCTTGCCGTTGAGATAAACCGTCGCCAGCGTGTCAAGCCCCCCAAAGCGCAGAAAAATCGGTCCTTCGCTATTGGTCGGGCTGGCAAACGTACAGGTATAAGCCCAGTCTTTTTCCCCCACCCACGCAGATTCCGCCGCATTCTTGCCTACGTGCGGGTCAGAAATCTTACCGTGCTTGAGCAGTATGTCATGGATTTGTGCCGGCATTTCGGCACTAAGCCAGGTACTCTCTGGTGAGGCTGCTGAGCGCCTCAGCGCAGCCACGTCGGGCTTGTCAGTATCAAGCTGCTTAATGTGCCAATTCTCGGTAAGAGCTATTATGGTTCTCTGTTTACCCCATACACAGGGCACCGAACACAGAGGACAGAAAACAGAGGACAGAAGACAGAGGACAGAAAACAGAGGACAGAAGACAGATAATCTGACTTCTGACTTCCGACATCTGACATCTGACCTCTGATTTCTGATTTCTGATTTGGCTTTGTGCAAATGTGTCATGGTTATTTCTCGTTTGTGACTGTCAATGTTAATCAACCATTTTTTTGCAGTTGGACCTTAAATTATAACTCATCGCCGCAGCTTCACCACGACGTACGGCGTTTCTTGCTCCAAATCTGGATAAATCTTTCCGTTGCCTTTGTTATCCATAACTTCAAACAGATACATAAAGTCCCATTTCGCCACAATATCTTCACCCGGCACTGTCACCTCATAAACACCCCTCTTCGTCTCGACCATATCCAGACTCTTGTAGTCCTCGTACTGGCTCACGCTGCGGTACCGCAGACGAACCCACTTGACCCCAGACGGGTCAGTGACCTCCGCCGTCACTGTCAAGGGTTTCACTGCGAGAGCACTGGTTATAGGCGTGTGCTTTACAATCGGCGGTTTGTTGTCGTTTGTAACTGTCACCGACACCAATTCGGTTTTTGTTCGGTTACCATTTTTATCAACGGCCTCAATGAAATACTTCAGTCCCTCCTTTATCTCGTTACCCGGAATCACAGTGCGGTACATATAGGGCTTCATTTGTCTCATGTCTATGTAGCGATAACTATCCTGGCCACAACGATAAGCCACTTTTGTACTGGCTATTGGCGCCTTGGAGCTTACTGTCGCGCGAACGGCCAGCCCGTTGGCAGGTTGTGCTTTCCGGATTGGTACATGAGCAATCAGCGGTTTATCCTCGGTGACGGTCGGCCGAAAACTTTTTCTTTGCTGCTGAAGTTTCTCCAAGCCTTTTCTCAATTTGGCCAGCTCATCCCTCCAGTGACCGGATAGAGCCGCACTTTCACGGCCCATCATGAGATTATCACTATATACATCGCCCGCCGCCTCCACGAGTTTCTCCCACGCCTTAATTGCCTCGCCTTCATAACCGATTGCGTCATCAAGCGCATTGAGGTCACTGCTGCGCTTGAACAATGCGTAACCGACGCCTGCTTTAGCTCTGTGGCTGTGGTACAAAGCCAGATTGGCAAGTATTCTCATGTCCACCATCGTCGAATTGAATTCCTTGTTTTTGTTGCCGCCGATTCGCCGCTCAGCCTGCCCGACCAAATTCAGAACATCCCGCGAGACCCTCTCAAACCATCGGCTGGACTGCTGCGGCGAAAACCTGGCTGAGTCTTTTCCTTCCAATTGAAACTTCGCCGCATCATCTATCCTCAAAAACTGCTGCGTATCGCTCGGCAAGGCCCTGGCGTATTCCGGAAGGTCCTTCATCCGCTGTCTCTCCACCCACCCCCTCGTCGTCGGAAACATATTGTACGGATATGTGTATGTGACAATACGTGGCAGAATCTTACTTGCGAGGTGGATGGCTCGCTCCACGTAAGGAGCCGCTTTTTTGCCGAAGCGGCGCTGGAATTCTCTTTGCCAAACCTCAGGCGGCGTATCGGGATTATAACCCAACCTTCCAAAAACCTGAAAGAAATGCCAGTAGCGCTCAAACTCCCAATCATAGTATTGGTATTGTGGCTTGAGTAATTCAAACGGCTTCATACTATGTGGATGGTCCTGCATTTTCGTTGCCATCGGCTCAACCACCTCGAAGCCCTCGCCATTATAGAGGTAAGTGCTCTGGACAAAACGCCGGACATAATCAGGGTCGCCCCAAAGCAGTATGCGGGTGGTTCCACCGTTCCACAGCCGCCAGTGCATCTTGTACCTCTGCGGATAGCGCAGCAAATCGGCATAGCCGTGTCGCCTGTCATGTTGGTTCCCGGGATGAACGTGCGTCGGATGGAATGGAAGGCCCATCTGTTCCATCCAGTACTTGGTGCATATCCTCATATTCACACCCATCTCCAGGGCCTTGTCGATAAGCGAATCAGGAAAGTTCTTTGCCCGCGCATCAAAGCGAATATTCGGCCCGTGCTCGGTCATCACCCGATAGACGTTCTCCCAGAAGCCGCCCATCTCGGTTCTCTTGAGCCCCGACTCGCCGTGCATCCGAAATTGAATTGCATCAATCTTCGGCACTAATTTGAGAAACTTCGTCAATGCGACCCTCGTGTAAGCGGTCAGGTTGTCCGATGTCAGGCCCCACACTATGCCCTCGGTCGGTTTGCCCGCACGGTCTCTGGGCCCTTGCACGCCGCCGCGATAAATATGGTCCCAGATGCCCAAAGTGAAATTCATACCCCGCTCGTGCGTCATCCTGATGATTCTGTTCAGCGCATCGAGATTGCGCCGCTGCTTGTCTTTAGTAATCCCCACGACTTTGATATCGGGAAATTCTTCAACATCAAAGAAATAGGGATAAGGCGGCGAAAAATACCCCCAGTTCTCATAGCCAAAAAGCAGTGCGAACGTATTGAAGCGATTCCTGGCTAACATATCCAGATACCTGCTCCAGTACTCTTCATCATAGAAGTAGCTCTCGAAATTCGCTTGGTGCATCGTGTATATCGAAAGCGCCCGCTCGGCAACCGCCGGCTTTTCCTGAGCATTGCGGACCTCGCTCAGCGGACTTTTCGGGTCGCTGGCCCAGCCGATACGGTCTGCAACGTCCAGCAGCGCATACATCAGACCTCGGTCGTCGCCGCCGGTTACGAGCAGCAGCTTTCTTCGTTTCCGTTCAATGTTGTGAATCAGCAGCGATTCGGCACCTTCAGGCGCAAAATCCCGATACATCGGGATGGATTTGAGTAACTTTGCCGCCGCTCCGGAACCGTCAGCGATGCCCGCAACAATTTCAATCCGCCCCTTGGCCTTTCTGGATGAGCTGACCTGCTCAAAACGGACTCCCTTTTCCCGCAACGCTGCCCTTACCTTTCTTAGCCCGTGCCGAGTCCCTGGTCCTGGTAGGCCGTCCGCAATGATAGATACACTCACGGCCTCGTCTTCAGCCAAAAGTGGGGGAGTTGCCACGAACAATCCTACGGTCCAAATCGCCACCATAGAAAGCAATACAAAGAATGTTTTAGTCTGACCCATTTGTTTTCTCCTAACTTGGAAATTACGGCACACATATATACCACACTTTGACTCGATTTGCAATGCTAAAGCCGTTTAGCCGTCGCCGGTAAGCTTGCCCTGAGCTTGTGCCCAAGGTGCGCAGTGAGTTTACCCTGAGTGTAATCGAAGGGAAGGGGCGACGCAATCCCTTATTCGTGTCCCGCGCGAAGCCTTCCCTCGACTCCGATCGTGGGGGACGTTAGCGGGGACCTTAATATTGTCATCCCCGCAAGCCGTTACCTGTGCCCGCGAAGGGGGGTAGCGGGGACACTAATCATTGCCACCTACCAGCCAGTTTTCAGCCAACGTCGTCGAGCCGCCTGAATCGACGGACGCCCTTCAGCGACCCTCCGAAAGAGCGACCGCCAGCTTAGCTAACGCCTCCGCTTTTGCACCCGGGTACTCGATGCCCCGGGCAAGGGTCAGTGCCCGCCGTTTGTCCACCTTCGCCAACTTCTGGACGAGGGGAACCAGCGCCATTGAATTCAGCGTGTCATAGACTTCGGTGATAGGCGTGCTAATACCGAGCTCAAAATGTAGCTTCTGAAACACGCACAGGCTTTCGCAGTGGGCCTCGATCTGCAGCCCGAGGGGCAACGTGAACATTCCCATACCCTGCATCGCTGACTCCATATCCGTATGTAGCCTTGCCAAGTGCAGCCGTACTGGGGTCCCCGACGGTCTTGCTAGCGCCTGGACTGCCTCCGCCACCTGCAGAGCGCCCTCAACGTCGACGGTCGTCAACTGTATCACCATAAAATACAGCGTAAGCCTCTTGAGTTGCGCGTTTTTGATTCCTTCCGCCAATTGAAGTGCCCGTTCAACGTCCATCTTTGCTAATCGTATGGCTATGTGGCCCAGCGTCTCGGCCCTGATGCTATTCAGCCGATTCTTCAAAAAGATCTCCTCGGCTTTCTCCACTTCTGAGACCGCGGTTTCCGCTCCGATGGCCCGGGAGTCCGTGATTCCCTTCGCTACCTGAAGTGCGCGGTCCACGTTCACGTACGCCAACTGTGTGGCTATATCAGCCATGGTCAGAGTCTTAACGTCGGCGTGCTCGATCGCTTCGGCTATCTCAAGTGCCCGCTCTGCGTCCAGCTTTGCCAATAGTCCGGCGACGCCGCCCAGCACCGCGGCCTTCCTGGCCTCGGCTATCTCAAGTGCCCGCTCCTTCCCCGCTCTGTGCTCACCAACCCTAATACCCCGGCGAGCGCGGCCTTCCAGGCCTTATTGCGTGGGTCAGTCATTTGTTCGGTCACCTCGAGCATTCGCTCGGCCACCGCAAGTGCCCGCTCTGCGCTCAGGTTCGCCCCTTCTCTGGCAATGCTGACCAACAACTCATGATTCTTCACAAAACCGTGAGGGCTTCCTGGGGACCCCCCTTGGATTCCCTCCGCTACTCTGAGCGCGCGCTCAACGTCCACATGCACCAACTCTCTGGCAATAGCACTTAGCACCGTTGGGGAGTGCCCTGGAATGGCCTCCCGAATAGCGCGGTCAAAGAGCGTGAGTGCCCGTTTTCTGTCAACTTTCGCCAACTCTCTGGCAACGTGAGCCAGCACGAAGGCTTTTTCTCCGGGGTCAGTCAATCCTTCCGCCACTTTGAGGGCTCGGTCAAAATCCACCTTGGCCATCTCTGTGACAATAGTACTCAGCGCCGCAGCCTTGGTGTGACGGTTCCTGATTGGTTCCACCTCCTCAAGCGCGTCGTCAAATACGCGAAGTGCCCGAGCCCTGTCCACCTTAGCCAATTCCCCGGCGATCTTGGCTAAGACTTGAGCTTTGATAAAACTCCCGCCGGGAACCATATCTCCTCCTTGACCCCCCTTGATTCCATTCGCCACCTCGAGTGCGCGGTCAAACGCGGCCAGCGCGCGGTCCCTATCCAGCTTCGCGAGCTGTGGGAGCACGCTGATCAAAGCCCCCACCTTCGTATGGTCTGTCATTCTATCCGCCTCTTGAAGCACGCGATTAACGGTAGCGAGCGCCCGGTCAAAAGCAGCGTTTGCCCGCTTCTTGTCCACCTTAGCAAACTCGTTGGCAAGCTCAACCAGAACCCGGCCCTTCCAACGGGGATCGTAAATTCCATCCGCCACATCGAGGGCCTCGTCGCACAGAGCGAGGACTTCTTCGCGGGAAACACCATCGGCCAATTGTTCAGCCTTCAGCCACTGCTCGCGCTTCGCTGCCTCAGCCTCGGCCAGCTCTTGCTCACGTTTGCCGATAGCCTCGAGATCTACCTTAGGTCCTCGGACCTCAACAGGCTGGATCGCAAGCTTCTTAGCGACAAGATCAGGACGATAAAAACGGTCTCGATGCTTTCCGAGCGGCTGCACCTCGTCCCCGATACGGAGCGCCACTAACTGTTCGGTCGCGGGTGTTGCGACGAAGTAGCCCTCCGGCGTCCAGGCAATGTAGTCGCCTTCGCTGCCGACAGCAGCCAGAGTGGTCAACAACGCGCCGCGCTTCTGATCCCATAACGTCACCGTTCCACCGCCGCTTGCGATCAGACGGCCATCGGGACTAAACGTGACCGAACTCAGCCCTTCGAGCTTGCGAACCTCCCGGCCAGTCGCAACCTCCCAGAACGTAACAGTCTTGACAGTCTTGTCCCCGCTCCCGGTTGCCATCCCGGTTGCCAGAAAGCGGCCATCGGGGCTGAACGATACCGAGTGCCCTTTGAGCGTTCGGACCTCCCGGCCAGTCGCAACCTCCCACAGCCTTAC
>JADFJC010000195.1 GCA_022566315.1 Planctomycetota bacterium
GCGCAGTTACTTCTTGTCTGACTTCCGGCCTCGGTTGCAAACCCGCCAGCCGGACACCATATAAATGAGCCAGCCTTCTAACTGCCCGGGACTCATCTCTTTCATAAGGCGCTAATAGTGATAACACTTGTTGAGGATCAGCTGTTTTCAAATGTGTATCTGATATTCCACTTATTGGTTCTTTATTTCGGGCCTGGCTCATTATCAATTGTAAAGCCTTAGTGATGCCAACTTTTCCTTCAGCTACTAGCATATTTACCTGAAATAGAACCACTGCTAACAATAAGGGGATATGTATAGTCAAACTTTTCATTTTTGAACCTCACTTTCTATCTATATGGAATATACTGCTTGACACAATTAACCATAAAAACAAACATATTTTACTTCTCTATATCGATAAGCCAACATTACTTTCCTTATTTCCCTACTGGATGAGATCCCACTGGTACTTTCTGAGTCGGGTTTTGGAAACTCCCTCGGTCACATGCATTAGATTGACAGTATCAAATCGTGTATGTGGAAGACTAAAAGCTCCATGGCCAAGTTCATGTGCAGTTGTTTGGGTGTCCCAAGTTGCATTATCGGCATGAATAAACCCATACATTTGGCCCGTATTCATGAAACCTGTACTACCATCATTTGGATTATCCACAAGGAAAATATTGTACTCGTAATCATCGTCTTTGCATTGGTTTATGACGACATCCATCTCCGCAGTCGTCCAAGAACTTACGTCAATATCACCATCTCTATTAAGATCAAAGTTTACTGTCATGTCTGAAAGCTTAACTACTTCGCTCCAATTCACAACTGCCTGATTGTAAACAGTACTGTTAAGAAAATTTTGCAACACAGCTGCGGTGTAAGGGTCTGTGCTCATATCGTCAGTATTATCAGCGGTGGTGTTACATATTCCATCTGCGCCTGTGTGTATGTTTTCTCCGGAAACACCATCATCACCAGAGGTGTTTGTATCCCTTTTAGTATTTGTTCCGGCAGTAATACAAGTTTGAATGGGCTGGCCTTTATTAACTTGGATTACCTGTACATCATCACCAGCAGCATTGTCCAAGGTCTAGTTCGTATAATTTTTATCACCCTTTGTTTTGTTTCTTGTTTTAACTCCTAAACGAAGGAAAATTATAGATGAAATCACTATAAGAGTCGACTATAATTATGAAATCAAAACCAATTTAAACCAATATGATTGAAAAGTTTATAGTATGGATGGATAAGTTGACATTACACCAAATAATTCCAAGAGTTTCTCTACTGGCGAAATTCCATCCTGTCATGTCAGAAAACAAACTATTTTATATATGGAGATATATCAAGATGTGTGACCTTGTGCAAATCTCAGAAACTGGTTTCAAAAAGCTCCATGAGGAACTGATCGAGCTTGAGAAAGAACGGGCTGTGGTCAGTAAACGGGTTGGCATAGCTCGTGAAGCGGGCGATCTAAAGGAAAGCGGCGAATATATTTACGGCCGTCAGCAACTAGGGTTTATCGACGGGCGTCTGGGTGAGTTGAGGGCGCAAATAAACCGTTCAGAAAAAGTTGATTGCACTAAAGTTCAATGTGATCGAGCCCTGTTTGGCACCGTTGTGACTTTGTTGGATCTGAATACTCAAGAGAAGGTGACCTATCAATTACTGGGCCCTAACGATGCTGATATTGATACAGGAAGTATTTCAATTCACTCACCAGTAGGAGATGCTATTGTTGGGCTCTCGGTAGGGGGCAAGGCGTCAGTAACGATCCCTCGCGGCGAGTTTCATTTTGAGGTAATTGCCATTGCGAAGTCACAAATTGAGTAGAACTGAAAACCACCAAGATTTCCGAACGTAGCGGCCGAGCCCAGGATCGTCTCAGTGGCAATTTTGAGGTAGATGCCGAAAAAGTTGAACAAGAGATTTCGGAAGAAATATGCAAAACTTGAATTACGATGTTTTGCTATTTATGGCTTCAGCTATTTTGATCCCATCGACGGCTGTGGAGATTATTCCGCCTGCATAGCCTGCACCTTCACCGGCTGGGTATAGTCCTTTAATAGCGGGGCTCTGGAAAGTTTCATCCCTGACAATCCTTATTGGTGAAGAGCTTCTCGATTCTACTGCGGTCATAACCGCATCGTTCATCGCGAAGCCGTTGAGTTTTTTGTCCATTTGTGAAATCGCCAGCCTGAGTGTTTCAGCAACAAAACCAGGCAGGCATTCTGCAAGGTTACATAGTGTGGTTCCCGGGGTGTACGATGGTATAACCTGGCCAAATGAATTTGAAGGCCGGCCGGCAAGGAAATCACCAACAAGCTGGACAGGTGCAAAGTAGTTATTGCCTCCGGTCTCAAAGGCTTTTTGCTCCCATTTCCGCTGGAACCCAATGCCGGCAAGTGGGCTTGTACTTCCAAAGTCCCGTGGGCTGACACCGACTAACAGAGCACTATTTGCATTAGGACGATTTCTATGATAAAAGCTCATACCGTTTGTTACTATGCCCCCAGTTTCAGATGAAGAAGCAATTACCTCGCCACCAGGGCACATACAGAATGTATAAGCAGACCGGCCATTCCCGCAGTGGTGTACCAATTTATAATCAGCCGGCCCAAGCAGTGGATGAGATGCAAACCTGCCGTACTGGGCCTTGTCTATCCAGCTTTGGGGATGCTCAATACGAACGCCTATTGAAAACGGCTTTGCTTCTATGGGTATGTTCAGTTGGGCCAGCATCTCGAATGTATCCCTTGCGCTGTGTCCCAAGGCAAGCACTATGGTGTCTGTCTCAATCTTTTCAGAGTCGTTAAGGATTGCGCCGGCAACTTTGCTGTCTTTTATTTTAATACCTGTAAGTTTTGTTTCAAAGCGAACCTGTCCGCCTAACGAGATAATTGTATTGCGGAGGTTCCTTACTATCTTAACGAGATTGTCTGTGCCGATATGCGGCTTGGCCTGATAGAGTATTTCTTCTGGTGCTCCGGCCTTTACAAATTCTTCAAGAACTTTTCTTGAGCGGTTATATTTATCCTTTATCCGGGTAGTAAGTTTTCCATCAGAAAAAGTGCCCGCTCCACCTTCACCAAACTGCACATTAGATTCCGGGTCGAGCTGCCCGTTACGCCAAAAGTTTTGGACATCCTTTACTCTTGAGCTAACTTCTTTTCCTCTTTCTATCAGTACAGGCTTAAAGCCCAGTTGTGCAAGGGTTAGAGCGACAAAGAGACCGCAAGGCCCGCTTCCAACGACAACCGGACTCCAGCCGTGTCTATTGCCAACTGTTGGTAGCTGGTAATTTGTACGAGGGACTGGAGAAATACTAATGTCTTGCGAAAATTTGGAAAGCAGTTCAGGCTCATTTTTAAGTCTCACGTCTATTGTATAGACAGAAACAATGTTATTTTTGCGCCTTGCGTCTATGGATTTGAGGGCTATAGTAAAGTTGAGGAGTTGGTGCTCTGGAATATCCAGACGTTCCAAAATGCTGCTAACCAGGGCTTCTTCCTTGTGGTCGAAGGGTAATGTTATGTTTCTGAGTCTGATCATAAGTTTAATTTTTTCAGTGAATTAGTAATTTTCCAGTATAGCTAAATATACAGGGTGCATTATCTCCATTCAAATCAAAAATGATATAACATTACGCCTTGTAAAAAAAACGCGTGCAAGTGGAATGACCCCCAAAAACTGTACCATTGTGAATTAGAGGGTATCCGATAAAATCAGTAGTTTTTAATGAAAGGAATCCAGTCGTGAGAGGAACTTTGTGCGTTGATTTGGCAGGTGCCGTGCCATTTGACAAACGATAGGTTTGTCGCACCGAAGCAGTCCTATGAGGCTGTCTCACAGGAACTTTTTGTCCGGCACTGACAAATTACTGCCTATTTTTTTGAGAAAATTGTGCAGGTTTGACGATATTGATTCCATTAGAGCCCTACGCTTCAACATAATGCACCTCCTCGTGTAATAAGGGTTTACAGAAGATTGTTAACTACCCCTTATATCGTCATGCACAAGGAGTGCATCTTGAGTGAATCATCCCCCAAAAATCTTTTTCAAAAAACCCCTGAGTTTGAGAAATCAAAGAGACCTGATAGCTCGCAATTGACATAATCTTTACTTGACGCCGAGACCAAAGAATCGACAGGCTCCGAATTGGCGCAAAATCGCTATGTCATTCCCGCCCCGCACTACGGTGCGGGACGGGAATCCAATTAGTCTTGTATCAACGTTGCTTACGGCTGCGGCCAGAACTGCTCATCAAGCTGTGAATCCGTTAGCTCGGCATAAACCACACCGTATTCATTCATGTCAAAACGGCTTGTCAAACGGCTTAGTAACGCCGGCCAGCCACGCAACCTCAGCACGTGAGAGAGCATAGTCGTAGATTCGGACGTCGTCCACAGTCCCGATCAAAAAGTCGCTCGGGCCACCGCCATCCCACTCCTGTCCTATTGACCACAGGTCAGTCGAACTGAAGTCCCAGTCGGCTGTGTGCGTGTTTGCCAGAAATCCATCGACGTATATATATCCGGTTGACCCGTCCCTGGTGTACGTCAGTATATGCCACACGTCGTCGCTGACATTCGTACCGGAGTAGCCTTCATAGGTACCATTAGCTCCATCATACATGGCCGCCTGTCCGTTGTTGATACTCCACAAGGCAACGTTGCCACGACTGGCGGTATTGCAAGATAGCCAAAGTCCATGAGTGTCGGTGGTTTTGACCCATCCGCTGAGCGTAATATCGTTGTTCGTTATGTCATCAGCTACGCCATCCATCGTAACATAATCGTCTCCGTCGAGATCAATGGCCCCCGAGCCAACCTTACCGACCACGAAGGTCGGATTGTCATAAGCGGTGCCATCGTTACCCAAACCGGAAGAGTCCAGCGTGTCGCCGTCAAACTTCCAGTGCCCTATCAGCCCAGTGCTGCTTGGCTCGGCCGGCGTGATGAATTCACGGCTGTAAGAATACAGCCTGATATCGTCAAAGTACAATGTACCACTGGCGCCGTTGCCGTCAATCCCAATAGCCAGCGTCGTAACACTCTGCAGGCTCACGCCAAGCGATGTAAGGTCGATATTCCATGCTTGCCACCCTGTTCGCGCTAAGTTACCGGCATCACCGTCATAGACCACCTTAGAGCCGTTGACCTTCACATACAACTGCCCGGTGTTCCCCGACGTGCCGTGGAAGTACAGCGCTAATGTCTGAACGCCGGCTTTAGTCCAATCCTGTGGAAC
>JADFJC010000196.1 GCA_022566315.1 Planctomycetota bacterium
TTGTTCAAAGCAGCACGGCGGGCCGGAGCAGGTGTAATAAGGAGCGTCGGCGAAGCCTTGAGATAGCGATAGAGACCGGACAATCTTATATTTCGCTTTGCCATGCGGGTATAGTGTTAGTTTGTATTCCGGTTATGGATAAGGACAAGGCGCTGGGGGGGATATTTTTCGGCAAATGCCTTTGGGAACCCGTAACGCAAATCTTAGTCAAGGACGTCGAGAAACGGTTAAATGGTCTTCATCTGAACAGAAAAAAACTGACGGCGGCGATGCGCGAGCTGCCGTTTATACAGGGGCGGAAAATCAACGAGGCGGCGCAGTTCCTCTTTGACCTGCTTTACGAAGTAGCCGCGTTCGACCCGCGTGTTATCAGATGGCGTCGCGAGCGTTCCGAACAGCAGTCGCAGATAGGCGAGTTTATCCAGGAGAGAAAAAAACTCGGCACCGAGTGGCAGTATCCTCTGGATAGTGAGCGGGAGTTGATGGGCAAGGTCAAAATCGGCGACAGAACCGGCGCTAAAGAGATTCTGAATTCCATACTCGGGACGATACTGTTCAAGACTATCGGGGAGCTGGGAATTCTTAAAGCAAGAATGCTGGAGCTGCTGAGTATTCTGAGCCGGTCGGCGGTGGAGGGCGGAGTGGATATTGACGTTATGCTCGAAAAGAACCTGACGTACGTAAACAAAGTGATGCGGATTAACAATCAGGAGGATTTGTGTGCGTGGATTAGCACGGCGTTGAACGAATTTATCGAATTGGTTTATTCTTCGCAGGATGCCCGGAAGGTAAGCCAAATCAGGCCGGCCATAAATTATATCGACGCCAACTATAATAAGCCGATAACCCTTGCCGACGTAGCTAAGGCTTCGCACCTGAGCGTTTCGCGAATGGCGCATATATTCAAAGAACAGATGGGAATTACTATCATAGATTACCTGACCAGCGTTCGGATAGAGCGTGCGAAACAACTATTGTTAGCGACGGACCAGAACTGCACGGAGATTTGCTTTGAGGTCGGCTATAATAATCAAAGCTATTTTACCCGCACTTTTAAGGGGCTTGTCGGGATGACGCCGCGGCAGTTCAGGGGCAGGAATCAGCGAAAAGAAAAGATTTCCACACCTTTATAATAAACACTGACTGACACTGACTTATGTTCTTGACAGCTTGGTAGTGCTTATCGTACTATCGGTGTTTGTTGGGAACTATATAGGATACTGGTCTGTAACACGATAAATGCGTGGTGGTCACTGGTAGGGTGGGGCTTGCCCCACCAAGATGATGCGGGTAGTTTTGTTCGGTGGGCTAAAGCCCACCCTACGAAATTCAAAGCCATCCCCAAGCTCATCCCGATTTTTCAGGACTCGCTTGAGGCTGCCACCCATCAAATTGGATTTTACAGAATACTAGCGCTGAGAATTACAAATTGCTGGAATTGGTATTTATGGCAAAGCAAATTGCTATTTTGGGTTCAACGGGTTCGATAGGCAGAAATGCGCTGCGGGTAATCGATGCGCTTGGATCAGGGTATGCGATTATTGCATTAAGTGCTCACAGCAATGTTGAGCTGTTGGCTGAACAAGTTAGACGCTATAAGCCTAAATTTGTTGCTGTTACAAACCCTGACTACGTGGCGCAGCTTGGTGAATTAGTTGGTGAGCTGGATGTCGAGATTTTGGCTGGGCCGGATGGCTTGACGGAGATTGCGAAACTTGAAGAGGTTGATATCGTCCTTGCCGCGGTTGTCGGTGCGGCGGGTCTGCCTGCGGTCCTTGCGGCGGCTAAGTGCGGCAAGCAGCTTGCTGTGGCGAACAAAGAGCCGCTTGTTGTTGCAGGCGAACTGTTAGTGAGCGAGGCAAAGAAAAACGGCGGTACTATTTTGCCGGTGGATAGTGAGCATTCAGCGATTTTCCAGGCTATGCAGTCGGGCACTCGCGAAGAAGTTAATAAAATCATTCTGACCGCTTCTGGTGGGCCGTTTAGGGGAGCTACCGTTGAGGATATTCGAGGCGTAACGTTGGAGCAGGCTCTTGCGCATCCTGTTTGGAATATGGGGCCGAAAATCACCGTTGACTCGGCGACTATGATGAACAAAGCGTTTGAGATTATCGAGGCCCGCTGGCTTTTTGATATGCCGGTGGATAAAATAGAGGTTTTGATTCATCCTGAGTCGATAATTCACTCGCTTGTAGAATTTGTGGACGGCTCGGTTATAGCGCAGCTCGGAGAGCCTGATATGTGCCTTCCGATTCAATATGCCTTGACGTATCCGCAGCGTGTTGCAGGTATTTCTAAGCGTCTTCGGCTCGGACAGATAGGTACACTTACGTTTGAGAAGCCTGATTTTGAGACGTTTCGTGCGCTGCCGTTGGCTTATGAGGTTGCGCGAACGGGCGGCACGGCTGCGGCTGTTTTCAACGCTGCAAACGAGATGGCTGTCGAGGAGTTCTTGGCGGGTGGGATTAAATTTGTTACTATACTGGAGCTTATCGAACATTGTCTGAATAAGCATGATGTTAAAGCCAGCGCATCCCTCGAAGAGCTGCTCGAGGCGGATGCCTGGGCCAGGGAAGAAGTTAGAATTAAATCGCACAAGGGCATAAGTGCATAAGTGCAATAGAAAGTGAGCTAAAGTGTCTAAAGTGAGCTAAAGTGCCTAAAGTTTGAAAAAGGAATATCGAATGATGAATATCGAACTTTGAGATTCGGATTTCCTTGTTTGGAATTCATTATTCATTCTTTTTCACTTTAGTTCACTGAAGGGCACTCCGAACTTACCTATGGCACGAGTTAGTTCACTTAAACCAAGAGCAGAAGTCAGTGTATGGAGATTATTGAATGAAGGAACTGAAAGATTTGTTTAATAAGCGTTTTCGCTTGATTTTGTTTGGTGCTGTTTTTGTGGTGGTTGTCTTTTTAATTGCCCAAAACATCAATACTTTTGGCAACATACTGCTGACTATATTCGGATTTGGGTCTGTTGTTCTCGTTCACGAGTTCGGTCATTTCATTGTTGCCAAATTGTCCGGCATAAAGGTCGAAGTATTTTCACTCTTTATGCCGCCGACTTTGTTAGGTGTGCAAAAAACAGAAGAAGGTTTTCGGTTTCGGATACTGCCAGCGATATTCGCCAAAGAAGGCGATGAGTCCGGTGAAGGTGGGTTAAGTTTTACTATCGGCGGCAAGTGCAAGGCCAGCGATACGGAATATCGGCTCGGTCTTATTCCGTTTGGTGGTTTTGTTAAGATGTTAGGCCAGGAGGACACCGGACCGGTCAAGACCAGCGATGACTCGCGTTCGTTTGCCAATAAGCCGACTGGTATTCGTGTGGCTGTTTTAACAGCGGGTGTTGTTTTTAACGTTATCAGCGCCGTTATTATCTTTATGATAGTTTTTCTTATCGGCATAAACCTGATACCTGCTGTAGTCGGCGGTGTTGTGCCGGATTCACCGGCGGCGCGTGCAGGGCTCAAGGCCGGTGACGAAATAATTGAGGTTGCAGGCAAAAGCGCCAATCTCGACTTCAGCGATATCGGGATAGCGGCTGCTTTGTCCGGCAGAGATGAGAAGGTTGTTCTGAGAGTAAGGCACGCGGACGGCTCTGAAGAAGATTTGTCACTTGTGGCCGAACAACTGCCCGGCGAGTCGATGAGGCTTTTCGGTATCGTGCCGCCAACGAGTCTGACCATCAGAAAGCTTTCTGAAGAGGACGCTAACGCCCTGTATTCGAAAACGGGCTTGCTTGCCGGCGACCGAATCAAATCTGTCGATGGCAGAGAGGTGCAGAGCCATTGGGAGCTGGAGGAAGTAATTCAGAATATCCTTGTGAAGGAAGTAGTGTTATCTGTTGAGCGAGTCGGTGACTCGGGTGAAGTTGAATTAGTTAAATCGCAAATTCAACTGAATTTGATGCATGCCACCAGTTATGATATTGAGTCTGAATTCAAGCTTAGCCATATTTATTCTATGGTTCCGCGTTTACGTATAACCGTTGTTTCAGACAGGCTGGCATCGAGCGTTGATGATGAGATTTCATTGCAGCCTGATGATGTTATTGTTGCGATTGGCGATGTTGCGAATCCTACTTATAGCGAGATGCGCGACGTTACAGAAAAGTCCGAAGACAAGGAACTGCCTGTCAAGGTGCTGCGTACCAATGACAACGGTGTCGAAGAGGTTTTTACTGTTACAGTTAAGCCCCAGAAGCCAGCCGGCAGCGACAGGGTCCTAATTGGAATCGGCGTTGCACTCGACGCCGAGCATCCGATTGTTGCCAAGACTATCGATGCTGAGGGTGGACCACCAAAGCTGGCAATACCACGCGGTGCAAAGATAACTGCGGTTGACGGGGCAGCCGTCTCAAACTTCTATGAAATAATCAGGGAAATCAGAAGATATACCGGGGAACGCATCACGATTGATTGGCGTCTCAATGAAGAAATAGCAGGTAACGTTGCTTTAGACGTAGGTACCGACGGAGAGTCTGTTACTGTTAAATCTGCTTTTGTTGAGCTTATTCCATTTGAAAATTTAAAAAGGACTTACAAAGCCAGCGGTCCCATTGATGCTATCGGGATGGGATATAGAAAGACCGTGATGTTTATCGCCCAGACCTACGTAACATTAAAGCGTCTGGTTGGGGGACTTGTCAGCCCCAAGAATCTTATGGGCCCTGTCGGTATTATCACACTGAGCTATCGCATTGTTGCTGAGCAGCCGACGGTTTACTATGTCTATTTTCTCGGTCTTATAAGCGCGGTAATTGCGGTGTTTAACTTTTTGCCTTTGCCGCCCCTTGACGGAGGATTGGTTGTGATTTTGTTGGTTGAGAAGGTCAAGGGTTCGGCGTTGAGCGAGCGGGTGCAGGGGATTATAGCTTATGCCGGCTGGGCGCTTATATTGACACTTGTTCTCTACGTAACGTTTAACGATATTGTCAGGAGTTTCTTTAGTTAGTGGTCTGTAACACGATAAATGCGGGCCATCGTACCCAATTATTTGGGCGGGAGAAGAACCCCCGGTAAAACCGGGGGCTAAATACTCAACTTGACTGGTTTTTACATAAGTATAGCTTTGACAAGAACATAGGCAACTTGTCGTTCTGAGTCCTTCACTTTGTTCAAGGATAAACTCCGCGAAGAATCTCACACTCGGAACGGGACAAAATCCTGTTCTAAGGCCAGATGCTTCGCTTCGCTCAGCATGACAGTTTTAAAGTCAGTCAAGTTGAGTAA
>JADFJC010000197.1 GCA_022566315.1 Planctomycetota bacterium
GGGTTTGTTTTTTTGCCCCGCCAGCGGGATAAAAATTTCATAATTCCTTGTACGTACTGAGTTTGCAATCCGCCTACGGCGGACAAGATTGGGTTTGTTTTGCATAAAAAGGGTTGATTTGTAGAGGGTTCTCGACAGATGTAGAGGGGCGAGGACAGAAGACAGACGACAGATGACAGACGACAGATGCTACTCTTTAGAAACATAAATCCTAAATCCTAATATCTATCCGCCTACGTCAAGACTACGGCGGACAAGAATCCTAAATTCACCCGCCTGAGGCGGGCAAGAATCCAAATTACACAAAATTAAATGTTCAAAACCTTGTCTGGCTCGACAGATAATGCTTTTTGCCGGAGGCGAAAAAAGTGGTGCCTCTATAATTAGACGTAGCTGCGTATTTGATACGAAAAAAGTCCTCGATTCGAGATTCGGGATTCTCGTAACTCGATGCCGGCAAGGCAGTTAAAAAAAATTTGAAAAATTTGATTTTTGCTCGAAGGTATCAACGCTTTTGGTTGATTTCTCGCTGAATTCTTGCCTATCTTAACGCCAGAAACCACTGATTTCAAGACGGCACTCAACCAAAAGAGTACGATGTTTCGCACCATTTTTCGTATTCACACATGATTGGTGCGATTCATCGCACCCTACCACCGGTTTGTCGAATTGCCCAAAATTAAGTAATTTGCCAAGAAAATACACCGATTTTTCGTAAGCCATATCAGAAATTATAACAATTATATTTACATTTATTACGTAAATATAATATAAGTATTTGTGTATAATACAGTTATATAATATATAAATATTACATTTTATATAACATTTTTATTGACATTACTGCCGATATATCATAATATATCTTAAAACAATAAGAATTGTTATAGGCGTATTGAGGATAAATCAAAATGATACTTAATCTCGAAAAATTGATGAAATATGATTTAATTGAAGACCTTGAATCAAAAATGCAGGAGGAAAAAGAAGCGAAAATGCTTTTTGATTTTCTCGGTATATATCAACAAATTCATAGTATTGACCAATTCATAAGAGACTATCCATCCCAGCCCGGTTCGACAGACAAGATTCGCAGAAGCGAGTTTGTTTCATCGATTGGGGCCACTCTTGCAATTGAAGGGACAAAACTTACAAAAGAAGAAATAGAAATATCCTTTCAGAAGGCTGACCTTCACAAGGACCTTGAAAGAAAAGAACAAGAGACACAAAACACAAAAAGAGCATATGATTATATCATAGATTTAGTGGTGAAAAATCGTAAGGATAAATTCATTTATAAGGAAAAATATATCAAGCAAATACATAAGCATCTTACAGATAATATTGAATACGGATTAAATGCGCCCGGTCAATATAGAGATGTTAATCCAATATATGGTGAACCGCCAAGAAGAAGCCTTTGCACTACAAAAAGAAAAGTTGAATTGGCAATGTCAGAATTTACAGACTGGTTAAACAAAGATGGTGCTGGGCTTTTAAGTAGTAACTCCATTGCAAGGGCTGTTATGGCACATTATTATTTGGCAGAGATTCATCCTTTCGGCGATGGGAACGGAAGAACAGCAAGAGCCTTAGAAGCCCTTGTCTTATTTGCAAATGGAATAAACACCTACTGTTTTTGGTCTTTAGCTAACTTTTGGAGTGCCAACAGAAATGAATATATCGTTTATTTGGGCAACATACGTTCTACTTGTAATCCATGGGATTATATAATGTGGGGACTTAATGGTTATCTAAAAGAAGTCCAAAGAATTAAGGGTTTAGTATTGAAAAAAGCCAAACAGCTTATGTTAATGGATTACGTGCGGTGGTTAT
Organism: Planctomycetota bacterium; assembly: GCA_022566315.1. GTDB lineage: Bacteria > Planctomycetota > Phycisphaerae > Sedimentisphaerales > Anaerobacaceae > NIOZ-UU13. The sequence goes on from JADFJC010000197.1 coordinate 1,837, forward strand.
TATCGACTAAGAAACACCAAAAACAAGAGAAAAAAATCAACGAAAGAATCGAAGGCATATTAGAACTATTAACAGATGGTGGTGAAATGCCACTTGCTAAATTTTTATCTTATCCTCAAATAAAAACGCTATATCATAAGCGTTCTGAGCCAACAAGGTATCGTGATTTTGAAAAAATGAAAAATATAAAGTTAATCCGTTTTTTTGAAAAAGATAACACAAAATATATTGGGCCAAATTATCAATTACTCGAATATTTAGAATTTAGGGTTTAGTTCGGCAATTAAAAAGTACCTTATTTCGTGCTTACTGCCAATCGGAAAATAAGAAAGGGCGAAATTTTAGCTTTTTTGCTGGGTGTCCTGGTTTAGGGCCGAGCGGATGATTTTAGCTCTAAGAGCGTCTCTGTGAGTAGAGTCCAGCGATTTTCCGTAGTTTAACTGCAAGTGGGCCGGCAGGGTCAGCATAAACAGCCGATTTATGGTGGCAATGGAAAGCCGGCCTGTTTTATCTGTGTCTTTGGGGGTACCGCAGAGTGTGTAAAGCTTCTCTATCGCCGGAGTTGAGGCCCCCATGTACTTGTGCATATTGATGCCTAATCGCAGGTGGCTCAGCAGGAACAACGCCTCCTGCGAGCTTATCAAATGTGCGTTTTGCAACAGGGCCATCGCTCGTGATATCTTATCATCAAGAATATCCGTTTGCTTGGAGAGCAGTTGATTTCTTGCAGCATTTTCGTATTCGACTATTTCAGGGATGATGGTATTTTCAAATTGCGAGATAATATCCAACTCCGAGATACCGAGCGTAACCTGGTTGGATATCTGGTACAGGTCACTTGCCGCCTCGGTGCCTTCGCCGAAAAGACCTCGCACAGCCAGGCTCATGTCCCTTGCGGCGTTGAAGAACTTATCTATCTGTCCTGTCATTTTCAGGGCCGGCAGATGAAGCATTACCGAAACCCTTACGCCCGTGCCCAGATTGGTCGGGCAGGCAGTCAGATACCCATAACGAGGGCTAAAGGCGAAATCTACCTTTTGCTCTATCATATTGTCGATATTGTTTATCTGCTCGAAACATTGAGATAGCTGACAGCCGGCTTTTAGCACCTGGAGTCGCAGATGGTCCTCTTCATTAATCATAGCTGTGAAGAATTCCTTCCGGGCGATGACGACACCTCGCGGGCCTTTACCGAAGGCGTGGTGCCGGCTGATAAGATGGCGTTCCACCAGGAAATGCCTGCTTAGAGTCGGGGCCTTGTCCACGCTGATATAGAAGATTTTATCGCCAAGATCGAGGGGCATCAGGACATCTCTCAGCTTCTTAAGTATTTCAGATTTTTCAGTATTCGAGCAATGGCTGAGGAATTTGTGGCCGGCGATGTTCCTTGCCAGACGAATCCGCGAGGATATGACTATATCAGCCAACGGCCCGGAGCCGTTAAACCACTCATTTATGTCGTTACTTATATCTGTTAGTTTCATAATTCGTATGGAGTATAATGCATAGTTTTTTATTTTTCGATTTTATTTATTTTGTCCCGCAGCTTGGCCGCCAGCTCGTAATCTTCGCTCTTGACCGCGGCTTGTAGCTGCTGACGCAGGTTTAAGATCTCTATTTCATTTTTTGTGTTCTTTGATGCTTTTGAAGGAAGCTTTCCACAGTGCGTTGTCTTGCCATTGTGAGCTTTTTCGATGAGCGGCAGCAGCGATTTTTCAAAAAACTCATAATCATACGGACAGCCCAAGACACCTTCTTTGCGGAACTGAGCTAACGTAAAGCCGCAGTTCGGGCACGCGAGCTTTTGCTCTGAATCGCCGGACAGCTCATCATCTGTCGGCTGGACGGCAAGCAGACTGCTGAGCAGCTCATTTATCGGGATATGACTCTTAACGGCTATATCCTGCTCGGCAGCGCAATGCTCACAGATGTGCATCTCGGTGCGGACACCGTCGGCAATCTCGGTCAGGTGAATAGTCGCATTATTTTTGTTACAAATCTGACACTGCATAATCAACTCGATTCTCGATTTTCTTCTACGAGCATCAAACAACCCTGTCCCGGCACGCCGGGGTCCAACTTCGCTCTCTGTTATTATACCAAAAATCCTGCTTAAATAATCGTTAAATTTAAAAACCTCCTACAGGACAAAATTCGCAGATTTCACAGATTTGTCTATCTTAATCCACTGGAATTTGTGTCATCTGTGGTTTCGTATTTTGCTGAGCAGCCCGGCTCCTCAACCACCCTGATACTTTGGAGCTTGACGCCTTTGGGCAGTTTTGGGCCAAGTTTTTCATATATAAATTTGGCTACGTTCTCGGCTGATGGGTTGTTCTGCTGAAAATAGCTGATTTCGTTCAGTGCCGTATTGTCAAACTCGGCCACGATATTATCGACCATCTCCTTAAGTTTCTGAAAGTCCATCACGACTGCCATACTGTCGAGCTTCTCGCTGCTGAGATCAGCGGTAACCGACCAGTTATGATTGTGCAGAGGTTCTTTTGAGCTGTCCGGCAGGACCAACCGATGCGACGCCCAAAAGTACGTTTCGACACTAACCGTAAACATATCTCGATTCTCCACCGCAAGGTGTCCTGCGGAGATACCCGATTTGCCCATATAGCCCGATTATACTGCATTGTACTTAAATTCCCTGGAAAAGCAAGGATTTCAGTTAGACCGCCTGCTTTTTGTTCCTTGTTTGCCTCTATGGCGGCAAAAAGATCTCCGGAGCATTGTCCCCTTCCCACTTCTGCAATTCGATGATGTTTCCCTCGGGGTCGGTTACATAGATTAACGTGATAGTGCCGGCGCCGGGAATATCCACAGTGACCAGGTCGCCAACACACTCGCCACCTGCTGTGATTACCTCGTCTCTGGCTGCCTCGACGTCGTCAACCTCGAAGGCAAGATGCGCAAGGCCTGGACGATTGATTGCTGTTTCCGGCCGCTTCTCTGCTATATTGTACTGGAATATCTCAAGCGTAGGCCCGTCATCTCCATAACCCGGGAGCCGTAGATGAATGCCGCGCACCTCAGCGCCGGGCACACCTGTACAGCGTTCGACCCATTCTCCGGTACCGGCCCTCTCCGGAGGAGCTGGAATGCAACCAAGAATCCGCTGGTAGAACTCAGCAAGCCTTCGCCACTCCCGGGCGACGATGTTCGTGTGTTTGTATTTGGCCTTAATCATTTTCCTGTCGAACGATTGAACTCACACGCACGCGATTTCGAGTACCACACTTTCACAAGCACCACTTAGAGCCTATCCGAATAACCCGCTCTATCCCTAAGGGAAGCCCGATGCCTGCGTTGTCGGCCAAAAATGTTCTCAACGTGGAGAAAACCACGTCTCCGAGCATTTTTGGCCTGCCGCCTTGGCCTC
>JADFJC010000077.1 GCA_022566315.1 Planctomycetota bacterium
GGCAACATTCATGGCAATGAAGTTCAAACCGCTGAGACAGTTGCCTATACAGCCTGGTACCTTTGCCATCAATATGGACGGCTTGAAAAGGTAACTGCCTTACTCGACAACCGCGTTTTTTATCTCGTTCCGACGATAAATCCCGATGCGCGCGATTTTTGGTTTCACGATGCGTATTCGTCGCGCTCGTCTCGTACAGGCCTTGAGCCTGTGGACAACGACCGGGATGGCCTTGTGGACGAAGATGACTATGACGACCTCAACGGTGACGGCTTTATCACACAGATGCGTATCAAAGACCCTCTCGGCCGGTATAAGCCGCACCCTGATTACCCCGAATACCTTATGGTCAGGGTCAAGCCGGATGAGCGGGGCCAGTACAGCCTACTTGGCAGAGAAGGAATTGATAACGACGGGGATGGTCGCATCAACGAAGATGGTCGGGGCGGTTATGACATGAATCGCAATTGGGCATTCGATTGGCAGCCGAATTATATTCAACGCGGAGCCATGGAATACCCCTTCTCGCAACCCGAGACTCGTGCGGTGTCCGAGTTCGTTCTTTCCCACCCGAACATCGCCGCCGCCCAGTCGTATCACAATTCCGGCGGTATGATCCTGCAAAGCCCGGGCCGAGAAGGCGGCGAGATGAAGGGCCAGGACGAAAGGGTGCTAAAACTTATCGCCGAGCGGGGCCAGAAAATCCTGCCGTATTACCGTTCGATGATTATTTGGAAAGACCTCTATACGACTTGGGGCAATGAGCTTGATTGGTTTTATGGAGGGCGGGGCATTCTTTCGTTCTCAAACGAATTATGGACACCCAAAAACTTGTACAAAACGACAAGTACACCTTCGAACGAACAACGGGCTGAATTTATTGAATATGTCCTTATGGGTGACGGCGTCATTCCCTGGCAGGAATATGACCACCCAACTTATGGCAAAATTGAGATTGGGGGGACGAGGAAAGAGTGGGGACGTTTACCGCCTTCGTTTTTGCTTGAAGAAGAATGCCATCGCAACATGGCTTTCACACTATATCATGCTGATATGATGCCGCTGCTCAAAATACATGAAATAGCAGTAGAGAAACTTGACGAGAACTTATTTAAGATTTGGGTAACCGTGGAGAACCAGCGTATTATCCCGACGCGCACTGCTCAGGATGTGGCCCATCACATTAGCCCGCCCGACATTGTTTCCATCAAAGGCGGTAACCTTCAGGTCTTATCCGGCGGGCGCGTTACAAATAAATTCTTTAAGCGGGTTCGACCGGTTAAACGTCGGCCTGAGCGCGTCGAGCTGGACACAATCGGGGGTATGGACTCTGCTATTGTACAATTTGTCGTTGAGGGAAAAGGCGAGTTCACCGTAACTGTCGATTCCGCCAAGGGCGGATTACTCAAGAAAAATCAATTACTGCCATAGCCGGATATTGCTAACCGGATGACATATCTTCAACTTCATCAATGGTTTTTGGTATTTTCCTGCCTAACACACGATGGCCGTTTTCTGTTACCAAAACATCGTCTTCTACTCGCAGACCACCAAAATCCTCATATTTCTTAACCATATCATAGTTTATATATTGTGCGTTTTTTTTCTCAGCCATCCACCGGCTTATCAATTCGGGAATGAAATAAATTCCCGGTTCCACAGTTATTACAAAACCTGCCTCAAGCGCCCTGCCGAGTCTCAAAGACCTCCAGCCAAACTCAGGATTCCGTCTAATTGTGTCCGTATAACCGACATAATCTTCTCCCAGCCCTTCCATATCATGCACATCCAGCCCTAACATATGACCTAATCCGCATTGGAAGAACAATGTATGTGCCCCTGCATGAACAGCTTCTTCAATATCTCCTTTCATCAATCCCAGGTCCTTTAACCCGGATGCAAGGCTCTTGCAGGCGAGAAGATGAATCTGCCTGAATTCAACGCCCGGCCTTACCATTTCAATCGCTCTTTCTTGTGCGTTCAGGACAATAGTATAGATTTCCTTTTGTCTTTGTGAAAATTTTCCACTTACAGGAATCATCCTGCTAATGTCACTGGCGTAGCCAAGATTGGTTTCTGCGCCAGAATCATTTATTGCGATATCGCCTTGCTTCATTACGTTTCCATAATAGTGGTTATGAAGTATCTCTCCGCGGATCGAGAAAATAGTGGGAAAAGCAAGACGACATCCCCTCGATATGGCAATTCCCTCCATCGCACCGACAATCTCCATTTCAAGCATTCCCGGTCTCGACATTTTCATTGCCATCGTCTGCATTTCATAAGAAACGTCAAGGGCCGCTTCAATTTGTTCAATTTCTCCCTTGCTTTTTAGAGACCTTTGCGCGACGACCGCCCTAATGAGTGTTTCTGAGACACGTTCCTGGACCTTGGCCGGGGGAATGCCCAGCAATTCGGCAATCTTCAGCGTGCTCTGGGCCCTGTACGAGGGCAGAATGTGCACCGGTCTGCTTTGTTCGGTCACCTTTTTCAAAACCGGCTGGAGCTTGTCAAACTTGGCAGTCTCACTAACGCCGATTGCACTGCACTTTTCTTTCAAGGCTGGCTGGGGTCCCATCCAGATAATATCATCTACGGTCAGGTCGTTGCCGAAGACGCATTCTTTGCCCTGGTCGATGTCGATGACGGCGGCCAGGCCGGGGAAGTCAAGCCCGAAAAAGTAGAGAAATGAGCTGTCCTGCCGAAAAGAATACTGATTGTCCGGATAATTCATCGGGCTTTCTTCATTGCCCAGGAAAAGAATCAATCCGGATTGAACCTGCTCTTTTAATCGGCTTCTTCTTTCAACATAGACGTCGGCGCCAAACATTTGTCAATCACCTCCAGTTGGCTGTTTCTTTTGAGTCAACAAACTGACCGCTATCAGGCAAATCACCGACAGGGTTATCGCCGGCAGTACTGCATCGAGCTTAGCCAGCTCAGTTGGCAAATGGGCCTTTATTACTTCTTCCCACAAAAGCGTAGTTACCGTACCGGCCAGGATAGAAGAAATTGCGCCGGCGGTTGTGGCCCTTTTCCATAACAAGGCCGCCACGAGGCAGGGAGTAATGGATGAGCCATAGATCGTAAAGGCATAGAGCGCCTTTTCAAATACGGTCGTGGATTGTGAGAACACCAGTGACACCAGCCAGGCAATAACTCCGAAGGTCAGGACCATAAAGCGGCTCATAAAGACGATTCGCTTTTCGGAGGCCTTGGGATTGATGTAATTGAGATAGACATCCTTGATGAACGTGGTCGAGGGGACCAGAAGGAATGAATCGGCGGTGGAGATGATAATGCCGACCACTGTTATCATAAAGATAATACCGAGTGCCTGGGGCATAAAGTGCCGGGCGGCGAAGATGAGAACGTAGCGTCCGTTTTCCGGGTCAGGCGTTAGGCTGCCGGCAAACCAGGCTTCGGCGATGATGAGCTCTTCTATCAGAAGGGCGAGAAATATCATAACGATCACGGCGGTACGCGCGCCTTTGGCGTCTTTGCTGGCAAAGATGCGCTGGTACTGGTTGGCATCGCCCATCACGAGGAGGAAAACGGGCAGGAGGAAATTGATATAATCCGCAGCACCAAAGACTCCGAAGAGTTTCATGTGGTCGGGGCGGTCTCCCATTGCGGCGAAGGCCGATTGAATGCCGCTAAAACCTCCTGCTTTAGTCAGCAGTACGGGAAAGGCTATCAAGAGGGAAACCGTGATAATTATGCCGGTAAGAATGTCGGCGAACGCCAGGCTCATCAGCCCGGCCAGCATGGTATAAGCAATAATGAAAACAGCGGCGATAATCGTTGCCGTTTGGGCGGTCAGTACCGGTTCGTGGAGGAAGATTTGTCCCTGCTTCGGTATTGAGGCCAATCGGTATATTCCGTCGCGTTTCTTAAAGCCGCTGTCATATCCTTTTATTATAACTCGCGTAAAGGTATTTTCCTTAATCACGCTGCTGTTTTGCAGCCGGCTGGTTTGAGCTTTTTCGCCAGATATCTCGGTTGGCTGAACGACTTTAACGGTAAAGATTTCCGGCGTCTCTGACCATTTGTCCGAGCCTTTGCTTTTCACATAAAATTTGATTTCCGTTGTTCCCGTCCAGTCTTTTGGTGGCGCATAATGGAAATATCCTTTACTGACATGATATTTCGTGAGGATATCATCGACTTTCAGTGCCACTTTTTCTTTCTTGCCTGCGATCACTTCCAGCACCATCCCGCCGGCGTTAAATTGATAGCTCACGATAACCATATAGGCGATCACCAGTGCGATCACGGCCAGCAGCCGGGCCGTGTTGTTATATCGTCTGCCTATTATCTCGGGTACCGAGATGGCCTCGATTTCCCGGGCCCGCGTGGCGATAAAGGAAAGCAGGATCATCCCGAAGAAGGTTCCCAAAGGAAGGAAGAAGGCGGCCATGCCGACTTCATAGGCCTTGCCGGCGTTGCCCACAATCGAACCTGTTCCGATCCAGACGGACAACATTGTGCACACCATAATCCAGGGTGAGAGGCTCCTGCCCGCGACGGTGAAATCCTCCTGCGTCTTGACCTGCCGGGATTTATAAATCCCGATACCGGCCAGGATAAGCAGATAGACAAATATGGCAATTAAATAAGTCATCTGTACGTTATTTGATAAACTGATTCACAAAATATTTTGGTGTCAATGGTTCTCCGGTTGCCCGCTCGATCATCTCGTTCCAATGATAGAGTGCTCCCGGTCCGAGAACTTTCCCACGCAGATAATCCCCGACCCTTCTGTCTCCGACATAGCTAACGCCTTCATCCGATTTAAGCATTAGAACTTTGTGAACGATATGGTTATGCAGTTGAGATGCTAACAGCTCACCCATCATATAATTGTGATAATAGCATGGCGCAGTGGTGAAATGAAGTTTGGATGCCCAGCCTGCATCAACAGGCCCTGGCGGCCGTCTGACGAATTGATATTTCTCAACCAAATCCCACCATAGTGTATTAAGATCCTGGTCGGGGTCGGCATACAGTTGCTTTTCAAAGTTATACATAACCATAGCCCATCGGACAAAAAGCACCTGTTGGAACCGCAGATATTTTTCGCTCACCTTTTCAATCTTCGCCCGTTGTTCGTCTGACAGTTCCAACATTCGCTGCATCCAGGCAGCACTACGGCTCAATCTACCGAAGAACATCGCAATAGCTTCGGTGGTGAAACTGTGGGCCGGTTCTCTGAGCAGCCAGGGTTCTTTCCGATTATGGTATTTGCTGTAAACCGCATGGCCCAGTTCATGTAATATTGTCTCCATCCAGCGTTCGGTATTTTGAAGGTTACACAAAATACGAACATCCCCGTGGCGGTCCCCTTCAAAGCTGAAAGCATGTGGATATTTACCTTCACGGTCATATAAATCACTTCTGGCGAGAACATCATCCACAGGCAGGCCGATGCCGGCGTAATATTTTTCCGCTAATTCCTTGACGTCCTGGTCTTTGTAATAGATATCCAAATCCAGGTCATAAACCAGAGGCGTTCTTTGAAAGAAGGGGTCATGATAGTGCCAGGGCATCAAATCCTCGGGGGTAATGCCATAACCCTCTGCCAGGATGCGGTCCAGCTCTTTCTTCAATCGGGCAAAGGGTTCGCTGGTCAATTCACAAAGCTCATCGAAGATGCGGTCAAGCTCGCTCACACTCTGCTCGCCTGTAACTATAGAAAGGGTATGATAATTGTCAAAACCAACCTTTCGGGCCGCCTTGTTGCGCAGCTTGACCAATTCGATAAGGTCATCAACAATCGCATCTCCCACCTGTTTGCTTGCCCTCCAGGCCAGCTCCCTTTTGCGGCAATCTTCTTCCGTTGTTAAGATTGTATAAATGTCACTCATTGTAACCTTTTGGCCGTCCATGGTGCCGCGAAAAGTGTTGTACTTTTCCTGGATTCTACTGTCCGAATCAACGAGCTTTTCCAACAGCTCCGGCCCTATCTGGTTCTTCAGATAAGCATAGTATAATTTATCTAATTGTCGGGCCAATTTTGCATTGCTGACCAGACCGGATTCTTTTATGTCTTTAAGAAAGGCAAATTCCTGGGGATTGTTATACAGTCGGCGAATCTTCAGTTGTAATTTGTTAACTCGTTCATAATCTTCCGGCCTGCCTGTTGCCGAAGCGTCCCAATAGGCAAGATTCGCCTGCGTTGTCAAAGGCTCGACTTTTGCGATATGAATTTCAATAAACCGCTCCAATTGTTTTTCCTTTGCTATGGATCCGCAGCCGGGGAAAAAAAGAGGTATCACAATCACAGCCACTACGACCAATATTCTCTCCATAACAAGTCTCCTCTTGTCAGGAAATGAAGCTGCCTGATAACTTAATGTCCTAATCCTTTATAATGATTGCTGCTCGGTGCGGGCGATGATTTCGTTTTGCATGTCTCGACCTACATCTACGAAGTAATCGCTGAAACCAGCCACCCTTACTATCAGGTCACGATGTTGTTCAGGATTTTGCTGGGCTTTGCGCAGAGTTTCGGCATCGATGACATTGAACTGGATATGATGGCCGTCAAGCTTGAAGTAGGACCTTATCAGATGAACAAGCTTATCAATACCATCACCGGCGAGCACCTGCGGATTGAATTTCATATTTAACAGGGTTCCGCCGGTGCGAACGTGGTCAATTCTGGCTGCTGACTTGATAACAGCGGTTGGACCCTTTGTATCGCAGCCCTGGGTGGGTGATATACCCTCGGAGACCGGCTCGCCGGCTTTTCTGCCGTTGGGCAGTGCATTCACCACGGAGCCGAAATAGATATGTACCGTTGTGGGAAGCAGGTTCACACGATACTTGCCGCCCTTGGTATTTGGTCGGCCGTTGAGCAAATCGTAGTAAGCGTTAAATACTTCTTCGGCAATGCTGTCTGCGTAATTATCGTCATTGCCGTATTTGGGTGTATGACGCAGCAGCATTTGCTGCAGGCGTTCGTGTCCTTTAAAATCAGCCTGCATCGCCGTCAGTAATCCATCCATAGTGATGTCCTGCTGCTCGAAAACATGAAGCTTTACCGCTGCCAGCGCATCGGTTACCGTGCCGATACCAACACCCTGGATATAGGTTGGATTATATCTTGCCCCGCCGTTGTGGTAATCGAGTCCGCGAGCGATGCAGTCGTCCATTAGAATTGACATAAAGGGAGCAGGCATGTAGTTAGCATAGAGCCGTTCGATGACATTGTTAGACCTGATTTTCAAGTCGATGAAATATCTGAGTTGTTCCTTATAGGCATCCATTAGCTGCTGATAAGAATTGAATTTGCGGGCATCACCGGTTTGAGGACCAACCTGCTCGCCTGAGTTCGAATCAACTCCATTGTTGCAGGCCAGCTCAAAAATCTTGGGCCAATTTATGTAGCCGGTCAGAGTACAGCTTTCCTTGCCGAACGAGCTGACTGTTACACATCCGCTGGGACCTCCTGTGCGGGCGTCTGTCATGTTCTTGCCGTCCTGAAGCATTTCCTTGATGATGACGTCGGTGTTAAACACGGAAGGTTGGCCGAATCCGGCGCGAATCACCTCGCAGGCACGCTTTAGGAACCGGTCCGGATTCCTCTTACTGATTTGAATACAGGAGCTGGGCTGGGTCAGACGCATCTCTTCGACCACATCCAGCATCAAATATGAAACATCGTTGACCGCGTCAACTCCATCTGCCGGCCTTACTCCGCCGATGTTAATCAATGAAAAATCTGTGTAGGTCCCGCTTTGTTCTTCGGTAATTCCAACCTTAGGCGGAGCGGGCTGATTGTTGAACTTTATCCAGAAACATTGCAGCAGTTCTTTAGCCTGTTCGGACGTCAAGGTTCCTTCCTGCAGGCCCTTTTCGTAGAACCCCAGCAAGTGCTGGTCAAGGCGGCCGGGATTGAAGGAGTCCCATGTATTCAGTTCCGTAATCACGGACAGATGTACAAACCAGTACGACTGCAATGCCTCCCAAAAATTACGAGGTGCATGAGCTGGTACATGTGAACAAACCTCGGCTATCTGTTCCAATTCACTACGGCGAACAGGTTCACTCTCCTGTTGTGCTAATTCCCTTGCTTTGGTGGCATGCCGCTCAGCGAAGATAATAACTGCCTCGGCACAAATGCTCATAGCCTGATATTCCTGGTCCTTTTCATAGGCGCGCGGGTCATTAAAATAGTCGAGTTTTTTCCGGTTTTCCGAGATGTCACGTTTAAAGTCCAGCATACCCTTGTGGTAAATTTTGTCATCAAGAATAGCGTGGCCGGGAGCACGTTGCTCCATAAATTCAGTGAATACTCCTGCGTTAAATGCCTGGTGCCACTTTTGGTCCATCGCGCCGAAGACCTTTTCCCGCATGGTTTTACCGGCCCAGAATGGAATGATTCTCTCGCTGTAGATTTTTCTAATCTCTTCTGTAACCACAAAGGATGTTCTTTCCCGGCTGTCGAGTATGCGCAGGTCCTCCAGGCTATGGCAGCACAGCTCAGGGTAAGTCGGCGTGGCTTTGGGGGCTGGACCACGCTCACCCACAATCAGCTCACCGTCGTTAATACATATCGTCTTGTTCTCCATAAGGTACTTAAATGATAAAGCACGACAGACTGGAACAGATTCACGTTGGGGAACGTCACCCTTATAAAACTCAGTCAACAGTTCCGCCCGTTCAGTAGAAATGTATGGCCTGGTCTCAACACTTTGTTTCCGTAGTTTTGCTACTCTTTCGTTCATATTACTAACCACCAATCTTGACCTCAACTCCGTATTTGTTAAGATTCTTCGCTATCGAGTTCATTTTCTCCTCGCCGGGAGTTTCTCCGCAAGGAGTCCCAGGGACAACTTGCATGGGTCTGCTCTGGGCCGTGAGTCGAGCCGATTTCTCGTTTCCTCCAAGGTTGAAGGGCAGGATGTCTATTCTGCTGACACCCGGCAGTAACGCTGTAAATTTGCCTGTCGCTTCAATATTTGCCTTCTCGTCATTAAAGCCGGGAATGACTGGAATCCTGATAACGATTTCTTTGCCGGCCTCCGAGAGACGCCTGATATTATCCAATATCAAACTGTTTCCCACGCCGGTAAAACGCTCGTGAATTTCGTTGTCCATATGTTTGAGGTCGCAAAGAAACAGGTCAGTTCTTTTGCTGACCATTTCTACAATCTCCGGCTCTGCATAACAGCTCGTATCCACCGCTGTGTGTATCTGCTGCGTTTGGCATTGATTCAGCAGAGCAAGAAGGAACTCCGGCTGCATCAGCGGTTCGCCTCCGGAGAATGTAACACCACCGCCGGACTGGTCGTAGAAAATAATATCTTGTTCAACTTCAGCCATGACCTCACTAACTGTCATCTCTTGTCCAATGATTTCCCTCGCACCGGCCGTACAAGCCTCCACGCATTGGCCGCAGAGATTGCATTTGTTCATGTCTGTTACAGGCTGGTTTTCAACTATCTCCGTTAGAAATCTTCTCTTTTCGCCCCTGCTGCCCCGTGGTAGAATTTCTCCCGAAGGGATGCCCTTTGGCCATAACGGGACAAGCGAAATTGCTTGCTCAGGGCATGCCTCTGCGCATTGACCGCATCCAACACATCGGCCTTTGCGCAGGCCGTGCTCGGCGCAACTGCTCCAGCTTTCCGGATTGTGGCACCACTGGCACTGCAATGGACAGCCTTTGAAGAACACTGTCGTGCGGATACCTGGGCCATCATGTATGGCGTACTTCTTGATGTCGAATATGAGTCCCTTTATCTCTAATTCCTATTCAAGATTAATTTAGATTTACCGCTTAATCTTTCTTTACACTAAGATACCAAATTTGCCTGATAATAGCAACTATCTTGGGCGTCGTTTTGCAGATTTTGTCTCATTTCGAATAGACCAGTTTTCGGGGAGCATTATAAAGTATCGGGCGGCTGCGCAGCGAAATCTTCCGATAAAATGGGATAATTTATGCTTGTAAAGGCCATTAGGTGCTTCATTAGGTGCTTGAAGAATCTACCTACAAACGACAGATGGACCGAAATAATATGAAGAAGTGGATTTTTCTTGCCTTTCAAATTCCTTTCTGCTATAATGTGTTTAATTGGGGATATTGTAACGGGTCTTGCCATTTTCCAACACAGGAGGTTGCTGGTTCAGAGGATCTTTGGGCGCGGATTGTGCCTTTATTCCGGACCAGCTTCAGGAGATAGCTAATATGAATGGCGCAATAAGTAAGGTGTGTGTTGTTTTTTTCTATTTATGGTCAGTTGTTTGTGTTGCTGATGCTCCCCAACAATCTTCACAACCCCCATCTGGTAAGACCAAACACGAGACGCAGATCGAGCAACTGAGTTTACCCGAAGACACGAGCCCACGCTTGACCATAAGAGAGCTGCTCATCAGCGGTAATGCCCTCATATCAACTGAAGAGTTGCTGGAGGGCATGCCTTTGGTATATAACGCCTCCGATGAACCTTTACTGAAGGCCGAAAGCCAATATCTTTATGACCTTAGAGTCATCCACGACATAATATCTCAGCCAGACCTGCCCCGCATGGTTTCGTCGAGGACTATTCAGGGCTTAACGCAATATATACTGTCTGTGTACGAAGACAATCATTACGCGGGTATATATGTTTATGTGCCGGAGGCGTCGATTAAAGACGGTGTGGAGTTGGTGGGTGAACTTTTATTCATAAAAGTTCTCGAAGCCCCGATTACTGGAACAAAAATAGAGTTTTACGATGCTGACCGGAACGAGGTTGAAAAAGGTTATCTTCGCCGTTCTATCCTCCATAAGTGGTCACCGCTGAAAATGGGTGAAGTGGCAAATCAAAAAGCACTGGATGATTTTGTCAATCTTCTCAATCTCAATCCAGACAGATATGTAGCTGCCATTGTCTCGAGAGGCGCCGAGCCGAACACGCTGTCCTTAGGGTACAACATTTATGAAACGAATCCCTGGCATTATTTTATCCAATTAGATAATTCCGGCACAAGGGACAGGCAATGGTCTCCAAGAATTGGCCTGATCAATACCAATCTTCTGGGCATAGACGATAGATTAACCGCTGTTTATCAGGCCTCTGCGGATTCGAGTGTGGACGACAATTATTCGTTGTTCGGAAGCTACGACTTTCCACTAATCGGTCCTCGACTTCGCCTTCAGCTTTACGGCGGATACAGTGAGTTTGACATAGTCCCGGAGGCTGGTCTGTTCAATTTCCTCGGCAGCGGCTCATTCTATGGCGGTATATTGCGTTACAACATCTTTCAGACGAACGGGTGGTTCTTTGATGTTACCGGTTCGCTAAGCCACGAAAGAAGCAAGATCACTCCTTCGTTGTTCCCTGAGTTTCTCGCCAGTAATGTCAAGATGGATTTATGGGGAGTTGGGCTTGATATTCATCGTTCAGATGATATGTCACGTACCTCTTTTGCCTTCAACAGGGTTGAAAGCATAGGTGGTTCAGACCGTGCCCAGTTCGCGCTTGCCCGAACGGGCGCAAGTCCGGATTTTAGTATTTATACCACCTCAGCTAACCACAGTCGGTATCTGGATCAAAACAAAATTCAGCAGCTAAGGGGGGCCTTCAGATACATAACGCCCAACGAAAGATTAATCCCTGCAAAAATGACTACCTTCGGAGGAATGTACTCTGTTAGAGGCTATAATGAATATGAAATCGTTGCCGACGGCGGCATACTTGCATCCGCTCAATATGAGTTTGACTTGGTGAAATATAACCAGGCCTGGCAGATTGGCGAACCAGAGCCGGACAAAGTTGAATCTAAGAGACTTCAACTCAAAAAGCTGGCCCCGTTGGCGTTTATTGACTTCGGCCGAGCCAGAATAAAAGACCCTGTCGGTAGCGAAAAGGAACATGAGACACTTCTTTCGATAGGCATAGGCACAATCTTGGAAATTGGTGATAATTTTAGTGCAGGAGTGTATTACGGCTATCCACTCAAAGCAACAGATGATACCAAAAGAGGAAAAGGCCGACTGAGCGTAAACCTTATGTTGCGGTGGTAGCAATCTTGCCTGGAAATAACAGCCGAGATTGAAATATAAGGCGACAATAAGCGGGCAAAATTAAGATCGATGTAGGCAGGAGAAGAGGTGATGAAAATCATACGAAGATTGCATAAGAGATATTTTAGACAGAGCCTGGCGTGCATAACGGCATGTTGCATGTTTCTCAATATGTCGCTTCCAGTTGCGCAGGCCACACCAGCCGCTGCAGACGTTGTGGCAGGCTCAGCCGCCATCGTTCAAAACGGTAACACCATCAATGTACAGATGCTCTCCAGCAGGGCCGTGATCAACTGGGATAGTCTGGACACTTCTTATAACGAAACTCTCAATTTCCTGAAGGAAAGTAATTTTGCTGTGCTGAACAGAGTAATTAATGGAGGCCCAACACAATTTAACGGGGCACTCTTTGCTGAGAATGGCAGTGTGTTTATTGTTAATACCCGCGGCATTGTCTTTGGTCCTACCGCCTATATTAGGGCCAGCCAATTTGTAGGCTCCAGCCTGGATATAAAAAACACCGACTTCATGAACGGACAATACGCATTTGCCGGCGGCAATGGGATGGTCGTCAATCATGGTGATATTACCGCCCGGAGAGTTGCTCTCATCGGCAAGAATGTCCTGAATGCCGGCACGATTACCAGTCCGGAAGGATATGTTGTAATGGCTGCTGGTGACAGGGTATTGCTTGGACAGCAAGGCAAAAGTGTTTTTGTTGAAGTGGACTCCGCTGGAATTCCAGGGCTGATGGATACTCAAATATCGGATGTGCCTGCTGATGTTACTAACGAAGGTTTAATCAACGCTGAAGGCGGGACAATAGTTCTTGCTGCCGGTGATTCCTTTTCCAGGGCTGTTGCTAATATCGGCACTCTCGCTGCGGCGGCCGGGAAAGTAACGTTAAAGGCTGCACGTGTCGAAAACAGGGGCACCATCAATGCAAATGCCGTCGAAGGTAATGGCGGTAGTATCAGCTTGACTGCCACTGAAGAAGTTGTACTTGGTACAGGCAGCCTGACCACGGCAAACGCAGGGGCCAACGGCGATGGCGGCAAAGTTATCGTACAGTCCGAAGGTACAGCTATCCTCAGCAAAGGCTCGCTGATTGAAGCAAGAGGTGGCAGCGAGTCAGGCAACGGCGGGTTTGTAGAAATCAGCGGCAACCACTTTGTTTTTGCCGGTGACGTTGATGCCTCGGCGGCAAATGGTGGTCCAGGTACGTTACTAATTGACCCCTTAAATGTTACTGTGGCAAATGGTACGAATCTTGGTGCTTTAGACACCGTCTATGAACAAGATATTGAAGCTGATTCGCAGGCAGGGACGAACGTTATTATAGAAGCAGAGGAAAGCATCACCGTAGAAGATATACTCGATGATGAAATCACAGGTGGCAAGGGTGATATTGAGCTTCATGCAACTGGTACTAACGGCTCGATTTCCTTCCTTGATAAGAGCGACACTATAGCGACAACTCTGGGCAATATCGTTATTGAAGCTGGTGCAGGAGGTATTGATATTGGAAGCCTGGAGACCAGTAAAGAAAGCGGCAGAGATAAAGTTCCTTCGGGTAAAATTATTGTTACCACCGATAACGGAGGTGACATAACAACAAGAGACCTGCGTATCAAAAGTGGATGGGCCTCTGCTGAAATTGATGTTGATGCTTCCGGCAGCCTGACAATCAACGGCGATGTTTCGGTTGGGAAAAAGGGGGCTGCGATACTTAATGTCCCGAACGGCTCGGATGCTCAAGCCACGATACGTCTAAGTGCCGGTGAAGATGTAGTTCTCAACGGTAACGTTGGTGCCTATTCTCATGGCAAAGAAGACTCCCTTCCAGGGGGTGTAACCACAGCCGATGTCAGGATTTACGCAGGTACTAATGATGAGCCTATAAGTGGGGATGTATTTATAAACGGTGACCTAACAGCAATGGCAAAAGCCTCGAAAAATGGGACATCTGAAGCGACTATAGAGGTGGATGCATGGGGAAATATTAACTTTGGGCCAGAAGCTGCAAAACCTTTGGCTGATGCTGACAAAAAAGCTCACGTGGAAAGTTATGAGTCAGCTATAGACACAGATGGTGAAGATACGGCAGAAATAATAATCAATGCCAAAGGCAACGGTGATGACGGAGACGATGATGGAGACGACGGTAATGGAGACGACGATGATGGAGACGGCGGTAATGGAGACGACGATGATGGAGACGACGATGATGGAGACGGCGGTAATGGAGACGACGATGATGGAGACGGCGGTAATGGAGACGACGATGATGGAGACGGCGACGGTAATGGCAACGGTGACGGCGACGGAGATGGAGATGGTGACAGCGATGGCGATGGTGATGGCGACGGTGATGGAGACGGAGGCGGTGATGGAGAAAGAGATAGTAGTACGATAATTACTGAGGCGGCACCGATTGGTGATAATGCAGAATTGAGCATTTTGGGGTGTCCGGCTCTAATGAAGTGGGCGGCTGATGAACTTGGAATTGACGAAAGGACGCTCAAGATTTGGGAGACAATTACGCTGGCCTTTGATATGGACATACAGCCGTGCAAGGCATGTGCAAGACTCAAGGATACAGCTACAATTTTACGGGATACCGAAGGGACTTATATAGCTGCTTTGACAAGTGCAGTAAATCAATTTGCTTCGGTAACCGCTCCACCATCTGAAGAGCAGATGGCATCAATTGCCGACGCAATAGCACGCCACGGCGATGATAACACATATTATACCGCGGCTGGACAGTGGCTTGACGCTCTCGTAGAATATGTCGGAATCCTTAGCACGGACATGGGATGGTCATTAGATGAGGCCGTGGCGTTAGTAATAGACAAGTACGTTGCACCTGCAACAGAAGGTGCTGACGCGAATCTTGCTACATTCATTGCGATGCGTTTAGCAACTCTTGCTGGTTAATATGACAACAAGGTTGTGAAACTGGGCGGTACTGGACTCGAACCAGCGACCTCCTGCGTGTCGAGCAGGCGCTCTAACCAACTGAGCTAACCGCCCCCTTGCAGAATGCCACACTGTCTTGCTTTACGAAGTAAAACGGTGGGGAACATTCGCTTATAGTATGGTTAAGAAAAATTAAAAATCAAGATTTTTTGTGCAAAACCACTGCATAAATGAGAAATGATACTCTGTTCGTAGATGTAACATTAGGTATTAACACAAGTTATGACAACAATTACCAGCTCAAATTTCTTCTTATAACCGCGGCAGCCGAAATCTTTCGTTGCGCATTGCCACGCGTAACCCTTATAGAAATCTGAACACTTCTGACCTTTTCTATACTTTCAATAAACACCGTATCCTTTGTAAAAGTCATATCAGTAACATTGTCGCAAAGTACATAAGGACTGCCAGGCGAACTGTCGATTAGATAGAGTTTATTGTCTACGTTGTTATATTGATAGGTTACAAAGTCGCCGTCGGCGGTTTCCAGTGCACATTCATTGTCTGGCGAGTCTGGATTAACCGAATTTGCGTCACGAAGTTGACTTGTTATCCGGAGCAGGGCTCCTCTGGCACTGTTGATTGCCTTAAAGATGTCCTCATTTTCGCGGTAATTTATAATCGAGGCGTTAAAAGCAGTAGCTACCGCAGCGAGCAGTATGCCTGCTATTGCCAGAGCAAGCAGTAGTTCCACAATCGTAAAACCAGTTTCGTACTTCCACTGTAAGGTGTCCTGTGGAGTATCTCGTTTTTTGTATCTCGTATTTTGCATTTCGTATCTCGCAATCTGTGTAATCTGTGTTTTAGTATCGGGCACGAAGCCATCTGGCGGAGCTGATTTCCCTTAAGTTCAAAAAAACCTTTACCGTTATTCGAACAAAGTGGCTGTTAGGGTCATAATCAGGAACAACCTGTTCAAAATCTGAATCACTGACATTTTCAACTGTAATCTGCTGGCTAAACGCAGCAAGGTCATTAAGAACATCTCCATTAGCGTTTTGTGGCGGGGAAAAGCTCTCATCGTCAAAAGCATACAAATCAGCATAGTCAACCAAGACGGTGCGTTCTCTTACCTGTACAATAAGAAACTCGGCGGTTGTCAGCTCTACTCCGGCACCGTTGGCTTTTGTGAATGCACTGCTGGCTGTAACCAGAGAGGCAATTGCAAGACCCACCAACAGTATTGCAATTAACACCTCGATAAGTGAAAAGCCATCCTCGTATCTCGTACCTCGCATCTCGTAATCTGTGTTAATCCGTTTCGATCTGCGTAATCTGTGTTTTCGCATCTCACACCCCCAATCGCAATCGTAATCTCTAAGCCGTAACAAAAGCGACGAATTTATTTGTTCAAAACAACACTGGACATCTTGAATATCGGCAGAATAATACTCATCGCAATAAAGCCAACCAAAACACCCATCACAACTATCATTATTGGCTCTATCATTGAGGTTACTGCTTTGATAACAGTTTTAAGCTCTCTTGCGTAGTAATCGGAAACATCTCTTAGCACATCGCTCATAGAACCCGAATCTTCGCCGCTTCTTATCATTTGCACAACATTGCTTGGCATCAGATTATACTGGCTCAGACTGGATGCGATTTTTTTGCCCTGACGAACCTCCTCATAGACGTTAAGCCACATCTCTTTATAAAGAACGTTTCCCGCAATTTGTGCTGTTATCGAAATAGTATTTAGTATCGGAACACCGGCTTTCGTCAGTACACCCATTGTGTGCAGGCTTCTTGTTATATAAAGACTTCGGCACAGCGTTTTTATAAGAGGCAATGCCAATTTGGTCTTGTCCCACCATCGACGTCCGCCCTCAGTACCAATAAAATACCAAAACCCCCATAATGAAGCTCCAATAGCCGGTATAATAACAAACCAGTATCCCCTCATAAACGCACTGGTGGCCAGTAAGGCTTTCGTAGGTCCTGGCAGCAGATGCTCTTTTCCTGCGAAGATGACTGTAAACCGCGGCAGGACAAAACACAACAGGAAAATAGTTACCGACACGGCCATAACTGCTATGATAATCGGATAAATCATCGCGCCTCTAATTTGTGAGCGAGTTTCGGCCTCGGAGTCCAGATACTCGGCTAATTTTTGCAGCATTTTACTAAGCGAGCCGCTGATTTCTGCTGCAGACACCATATTTATGTAAAGCGCGCTGAATACGTCCGAATGCTCCGAAAGAGCCTGGGAAAAACTCTCTCCGGATTCGATTCGATTTTTCAAATCAAAAATGACGAGCTTAAATTTCTGGTTATCATTTTGCTCAGCTATTGACTCAAGCGAATCCTGAAGACTTATGCCGGCCCGGACCATAACGGCAAGCTGATTCGTGAAATTCAAGATGTCCTTTTTGCTCGGCCCGAACTCAACCCTGAAATTCCTTACCTTTTGCCACGCGATTTGCTGTCGGTTCCTGTGATTGGTATGTGTAGATGCCTGTCTCGGTGTGGACGAGCCACGACGGGCAGACTCTTGGACGTGCTGGGCCTGCTCCGGCGAAACATGGGGTTGCTCCTGACCTTCGGACTTCGACGAGCTCTGTCGAGTCGAAACCGCCCCCGCTGATTCAAGTTTGCGAAGCAAACCGGCAGCGGAACCTTTATTGTCTTGCGAAGATTCTTCAAACATAGGTATATCCCTTATCTTTATCTTTTTCTTTTTGCTTTTACCAGTTCGGGAGGCTGAACAATTTCGACCGAATTGTCCCTATGCACAAGCGTCTTTTCCATCTTTGCGGGGTTGCTTGAACGCATGACCGCATCGTCTCTGTCGATGTAACCCTTGGAATACATCTCGGCAATGCTGTAATCCAGATTTTGCATACCCAGCCTTCGGGAAGTTTCAATAATATTCGGTATCTCGTAGATTCTGTTCTCACGAATACAGTTCCGAACAGCGGAGGTACACAGCAGTATTTCCGTACAGGGCACCATCCCTGGCTCATCTATCCGTTTAAATAATGTCTGCGAGATAACAGCCTGGAGTGTATTAGCTAACATTGTTCGAATCTGGCCCTGCTGAGCCGCGGAATAAACATCTATAATACGTTCAATAGTTTGAGAAGCATTAATCGTGTGCAGCGTACTGAAGACAAGGTGTCCTGTTTCAGCAGCGGTCATTGTGAAACTGATGGTTTCCAGGTCTCGCATCTCGCCGACCATAATGATATCGGGGTCCTGTCGTAAGATATGTTTCAGACCTGAGGCAAATGCCGGACAGTCGGAACCGATTTCGCGTTGTTCTATCATACTCTCCTGGTTCTCTAAAGCGTATTCTATAGGGTCTTCCAGGGTTATTATACGTTTTCTGTACTTTGTATTTATCGATCCTATCAATGCTGCAAGTGTCGTACTTTTACCAGAGCCGGTATGGCCCGTTACAAGCACCAAACCTCTTGGCAAATCTGTCAACTCTTTAACTATCGGCGGCAGGTGCAAATCGTCTATCAAAGGTATCTCATTCGGAATCACTCTAAAGGAAATTGCCATTGTTTCCCGCTGATAATGAGCATTAACACGGAACCGGTGACCACCATCAATGCTTGTTGAGAAATCAAGGTCTCTATTTTGTTTGAATTCTTTGAATCTGTCCGGCTCTAATATCGAATTAAGCATTTCTTCCACATCTTTATCGCTGACGACAGGGAAATCCATATCTATCAGTTCGGTATTCCTTCGCAATATCGGCGGTATTCCAACGTTGATATGCACGTCACTTGCGTGGTTCTCTATAGCCGTCGATAATATAGTTTTTATATTTACCATATCACAGTTCCTTGTTAAATAACTCGCATCACACTTCAGGTTTTTTACTCGACATTTCCAACAAAAACTTCATTTTCGTTTTTGCCATACACTTCAGTTACCCTCAGCACCTCTTCTATTGTTGTCAGGCCCCGCTTTACTTTTACAAGTCCATCGTCAAACAAACTCCGCCGTCCGCTTTCACGAAACACCCGACGCATATTATTAATCGATGAGTCGTTGTTAATCATGTCCCTGAACTTATCATCAATAACCAACAGCTCGTAAATACCAATACGCCCTACGTACCCGGAGCC
>JADFJC010000198.1 GCA_022566315.1 Planctomycetota bacterium
AAAAGAAACGGCCAAAACTGAGACGTGGGCGCCCCTCATCGCAGGCTGCCAGAAAAGCTGCTCGCCGGAAGAAAAAATTACAGGGCAAAATTAGTGACCTGTTTGAGCATCGGCATTTGTTTGTAAAGGCGGATTCAACTCCCAAGTGCAACTGAGTCAAATCCTGTTTTGTCATCCTGTTAATTTTTTCCGTTCATAAAATACTTCATTTGGTGTCAAAAAGCCAAGTGATTTTCTTGGGCGATTATTCAGCCGATCCATGATGTGCTGTACCTGACGATCTGTCAGGCTCCGTACCTCACGTCCTTTGGGCACATACTGACGAATCAGGCCATTGGTATTCTCATTCAATCCCCGCTGCCAAGCACTGTACGGATCAGCGAAGTACACCTTAATCTGAAGTGTCTCGGCAACCGATTCGTGGCTTGCAAACTCTTTGCCGTTATCAACAGTCAGCGTATAGTTTCGCCTGGGAAGAGCCTCCATCAAACTGATAATCGTCTGCTCGACTGCTTCGGCGGTATAGCGAGCCACCTTGCCAATCAGCGCCAGCTTGCTTTTACGATCAACCAGTGTCACCAATGCTCCCTGATGATTTTTGCCAATAATGGTATCGCCTTCCCAGTCACCGATGCGAATTCTTCTCTCGACGATTTTTGGTCTCTTTTCGATTCCTACACGATTAGGGATAGTTCCACGCATATCCCGGCTGTTTCGACGCTTGCGTCGCTGCTTGGTTCCGCCGATCCGCAGATGCTTGTACAGCGTGCCGCCCTGGGCTTTATCCTGCCAGATATGCTGGTAAATACGTTCATGGCTGACCGCTGGGCCATGCCATCCGGAATCGAACTTCATGCGTTCGGCAATCTGTTCGGGCGAATGTTGCTCTCGCAACTTACTTTCAATGTAGTCAATCGTCTCAGGCGTCATCTTAACCGCTTTACGGGCAGTAAACCTTCGATGTAAAGTTTCTTGCTGGGCCTGTTTAGGACGATAGCCCCGCAGGCCGGTATTGCGGGACAGTTCCCTGCTGATCGTGCTGGGATGTACGCCCAGTTTGGCGGCAATCTTATTTTGTTCTTTTCCTGCTTGCTTCATCGCGTAAATCTCGATACGATCTTCTTCGGTGAGTTGTCGATACTGTCTCATAAGTGTTCCTTAACTGAGGTAACCAAATTGCAGTGAGAAAGTATACCAACTCACCACAATTTTCGCGACTCAGTTGCACTTATGAGTTGAATCCGCTTTTTTTATACAGACTGTATAATCATTGTTAGACGGAAAGGAAGGATTATGGAAGTCAAACCACTTGCCGGACTCACAAGAACACTGCGTGTACTTCTCAAGATCAGCATCGCTATCACAGCTACTGCCGTAGTGACTGGATTCTATAACTACTACTCATATGCAAACATTCCGCCTGGCGTTGATCCAAATGAGACACTTCTCCCATCTGATGTGGTTAATAGCATCGTTGGCCTGATTCAAGTTGTTCTCGCTATCATCTTGGGCATTACTTTCTTGCGGTGGATTTATAGGACGAATAAAAATCTGCGCACACTCTCCGGAGAACAGATGACTTTTACGCCCGGATGGTCTGTAGGATGGTACTTCGTTCCAATAGCAAATCTGTTCAAGCCATACCAGGCCATGAAAGAGATCTGGCATATCAGTCACAAGAACGAGTCAACCACTTACTCCCTCGTCGGTTGGTGGTGGTGTCTCTGGATTGTATCCAACTTCCCTGTGGACAGCTACATCGCATCCACTATGGCATTCATTGTTTCCGATGGGCTTAACGTTATACTAAACATTGTGGCACTGATGCTTGTGACCCGAATCGGGATGGCATACTCAAAGAACATCGTCGAACCAACAGGTGTAGCACACGGGGATTCCGCTGATGCTCCACTCTCGCCGACTGAGATTGTTCGTTCCGGTGAATTCTGAGCAAGAAGCCCTCGACAAACTGACAGCGAGGTGCCGGTCGGACCAAAAAAAGTGCATTTTTGCCCATTTCTTTTGACTTTTGTTTGAAAATGTGTTATAATACGCCTATGTTAGCCTGTCCCTTAGGGGCCAGCAGGCAAACATAAACCGCCAGTAGGCGTTAAAATAGGTAAAATATCCACGTTTTTTCAACCAAAAACGCTGATACCTTCGAGCAAAAATCAAATTTTTCAAATATTTTTAACTTCCTTTCCCAAAACGAGTTACGAGCAACGAGCGACGAGAAACGGTTATATTTTCGTATCAAACGTGCAGGTAGCTCTAATTATAGAGGGAGTGTTTTTTTACCCTCTGGCAAAAAGCGCTCAGTTATTTACGTGCCTATAAGGCCCAGCCAGCCCAGTCAATGAACCTTGAAGCGAAGCGGAAACCCCTTAGGGGAATGAACTATAAACCATGAACCTTGAACCATGAACCTTGAACCATGAACCATGAGCTATGAACCATGAACTATGAACCATGAACTACGGACAATGTACCACGAAACACGCTTCACGAGAATGAGATACAATCTACGAAATATTACGTACGAAATTATCAAAGAATTATGCAAAACAAACCCAATCTCCGAAAAAGTCAAATGAACGCAAATCTATATAATACAACGGATTATGAAAATAAATGGCAGCGGAGAGTCCGAAAAAACAAACCCAATACAAACCCAATCAAACCCAATTTCCTAAAAGCCAAAATGAACGTAAACTTATATGTTATAGAGGATTACAGAAAAAAAGATGATTTCGCAGTCCGAAAAAACAAACCCAATTCAAAGCCAATTTCTCCAAAGGCCAAAATGAACGCAAACGCTTTTTCACAAAAGGATTATGAGAATAAAACCGCCTTCAGGCTCGAACAAAACAAACCCAAACAAAGCCAATGGATAGGAAGCGAACTAAAGCTACCTATTCCTCCTATATTAACAAAATGTTAGTTCGTTGGTTTGCCGAATACGGAATTGCCGCTTTTCACCTTGCTATTTTGTAGCTTTTCCGTTTTATTAAGCCGTTATGGAAAGCGGACTTTTTAGCTTATCGGGAAAAACGGCTCTGGTTACCGGCGGCAGCAGAGGTATCGGCCTTGCGCTGGCAAAGGGTCTGGCCGAACACGGAGCTAACGTTGCGATTATCGCTCGTACAAAAGAGCAGCTTGAAGCCGCAAGGCAACAAATTCAAACCGATACCGGACTTAGGCGAGCTCAGTCGAGCCGTAAAAAGGTGTGGACATTTCCATTCGACCTTAAAAACATAAAGGCGATAGAAGCTCTTTTCGAGAATATAGTTTCCGAAACGAAAGGTATAGATATTCTCGTCAATTGTGCCGGCATGACCGTTCGCGGGCCGAGCGAAGACGTTGACCTGAAGACATGGAACCAGGTCATTGAGGTAAATCTGACCGCTGCATTCGTAATCTCGCAGGCCTTTTGTCGCCACCGAAAACAGGTTGCCAAAGCCGGCAGGATTATCAATATCGGCTCACTGACATGTCACGGTGCCAGGCCGACCACCGCAGCGTACGCAAGCAGCAAGGGCGGCCTGCTTATGCTGACAAAAACGTTGGCGGTGGAGTGGGCGAAATACGATATCAATGTAAACGCCATCGGGCCTGGCTATATAGCAACAGACCTCACAGAGCCGTTGCGGTCCGATGAAGATTTTAACGAGTGGGTCCTTTCAAAAACCCCGCTCGGAAGATGGGGTCAGCCAGAAGACCTCGTGGGCACAGCGGTTTTGCTCGCATCAAAAGCAGGTGACTTTATCACCGGACAAATCATATATGTCGATGGCGGCTGGCTGGCAATGCTTTAGATATCCATGACCATGCCCAAGAAACCACGCACAAATTATTTAAGGAGAAATACAATGACCGGAACTCGTCAACAAAGTGCTGGATTACTCTGTATCCGGCTTGTAATCTGTGCCATTTTTATCGCACACCTCTCAGCTTGCATCTCAACCGTCGAGTCGGCTCAGTCGGTTGTCAAAGAGAAAAAGGTAATCCTAACACCCAGACCCGGTCCCAAGCCGCGGATAAACGGGCCGAAGGTTTATGGCTGCCGCCCCGGCAGGCCGTTCATTTATCGAATACCTTGTACGGGCAAAAGACCCATAAGCTTCAGTGCAGAGAATTTGCCTCAAACGCTAAAGTTGGACGCAGCTACCGGCATCATCACAGGTACTGCTCCTGAGCAACGCGGCGAATATCCTGTTACCTTAAAAGCTATTAACCGCCGCGGCTCAATGCAGCGGGCCTTCAAAATTGTTGTCGGTAACACACTGGCCCTTACACCGCCTATGGGCTGGAATAGCTGGTACATCCACTACAGCCGGGTAACAGATGGGCACATGCGGCGGGCAGCCGATGCGATGGTTGAATCTGGTATGGCCGACTTCGGCTACCAGTACGTCAATATCGACGATTGCTGGATGGTAGAGCCTAACGACGAAGACCCGATGAGAGCCGGTGAAATTCGCGATGCCGATGGTGCGATTAATTCCAACGCATACTTTCCCGATATGAAAGGCCTTGCAGACTATATCCACGCCAAAGGACTCAAGGCCGGTCTCTATACATCCCCAGGACCACAAACCTGTCAGCGATACACAGGCACATACCGGCACGAGGAAATTGACGCGGAAAAATTTACCGAGTGGGGTTTTGACTTTCTGAAATACGATTGGTGCTCCTACGGCCGAGTCGCAAGCGGCGAAGGTCTTGAGCGAATGCAAAAGCCTTACCGTAAGATGGGCGATATCCTCGCAAAGCTCGACCGTGACATCGTTTTCAACCTCTGCCAATATGGTATGGGCAAGGTGTGGGAATGGGCCGGGTCGGTCGGCGGAAACTGCTGGCGAACAACAGGTGATTTAGGACTGGCAAGAGGAGCCGAGCTGCCGGGATTTTATCATATTGGCCTGAGCAATGCCCAACATTGGCAGCACGCCAAACCGGGCCAATGGAACGACCCGGACTATATCCTTATCGGCTGGGTTGGTAACGCTCGCAAACAGGCCGAAGGGACACCCACCACCCTTACGCCGAGTGAGCAGTATTCTTATATGTCGATGTGGTGCCTGATGGCCGCTCCGTTGATATTCTCCGGTGATATGGAAAAGCTCGATGACTTCACACTCAATATCCTTTGCAACGCCGAGGTCATCGAGGTCAATCAGGACCCGCCTGGTAAGCAGGCCCCTATCATTGA
>JADFJC010000199.1 GCA_022566315.1 Planctomycetota bacterium
ACTGTGGGTTACCATTGAGGGTCCCGTCGTTGCCGTTGCCACTTGAGTCTTTTGCTATGGTACCGGAGCCATCATCAAACTTCCACCAGCCGACAAGGCTCGGGTCAGCAGCTTCGACTATGCTTGTTAGAGCCAGTCCCAGCACCAATACAAAAGAAGTTAAATAAATCAATTTCTTAGACATAATAGTCCTCCTTCAAAAAAGTTGAAATAATTAGGGATTACGCTTTGGCCACACACCGAAGCAGAAGACAGAAGACAGAATACAGAATGCAGTCCTGGGGACTCCTTACGGAGAACAATTTTCAATTCTGACCTCTGATTTCTGACCTCTCGTTGTGTTCCTGTCTCAAACAACTAACAATTCTTGCGCCATTTAATATACATTTGACCTGGATTTTTTTGACTTGCCACTACCTCCTTTCTTCAAAGGTCCAACATCGGCCGTTAATTGATATGGATAGATTTCATCTGCCAAGCGCAAAGCCCAGGAAATTTTGCACTTTGCCCTTAATCTTGACCTTCCAGCCAGGACAATTTGTACGGAAAGTGCCCAGGATTTTGTCCTCAGGAAAGCCAAAATCCACAAACTTCATCAATCTTATTTATACCAAATGAGCAACTCTCTCGTCAAGGAAAATATTCACGCGACGCATTTTTTTTTGATGAGATTGTGCAGAAACGCACAACTTGTTTTTATGCTCTCATGCCCAGGAAGTTGTAACCATCTGCGCATAAAGGTGTTATAAAATTTTATCGAAGAAGTCTGAAAAACTAAGAGCCTATCCGGTTATTCGGATAGGCTCTAAATGTCCAAACGCCGGTGTTGCCCCCAACTCCGACAGGCCAACTCTAATGCCCACCTTCGGCCTCCATAAAACCTACAAACAACCACTCCACCTAATCAACCTAACCACTTCTCATCTCACTCATCGCAACGTCCTACAATATTTTCGCTATGAGCCAACTGATAGCACCTAACCAACGGCCTGGTCAAATGTAACTTTGTTCACTTCGCTGGTTACCGGCTGGTATCTTCCAGCCAATGCTCAATCAAGATAGTAAAGTCTTCGATATCTACCCGGCAATCATTATTTATATCGCCGGGAATCCTCGCGGTACAAAGGTCGACTATTTTCAGTACCATTCCCCCAGTACCAAATGGACCGAGATTAGTACCAGCCAGCAAATACAACTCACCATCCGCATCTTGTCCAAATGCCTTAACGTACAGTCCGAGGTCGCGGTCATCAACTCCAATGGTGAATTCCTGAATCAGGCCTGTACCAAGATCGGCGTAGAGCAATCGACCATCCGCAAGGAAAAAGCCTGAAGAGAAATCGCCGAAAACATATTTACCCCAGAGTTCCGGAATCGCGCTGCCGCGGTAAACAAAGCCGCCAATGACAGTAATGCCCTCATCGTGATCGTACTCGGCAACGGGGTCAATCAGCCCCGCCGGCAGACCACTCAAATCGTCACTAACGGTGCCTGTTGCCGGGTCAAAGCGAAAAGTCCCTTCCTTCAGGTTCCAGCCGTAGTTGCCTCCCGCGTGGACGATATCGATTTCTTCGATATCATTCTGGCCGACGTCACCTACAATCAGGTCGCCCGTGTCAGGGTGGAAACTGAACCGCCACGGATTTCTAAAGCCATAGGCATATATCTCATCCACGCCGTCAACTCCCACGAAGGGATTATCAGCGGGGACACGATATTGACCGTTGGCGCTGACTGCATCCAGGCTGCCGGTCGTAATCATCGGGTCGAGCGGGTCGATTCGCAGTATCGAACCAAGTACAGTGTTTATGTTCTGGCCGTTACCCGTGGCGCCGTGACCGTCAGCGACATCGTCGGCCGCACCGCCATCGCCCAATGAGATGTACAGATATCCGTCTCGGCCAAAATCCACCATCCCGCCATCGTGATTGAACTGCGGCTCATCAATTCTCATAATCTCGCGGCGCGTGCCTATATCGATTATGTTCGGGTTAGCCGTATCGACAGCCCATTCGGTGATAACGCTTTGATGGTCGAAATCTACTCCAGCCGGCAGAGGCTCGGTGGTGAAATCGGCCGGCAAAACATTCATCTCGCTCGTGTAAGTGTAGATTTTCCGATAACCGGGGCTTTCGGGATCGGCGAAGCCTGGATGAAATGCCAGCCCCAATAAGCCGCGTTCGTCGAAATCATTCTCGTCCAGCGTGCCGAAGAAGCCGGGCATGTGCACGCGGTCGGTCACATCCAAGAACGGCGTATTGAGCAATTGTCCGTTCTCGATGAGCCAAATCTTACCCGGCTGGTCCAATACAAAGAGCCGGTCCGTGCCGTCACCGGCGTGCGTCAGGTACACCGGCGCGACCAATCCCGAAACAACAACCTCCAGTTCAATGCTGAGGGCCCCTTTGCCGATTGGCTCGGGGATCGGGTCGCCTAAGGGACCCGGCCCCGGCTTAGGATCGGGCTCAGGTTCCGGTTCGGGCTCAGCCGCCGGCAACACATTAAAATTACCCCGCATAGTGAAAAGGTGGTTTTTGCAGCGATAACCCGGCATATGGCCTGAGTCAATCATAGCATTGTAAAGGTCAACGGTTAAAGTGAAGGTTACTGCACCTGAACCGTTATCCACCCATGCTACTTCAGGATCGGACTCGAAAGGACCAGCCCTGCTGCCCTGGGACAGAAGAACTGTGTCTGCCCCGCCAGAAGCACCTTTGGCGAGTACCTCAAATGGATGCGACAAATAGTTTGTCACGGTCACCTGATAACGCTTGCCTATCTGCACGGTTAATGTCGGGTCTTCTGCCCCGATGCTCCCCCCTAATCCGGCATCGCCAGGCTCAAATGCGTCCAATCTGTACGAGATAGAACCTACATTTCCGAAAGTCCACGCCACATCGTGAGATGCAGCCTCAACTGTTCCAGAAGTACCAAGGATTAGCGACACACTCACTACTACTGAAATTAATAATTTTTGCGTGTTCATGATTGTCTCCTTTCTTTTTGTCTTAGTCCCATATCTTACTTCAACTGAACATTACACAGTCCATTATAGAATCTATTATATAGGACTTCTTTGGTCTTATACGTTTGGCATAGTGCTGCTTGTTCATTGTTTTAACACAAAAAATTAGTTTTTTTCTTCTACAATACGCGAGGGACAAGTTAGCTTCTTTTCGGCGGATATGTATTTCTATGCAAATAAAAAGCCCCGCTGTAAGCGGGGCTAAAGTGTTAATGCGAAAGAGCTTGTGTATCTTCTATTTTTTGGACAGTTTTAGAAATATAAAGCGCGTATAGCGTCTCCCCTTTACCAACAGCAGAGCGCCACCTTTTTTCCTGGCCTTTTTTATGGCATCGTTGAATTCTTCTGTATTCCTGACTTTCTGCTGATTGACTTCTTTAATCAGCGCCCCTGGCGCTATGCCCTTCTCTTCAGCCTGTGAGCCGCTCTCAACCTCTCTGACGATGACTCCACCCTGGCCTTCATAGCTATAGCGCTCTACTAAATCAGGAGTCAGGTCTTGTACGGTAAAACCTAATTCATCGAGCGTCTCCGGCGATAAATTACCGGTAAGCTCTTCCGTCGATGGGCGCTTGCCGAGTTTAACGGTAATAGCTTTCCTTTTTTTGTCTCGCCAGACAACTAATTTAATCCTACTACCGGGTTTTAGCATTGCTATTTGGTTGCGAAAGGCGGCGCTTGATTCTACCGGCTTGCCGTTAAGCTCAATAACAATGTCATCGTGTTTTAGCCCGGCCTTGTCGGCGGCGGAATCCTCAACAACATCAGAAATAAGAGCTCCTTTGGCATTTTTCTTTAAGCCAAAAAACGAGGCCGTTTCATCAGTCGGGTCCTCAATTATGACGCCGAGATAACCTCTCTCCACGGTTCCGCCTTTAACAAGCTGTTCATAGGCGTGTTTGGCCATATTTATTGGTATTGCAAAGCCGATTCCTATATTGCCGGTAGAGCCGGCAATGGCGGTGTTAATACCTACTACTTTTCCGTCAAGATTTATCAGAGGTCCGCCTGAATTGCCGAAATTTATCGCGGCATCGGTCTGAATGAAGTTTTCGAATTTAGCCAGGCCGAAACCACTTCTGCCTTTTGCACTTACGATGCCGGCAGTAACGGTGTGGCTCAGGCCGAGCGGATTGCCGATAGCAAGGACCCATTCGCCGACTTCGAGGGCATCAGAGTCGGCCAATTCGAGATAAGGCAGGTCATTGGCATCTATTTTTACGACGGCGACATCGGAATCCGGGTCTGCTCCGATGATTTTGGCAGTAAACTTTCGGCCGTCTGTGAGTTCGATCTCAATTTTTTCAGCTTCCTCGACCATGTGATTGTTTGTGAGGATATAGCCGTCTGGCGAGATGATAAAGCCGGAGCCCTGGGCCGTTCGCGGCACGCGGTATCTGCGCTGTGGTGAGCGCTGGCGCGGAGGGCGGCGGAAGAAGAACTCGAATGGGTCAGAAAACGGCTCGCCGAAAGGCCTTTCCCGCATTGAAGGGTAGTCCCGGGTGACGGTTCTTTCAGATTTGAGGCTGACTACGGCTGGTGAGGTCTTTTCGGCAATATAAGCAAAGGCTTTACCCATCCGGCGCAGTGTGGCAATACTGTCCGGGTCCTGCGCAAAGACCGATATGGGGCTGATAAACAGTAGTATTAAAAGGGTTGAAATTACAATACAACGTGAACGAGTTTTGTTCCGTTGTAATCTATTAATCTGCATTTTGGCCTCCAATTCATAATCTTAAATTTCAAATTTCAAATCTCAAATTTCAACAAACACTAATACTTCGACAACAAAAGAAAACGATTTAAGTAAATTTTATACGATTTTATCACCAATAAGTTCATAGTGCCAACGTTTTTCTCAGGCCGTGGCAATCTCTTTTGTAATAAGCAGTCATAGGGACTCCGCCGTAAGGCGTCCCCACCGTAAGGCGTCCCCACCGT
Source organism: Planctomycetota bacterium (assembly GCA_022566315.1). Lineage (GTDB taxonomy): Bacteria > Planctomycetota > Phycisphaerae > Sedimentisphaerales > Anaerobacaceae > NIOZ-UU13. The sequence continues at coordinate 4,967 of JADFJC010000199.1, forward strand.
AAGGCGTCCCCAAGTGGACAAGTGGACAAGCGGACTTGCGGAGAAAAACCGTCGCCGGGTTTGAAATTGGGTTTGTTTGGGTTTGTTTTTTTGAGCCTGCAAAGCCGTTCATTTTCATAATCCTCTATAACATATAAGTTTATGTTCATTTTGGGCTTTTCGGAGATTGGGTTTGAATTGGGTTTGTTTTTTCGGACTGTGAAAGCGTCTTTTTTTCTGTAATCCTTTGTTATAAATG
>JADFJC010000078.1 GCA_022566315.1 Planctomycetota bacterium
CCATCTGTTGCCTTACGTACGACCCGTTCGACAACGGCGGGGTTCTTTTGCGCGGAGTCGTTTTCTGGATACTCGAAGTGGTCTCTTGATTCGATCAAGAGTTGATTCCACAACTCTTCGCCGATTTCGTCGCTCACTGTCGCGCCAAAGTTCCTTTCAAAGCACGCAAAGTGGGAGGCAATTTGACTAGGCCAATCCTCAACTTCTTGTTCGCACAAGCGTAACAAGCGATGGTTGTCCTCTGGCTTTGCGCCGTTCTTGCCGGAATCGCTGTCCCAGATGATGTATGTGGGTATGTTCAGGCCCTTGAAGATGGCTGCGGGTCGGTCCAGGCTTCGCTTTCCTCCCGCAGGGATGACGGATATCTCAAGGCTGTCGAAGTCGATGTCTTCCATGGCTGCGGCTCCCATCAACAGGGCACGGTCTTCTTCACCTTCCACGAGGACGACCACATGTGCGAAGAAGCCCTCGTTCATCCAAGGGGTCATTATGGTCTTCAGGCGGGCTCTCGTGGAGACGGCAGTGTAACTTCCGGCTGGGGCGTTACTCGCCTGTTCCAGAGTTCTGTTGATGTCATCCATCGTGGCCGCAGAGACTCTTGCCTCTTGGGGCTGATCTTTCCCGACCTCCACCTTGCGCAAGACGCGAACCTTGTCGCCGCGGTCGATACCGACGAAGAGCGGTGAATGGGTTCCGTAGATGACTTGAGTCCGTTGTGCCACACCAGGGATGCTTCCTTCCGCAAGCTGAAGAAGAATCCGCGCGACATGTCGCTGCCTGCTGGGATGCAGATATAGCTCCGGCTCTTCAATACCGAGTATCAGATTCGCACCCGTTGCGGCTTCTGGCTGATCGTATGGTTGCTTTGGAGTACATTGATGAGTTGTCGTACCAGACTGTTCGTCGTGTTTTAAAAAAAGCGAACTTAAGCCTTGGTTAAGCAAACAGTGGTGTATACCACCAAAGGCAAACGCTGAATTTGTTTGTAAGATGGAGGATGTGTTGGATGTGTACAAAAGGCCGTATGATCCAAAACGTCCTAACGTATGTTTAGATGAAACGAGTAAGCAATTGATAGGCGAGACACGAATTCCTGTGCCAGCCTGTCCCGGACAGCCGGCTCGCTATGATTATGAATACAAACGTAACGGTGTGGCAAATATGTTTATGATATTCGAGCCGTTAATCGGCAAACGACATGTGAAAGTTACCCAGAGGCGGACAAAAATAGATTGGGCTTATTGTGTTCGTGAAATGGTTGATCAGATATATCCTGACGCCGAGCAGATAGTTTTAGTGATGGATAATCTCAATACGCATAATAAGTCTTCATTGTATGAAGCCTTTGAGCCTGCTGAGGCAAAACGTATTGCGGATAAGCTTGAGATTCACTATACACCCAAGCATGGCAGTTGGCTGGATATGGCTGAAATTGAGCTTGGTATTTTGGCCCGGCAATGCTTGTCTCGCAGAATCGATAATATGGAACAATTAAAAGATGAAGTCGCTGCTTGGCAAGTGATTCGCAATACCGCCGAAGCAAAAGTAAACTGGCGATTCACTACTAAAAATGCCCGGATAAAACTAAAGAAATTATATCCATCAATTGAAGTGTAATATAGCACTAGATGTCCACCTATATTGACCAGATGCCCACCGACACCTACTACGTGTCAGCTTGTGGAAACAGAATGTCCAGCGATGGAAACCCTATGTCCGCCTGTACCGACTCGGTGTCCAGCAGTAAAGACCGAATGTCCGCCTTCGGAAACAATGTGTCCGCCTTTGGAGACAATATGCCCTCCAGAGCCGACAATGTGTCCGCCTATACCGACTCGGTGTCCACCTGTGCCAACTCGGTGTCCGGCAGTAGAGACCGAATGTCCGCCTTCGGAGACAATATGTCCGCCTGTGCCGACAATGTGTCCGCCTGTGCCGACAATGTGTCCTCCAGAGCCGACAATATGTCCTCCAGAGCCGACAATGTGTCCACCTGTACCGACTCGGTGTCCACCTGTGCCGACTCGGTGTCCGCCTGTGCCGACTCGGTGTCCAGCAGTAGAGACCGAATGTCGACCTGTGGATACAGTGTGTCCGCCCGTGGAGACTCAGTGTCCGGCAGTATCGACCAAATGTCCGCCTTTGGAGACAATGTGCCCTCCAGAGACGACAATGTGTCCACCTGTGCCGACTCGGTGCCCGCCGGTATCAACTGAATGTCCCACGACACAGACTCGGTGCCCGCCGGTATCAACTGAATGTCCCACGTTGACGACAAATTGCCCCGCTGAGACGACACAGTGTCCAGCAGAGACGACACAGTGTCCGCCCAAAGAGACAAATTGCCCCGTAACTGAGACGACGTGCCCGGCCGAAGATACAATTTGCCCTGCTGAGAAGACTAAATGTCCTTCGGTTGATACAACTTGCCCAGCGCCGCCGACAAAATGTCTGATTATAGAGACGGAGTGTCCTGCTCGGGAGACATTGTGTCCGCCTTTGCATACTCAGTGCCCCGCTGAGCCGACAGTGTGCCCCGCTGAACCGACGGTGTGCCCCGCTGAGCCGACGGTGTGCCCGCCGGAGCAGTGCCAGGAGACAATATTTCCCCAAGAGCCGACTCGTTGCCCGGTGATAATAACTGAATGTCCCCCGTATGAGACATGGTGTACCGATGTGGAGACTCAGTGTCCATACGAACAGACCATATGTCCGCCACCAAAGACGGGAATTTGCGATGAACTTCCGATCCCGCCGTGGGATGATCCGACGGGGCCGGATATAGGGGTGGGAACAAGGTATTCTTCTGTCATGTCTGAATGTCCGGCTATAGATGTGCAGTGCCCCACTGTTGTGCCACAGTTATTGTTAGCAAAAGCGCCCTGACATTTGGGATAAAACAAAAACTTATTGTTAAGATTGAACCTGAACCATTGCGCTAAGTTACCAACGCAATGGTTCAGGTATATTCCTTCCGGCCGGAAACTCTCCAGAGCATACACTTGTGGTAATCAGCATGTAAAACAGCCACGGGTCGGCACACAAATTTTTCTTATTGCATAGGATATGGTATGAGATATAATCCACTGAGTGATTCGAAATAGACGGCAAAAAAAGAAAAAGAAAGTGTTGGCCGTGGACTGTCCAGCGGGCGCATCAGCAGAGCCGGGGCCGCCGCCCGCCGTAGGCGGGTTTGACCCGGTCCAGGCCTTCGGCCTGGTCGCAGTGATAGCCGGTCTGGCGGCTGCCTGGATTGCGGCCGGCTCAACGGGGTTATTAGCGCATCCCCTGCGGCGGGCACTGACGTTGGCAGCTTTAGGCGTAGCAATCTTAGCGCAGCGCCCTTTCCCATGGCGACAAAGGACAGGCATTATAGCTATGCTGGCAACGGTTGGCCTGGCTATATATATGATAGCCTCGTCCCTGCCGGTCGTCAACGTGATGGGTGTCTCGCTTGTTCTGGCGTCTCTTGCGTTCAAATCCCATGGACAGGCAAAGAAGATGCTGCGCATCTCCTCTGTTGCAGTTGTGGTCTTTGGCCTCTACCGCGTGGCTTGTACATCTATACCCATGGTCTGGTCAATGTCCGACTTGCTCGGCCGTACCATTGGAAACATCGGGGGTCTTGTTACGCATCAACCTCTGTATGTCGGGGCCACATTTGCAGGTCTCGACTTCCTGGTGCTCATGAGCGTTCTCTGGGTCCTCTGGTTGGCCTGTAGCCCGCAACCAAGGTGGAAACGGGCCATCTACGGCCTTGTGGGGATCCTTGGCGGCCATATCGTCTATCTAATTGTATTGTCATACACTCCACAGCTACTTGCTATGGTCGCCGAACCAACTGAGCAAGAAGGTTGGTTCTGGGCTGGGCTGTTCCATAAAGCTGTGCCGTGGAACCTGCCCGTCCTGGCTTGCGGGATACATCTGCTGACCGCCGCAGCTATGTTTCGGTGGTCTGTATGGTCTGCGGACAGTGAGCGGAATCTCACAAAAGCTTCTGTGCTTTCTTCCCGGACTCAATATATGCTGCGGTTTGGAGCCCCTGTTCTGGCTATCCTTTTGCCCATTATGATTGCGTTTTACCCGGGCAAACTGAACCTCGAAGGTAAAAAGATCGTTTTCTATGAGAAAGGATTCCTCAACTGGCTCAAACCGTCGCACGGCCAGTATGGCAGACTATCGAGCGGAATGTATGGAATGCTTCCGGTCTTTATCGAAAGCCTGGGTGCCAACAGCCTTATCTCGCCCGACCTCTCGGAAGAGGACCTCCAGGATGCTGATGCCTTAGTTCTGCTTTTTCCTGACGACCCCTGGGCCGAGGGTCAGTTGGATCGAATCTGGGCATTTGTACGCCGTGGTGGTTCACTTCTGGTGATGGCCGAGCACACGACCCGGGACGAGAACGGAAACAACCGCTTCAATGAAGTGCTGGAGCCGACTGCAATACGAGTCGAGTTCGATTCGGGTACATTTGCGGTCGGCGGCTGGTTGCAGTCATACGAGGTGATGGCCCATCCCGCGACAGCGGGTGTCCCGGACGACCGTAATCAGTTCGGTGTGGTTATCGGTGCTTCTCTCGAGACAAGCTGGCCCGCGCGTCCTCTGTTAATTGGACGGTGGGGATGGTCAGATATGGGAGACGAAGGAAGCGGCCGAGCCATGATGGGCAACGGTCACTATGACTCAGGCGAGAAACTCGGCGACCTCGTCCTCGCGGCTGAGCAGCCGATGGGGAAGGGACGCATCATTGCATTCGGCGACACATCGGGCCTGACGAACGGTATCAACGTCAGTTCGCATGTTTTCACTTCGCGACTGTTTGGCTATCTGGCCGGTAACGCCGGAAATGCGCACCCAATATGGCGGCAGCTTCTCGGCATATCGAGCTGTGGGCTGCTCATCGGTCTTTTGACCTGGCGTACAAGTAAATGGAGGGTTGTCCTGGTGACATTGGGTTTAGCAGGCTCGCTCACCGTCTCTACTGCGATAAGCCAGAGTGCCGGCGAGATCCTTCCCGACGGACGCTACAAATCACCAAACAACCTGGCCTACATCGACACCTCTCACCTGGCAGCATACAGCGGGGAGTCCTGGCGTCCTGACGGCATTGGGGGGTTTATCCTTACGCTTATGCGGAACGGGTATCTCACTCATTCTCTTCCAGAGTTGACGGCCAAGCGGCTTGTACGGGCAGACCTTTTGGTCTCAATTGCGCCTTCCCGTAGTTTTTCGAAGAGGGAACAGACCGCAATAAAGGACTTCGTAACTAATGGTGGGACCTTCATTATCATGGTGGGACTGGATCGGGCAGACCCCAGCCGTTCACTGCTTTCGCTGTTTGGCTTTACTATTGGTACTTCTGGACCGTATCCTCCCGAACCTGAAGTTATGGGACACTTTAAGGCTCCATACCTCAGCTCGGGAGACCAACGTGTCCACGTGCGTTTTCACGCGGCCTGGCCGATCGCCTGTAACGACCCAGAAGCCCGGGTTATCGCATACGGGCGCAACGATTCGCCGGTTATCATTTTGCGCCCGCTCGGAGCCGGAAAGGTTGTGGTCATTGGGGATACACATTTTGCAACGAACAAGAATCTCGAATGGGAAGGAGGACAACCATTTGAAGGCATGCGGGAGAATGCGGATTTCTGGCGGTGGTTCATCACACAACTGCGAGACCAGGAGATGTGGATTCCTCCAGCCCTGCAAAGCCAGCCTGAATCCGAACAAAACGGAACAGCGTTGGATAATTCTAATCAGGAGGTTACAAATTGAAACGGTCCTGGATTGGCTTGGCGTTATTGAGTTCCTCGTGGCTGTTCGGACTGAGCTACTACCATGGTGCTGAGTGGTTGGCCTGGACGATACTTGTAGCGGCCGGAACGGGACTGCTCATTGGATTTAACATTCGCAAACCAACAGCGGTTGAGGCAGGAGCAGCCGCAGTGATGTTGATGCCTGCCATCTTTTTGGTCCCGTGGCCGTACCGTGCAGCGCCATTGTTTATCTTTGTCGGCCTTGTACTTGGTATCGTACCGATTCCACGTCGCTGGCCCAGGGTTCTTGCATCGGCGCTCATATTAGCAGGAACCATCTTGATGGCGCAATCATTAGCGATTCTCGGTTATGAGTACGTTACCGCGAGATCACACGAACTTATATGGCCCTGGCCTGGCCTGCTTTACGCCATTTCGCGGCTGTTAGGTATCCAGGCAGGGTTAGACGGTACTAATCTTGCCTTGTTCTCTCCGAGAGTTGCCCATCGTCTTGGGGTCACCTGGGAGCTGCTGTTAGACCCGGCTACGTTAGCCTTTCTTTTCGGCGGGATTGTGATGCTGTGCTTGTGGATACGCACAACCCCGCCAAAAGGGAAACAAAAATTGCGCTTACGTAGGGGCGATTCGCGAACCGCCCGTATTGCAGCTCTGGTCATATTGATTGCTGCCTGGCTGCCTGTTCGAGCAGCCATGTTGATGTCGATTTTTATCCATCGGGCACTTCGGACCGGCTACGAGGCAGAATTAGCATTGATGGACCAATTCTGGAATCCGTGGCTGCACTTAGCTTTTTTATTAGGACCAATTCTTCTAAGCTTGCGGTTCGTGCACATACAGAAGACAGAGGACAGAAAACAGAGGCCGGAACTTCTGTCTTCCGACTTCTGTCTTCCGACTTCTGTCTTCTGGCCTAAGCGTCTCAGAGTAATCGCCCTGACCTTTACAGGAGCCTTCTGCCTGATTATGGGCTTGCTCCTGGATATGCCGGGACGACGCAAAGAGGGCCGAGTCCTGGTACACGAATATCACTCGACCTGGGAACGCACCGACAAGCCCTTTGACACGAACTGGTACGGGCATGATTCCGGATACAACTATGCCTGCATCTACGATTACTTCTCACACTTCTATGAGACATCCCGCCTCGAAACTCCTATCGACGATGCGACTATGCAGAACTGTGATGTTCTTGTAGTCAAGGTCCCGACCGAGCGATATGACCGGCAAGAAATAGCAGCAATAGGGCGATTTGTCAAACGGGGTGGAGGTCTGCTGCTCATCGGGGAACACACGAACGTTTTTAATACAGGCGTATTCATAAACGATATAGCAAAGATTTTCGGTTTCAGTTTTCGTTACGACTGTCTGTTTGGCATTGATACGGTTTTTACTCAACTCTACCGCCCACCATTAGTACCGCACCCAATAGTTCAAAGCATGCCCCCGCTCAACTTCGCGGTCTCCTGCTCTATCAGTCCTGGAATAAGTTTTGGCCGAGCGGTCATTCGCTCCACGGGTCTGAAGAATCTGATGGCTGATTACCACGCAAGTAATTTCTATCCCCAGGTCAAAGACCGGGCAGAGATGCGATATGGTGCCTTCGTACAATTGTGGACAACCCATTATGGTGCCGGCCGTGTTGTCGCTTTTACTGATTCGACTATCTTTTCTAATTTCGCAACCTTTGAACCGGGAAAGGCTGAGTTAATGCTTGGCATGCTCGAATGGCTTAATCACCGCAACTCCCCTTACCCCCTACGACTATTTCTAATCCTTTTGGGGCTTCCGCTCCTTGCCGGTGGGCTGGCGCTGAAGCCGAGATGGAACGCTGCCTGGCTAATTGTGGTAAGCGCAGGAGTGTTCGGCTGGGCGATTGCAGCAGTGAGTACACAAGCAATTCACAAGCATTCTATGAGCCTTCCAAAAGCGGTTCGGCCAATGGTTAAAGTTGTAGTCGACCGTACGGTGTGCGACGCACCTCTTTCCAAAAGCGGGTTCATCTCCGGAAAGAAGGACGGATTCGGGATTTTCGAGCGGTGGATTCTGCGCCTTGGTTACTTCACCTCTCGTAAACGTGGCAAAGATGCCCTGAGCGGCGACCTTATCGTCTTTACTCATCCCAACCTGACGGTCACGAACGATTTCCGCGAGGAACTGGTCAATTATGTCGCATCGGGCGGAAAAGTGCTCATCCTGGATTCACCAGCGAACGTCAAGTCAACTGCAAACAGTCTGCTGTATCCGTTCGGGCTAACTGTCAAGCCAAACATGAATCTTAGCGGTCCACTGAAAACGCCGGAGAATTGGCCTGTGATACAAATCGACTCAACCTGTGATATCAACGGGGGGGAGCCAACGATGTGGGTGGCAAACGTACCAGTGGCCGCCAGAGTTCGTCACGGCAAGGGGACTGTAACCGTCATCGGGTTTGGCTCGCGATTTGCAGATGCCTATATGGGTGTTACAGGTGATGTTGTTCCCGATGACGAGCTGCGGAAAGTGTTCGACTTGCAGTTTGCGATTTTGAAGGCTATCGTTTCCGGACCATAATAAACTTGTCTGGATCAGCGTTCAGCGTTTACCTGTGGCAGAGTTAGCGTATAGTTTCTTTCCTTCGACTTTGCTCAGGATGGTGAGCCTGTCGAACCATTTTCTATCCGCTGTACGCTCTCCTGGGGAGTCCTTACGGACTACGCTATCCGCTACACAATGAGAGCGCTGGGGCTCGAACCCAGGACCTACGGCTTAAAAGGCCGTTGCTAAAAACAGCTAACCCCTTGATATACAAGTTGTTAGAGGTAACACTAAAACCCACTTCGCCATTTACTCCGCCATTTCGATGCAGGAAATACCCTGATTTGGAGCAAACTTGAGGACTATCCGCAACGTGCCTGCGAGACACCAGAGCCACAACTGCGCAGTATGCGCAGTTACACACCCAGAGCCACCACACCCAAGCCCAGACCCAAGCCACACCCCAGCCCCAGACGCAGCCCAGACACAGCCCAGACAGACCAGCTACCAGACACAGACCGTAGCAGTAAGGCTGTTGTGGAGGTTGGGGACTGTCCCCAACGTGGTGGCACGAAAAAAAAAGAGGCACGCGCTCCTCAGATGTTACCACACCCCCACCCCCGTTGCTCGAATGAACCTTACTTACCTCAAGAAAGACCTTACCAAATTTCAAAATACTGGATATGGCAAGTCTTTTAAAGGCCGCTCTTTCCAAATACTTTGAAAAAACCTTTTGTCGAAGAAGGCTGTATTGTGCCCATTGATTTGGATGGGGCCTGCTCCAATTTTCTTTTGGCTACCTCCAGCAAGTTTTTATTCGCATCGTTTATATACCCCTACCCGTTGTCAAGACCATTTTTCCTTTTGTTTAAGGTGTAAGTTGTAACGCTTCGTTTAACCTGGTCGCTTTGCGGAGCGGAGGCGCAGCCGGAGCGGAGCAAAGCGACCGACACGTCGCTTCATACACCTCCGCTGGTGTCCTGTAGCCAAGACTCCTATGCGGCCTGCGGTCGTTATAGTAATCGAAATACGCCCGAAGCGAACCAATCAACTCATGGCCATCGTCATAGTCTCTCAGATAAACCTCCTCATACTTGACCGTTCGCCATAAACGCTCTGAAAAAATATTATCAAATACTCGGCCTTTGCCATCCATACTGATTTGAACACTTGCATTCAACAATATCTCTGTAAAATCTATCGAGGTGAACTGGCTGCCCTGGTCCGTGTTGAATATCTCCGGTCTGCCAAAGCTCAATGCCTGCTCCAAGGCCAAAACACAAAAATCAGACTCCAATGTTACCGACACTTCCCAACTAACAACATAACGGCTGAACCAGTCCATCATCGCTACCAGATAAAGCCAACCGCGATACATACGAACATATGTTATATCTGCCGACCAGGCCTGATCAGGCCTGATTATCTGTACATCTCTGAGCAGGTACGGATATATCTTGTGCTGCTTGTCTGGTATGCTCAAACCACGCCTTCGACGTGGATAAATGGCTTCTAAGCCCATTTGCCGCATAAGTCGCCGAATGCGTTTATGGTTGACCTGATGGCTCATACGACGCAACTGCTCGGTCATCTTGTCGATACCGTAAAACGGTGTCTTGATATATTGTTCATCTATCAGTTTCATTAACTGCTCATTGTACTGTGTATTACCACAAGGTTTATAATACAAACTGCTCCGGCTAAGCCCCAGCAATTCACACTGTCGATAAATCGCTATCCGCCTGTGCCTGGGTTCTATTGCTCTTCGTTTTTGCTCAAGTGTCAAATCCAGATTTTTTTTTGAGCCAGTCAAGTTCAACTTTTAACTGGCCTATCTGCTGATACAAATGTTCTGTCAGCTCACCCTGCTTCTGCCGATCTCGCTGCCGAGAACGAGAGAATATATCCGGCACAGACTCAAGCAGCCGCTTCTTCCATTGAGTCACCTGATTAGGATGAACCTCAAACTTACTGGCCAGTTCAGCTATCGTCATTTCGCCTTTAGCCGCTGCCAAGGCAACTTTTGCCTTAAACTGAGCACTGTGATTACGCCTTTTGTTCTTCATAAATCTGTCTCCTGAATACGTTATCGTCTCAGGCGACAAATCCACCTTAATCATGCGCCCAGTTTTTGGGGAGTATTATATTGAAAGTAACAGATTTAGTTTGGAGCTTACGCTTAAGAAAAATAAATCTACTTTAGAAAAACTTAAGAGCATAAAAACCCAAACTCCAGATAAAATCGAAAGTGATATCATACTACAGTTTGATGTGGGTGGCAGAAGTGAGTATTTGCCTATTGAGTACCAAATACAAGCTGCTGAATCGAGAATAATACAACTTGAGGAAACTATTAAGGAAAATGAGGAGAAGTACAAGTATTATAAGAATTTACTTGACCTAAACGAAAAGCTTTTCGCTGAGGTGAAAAATAAGGCGTTATCAGACTATACCATACAACAATTCCGTTTATTTCTGCTTGAATCAGTGAAAGAAGTTGAGAAGGAGGAATTGAAGGATTATTTAAGCTCGTATACTAAAAGAATTATTGAACCGGATAGCCACAAGTGTTCCTGTTACAGAAAATCCGGGCACCTATGCTGTTTCAAAAGGAACTGCCCAGAAGAGTACTATCGTGTTTGCGGTAGCATTAATGATGTCAGTATTTGTGACCTTCCTGTTAGAAGGCCTTAAAAAAAGCCAAGTTCAGGCTCCGCTACGCTCCGCCTGCCGGATTGTAGGGTAAAGAACGTGGATAACTCTCTAATCAAGGTTGGTACATAATTCGGGGTCAGATCAGGTACTTTGCGCTTGATTCAATCAGAAAGCCAGGTTTTTCCAAAGTCGAAGCAAGGGAACGAATACCCACGGCTTTGTCATCAACTATTGTCGCGTATAAGGCCTAGAACAGGTGGAAATCAAGCCTGACATGAAATTAGAGCTGTCTTGTGGTTCTTACTATCTCAAAACAGGGTTTTTCGAGTGCCAGAACCAGGGATTGTATGGCAAGTTACAGACCCGATAATAACGATAAATATACTAAAAGCTTCTAACAACATGAATGCTTGCTCTTAATTGTCGTGCAGCTATGGAAAAAGTTAAATCGGAGATATCAAGTGAAAAAGGTCTCCAGCAGTTTCCAATCTTGTAGAAATGTTTTTCTATGTACTTTAGCATTCTATTTGCCCTGCATGACAGGATGCAATGGTCCGGTCAGATCATGAACACAAAAAGAGACTTAAAATGTATTTTAGAGTTGGAACTGCAGTTGTTCTTTTGCTCTTCTGACTTGGATTATTTCTTGAAGAGTGTGTCACTATCAAAAACGGCCTAATAATCCGTAGAGGTAAATTCTATCACGCTGTCCCTGAAGATGAGTATTTTAAGTTACTCAAGTTGACTGGGTTTTACGTAACTCCTTTATTTACAGTATATTACCAGCAGAGACCAAGTTGTATATGGCACAAACATCAGAATAACTGGAACGATGTAACTTCTTGTTATTACTAAAGTTATACAAAACAGCCGAAATATATTTGTTCGAGCAAAAGCAAAAGTCAGTCAACTTGAGTTAAGTTAATGAGAGGGCAGGAAAAAAATGAGTAAGGGGAGACGTGTACGGTGCTGTGTCCAAAAAATAAAACGGCACACAGAATATGTGTCCGGTTTTAAACAATCCTATTCAGAGTTCAGAGGTCAAAAAAATGCTTGATTATTGATGGGGGGAGGGTAATCTTTGAATCTGAATTATTAGGTAATAAAGCGCTCTGAGAAATAACGTGGGAAAACAACACAAATAATACGTTTTTGTGTATAGCTTTGGGGATTTACGGATTCTCTTAAACTCTGGCAGGAGGCCAATAATATGGCAGGTTCAGAAAATGATGGTTCAAACAAGCAAGTTACTGGTAACGATGTTCAGAAAGAAGCGAGCATCTACGAAGATGAGATAAACCTGATAGATTATTTCTTAGTTCTCTGGAAACGGAAATGGTTCATTTTCGTAGCCTCTGTATTGCCGCCTTTAGTGGTAGGGTTGGCCATATTCATTGGGCCAAGAGATTATAAAATTAGCTACACTTATGATATGGGGCTGGGCGAAAAAGCCTTCAAGACACTTGAGGATAAGTTTTACAGCACTGAGAATTTGGAAAAGCTTGCCGAAAAATTGCAAGCAAACGGTTTTAACGAATATGCCAAGAGGTTGGCAGGAGCCGGAACTGAGGAAGGCTTAAGAAAGTTTGTTACTTTCGAGATTTCACCATCATATTTTGAGGCCATAAAACCTTCAAAGGCTAAAGACTTAGATGAATTGGAGAAGTTTCAGCAGGTGAAAGGAACTCTTTTAGTTATGCGCGTGGGGGCAAAATCTGAAGAAAATATCCGGGAAATAGCCTCGGTTTGCAGAAACAATTTCGAACAGATCATACCTTTATATTCAGAGAGAGAGGAACTGAATAACAAGATTATAAGCTTTAAGGAAAGGATGGCTGCTATCGAAGAGGCGAGATACATGTTAAACCTGGAGTTAGAAAGGAAAAAATCCACTTTGGAGAAGTTGAAGAATTCGGGTTCTGAAGGCTTAGACAAGTTACCAAGTGACGTCATCCTACAGTTTAATAATGTTGGGGGCAATAGTGCCTACTTACCTTTACCATACCAAATACAGGCAGCAGAGACACAGTTAATTAACCTTGAAGAGCAAATTAGGGCCAATAAGGAGAAGTATGACTATTCCGTTGGTTTGCTCAAATTAAATGAAAAGCTCTTCAGCTATGTAAAGAAGGTGATGCCTTTTTATTATACGCTTGAGCAGTTCCATTCGTTTTTAACTAATACATTGGCCGAGTACAATGAGAACGAGCAGCAGCTACTGGATTATTTGAAAGCTTATATCAAAAGAATAGAAAATAAGATAGCGAATGTTATACCGTTAGTAGAAAGACCAAAGGTTTATCCTCTTGCTAAGGGAACCGTGAAGAAAAGTGCTATCGTGTTTGTGGTAGCGTTAATGATATCGGTATTTGCGGCCTTCCTGTTAGAAGGCCTTAAAAAAAGCCAAGCTCAGACTTCATAGAGGCTGTTCTCTGGCTAAACAAATTTAAGATTTTGACATAATCAGCGGTTGATTGCAGCCGACGGGGACGGAGTCTGAGAAAATTGACCGATGATTATTCCACTATGAACTAACATCCGCGTAATCTTTGGTTTGAGTAATAATGACATCCAGAGAAGAAGCTATAAAGCAACTGATTAAAGAACAGCTTCGTAAAGCTGCTTTCGGACTGAAGGGCTATAAAGTCTTTCTTTTCGGCTCGAGGGCTACGGGAACGGCTAAAAGCCGTTCAGACTTTGATGTTGGCGTTTATGGGAAACGCCCAATTCCTTTGAAAACATTTTACACCATTGAAGATTTGCTTGAGAGTATTGAAACTCTTTACTCTATAGAGTTAGTCGATCTAAACCGTGTAAGCCCGTCGTTTAGAAAAGAGGCGATGAAAACAGCGGAGATTATTTATGAATAGCAAAATCATTTTCGATGACTTTGAGAAAGCCTTAAAGAATTTTGAAGTTGCCCTGTCAACCCCTGCAGACAGTGACCTTGTGCGGGCAGGCTGCATACAATATTTCGAGTTCTGTTTTGAATTGGCATGGAAAAGTATTAAAGTTTTTGGCAGCGAGCTTGGATTGGAAAATTGCAATTCTCCGAAAGGTTGTTTGAAGCAGGCTTTTGCTAACGGTTGGATTGATAATGAATTGGTATGGCTTGAGATGCTGTCTGCGAGGAATCGCATGTCGCATACCTATAGCGCTTCGGATGCACTGACTATTTATGATTCTCTCACCGGATTCTTGCCGGCGATGCGGAATCTCTTTGAGTCCATCAGTGCAGAACGAAATAAACTTGAATAATCACTAAAAGCCTCCAACAAAATGAAATAGTCTTGCACTGTACTATCTCTATGTAATTTGTGGTTAACAAAGTATGCCAAGATTTCCCAAACAAGAAGCTGAAATTGCTGCATTAAATGAGCGAAAAGATAATTAAAAACTGGATTTCGCTTGCCAAATATGATTTGGAAACAGCCGAGGCCATGCTAAATGCCGGCAGGTATCTCTACGTCGCATTTATGTGTCAGCAAGCGATAGAAAAAATATTAAAAGCCTGCTATGTAAAAGAGTTTAACGATACTCCTCCATACACACATAACCTGCTGAGACTCGCGAAGGAGTTATCGTTCTTTTCCAAAATAGGAAGTGACAAACTTGAACATGTTGAAGTACTGAACGCATATTATATCGAATCCAGATATACTGAAGAGTTTGGAGAACTGGTGGCTGTTTTGACGGAAGAAAAAACCAGAGAAATCTTGGATTCAACTAAAGGGCTTTTTGAATGGCTCAAATACCAGATATAACTCGAGAAAAGGTATTAGAATTCTATCATAAAGTGAAGGAATTTTACCCCGTAAAGAAGGTTTTGCTTTATGGCTCATACGCAAAGGGCAGGGCTACTGCGGACAGTGATATTGATGTAGCTGTCGTAGTGGATATGCCGGATCATTCGAAGCGCATTGAGATAACTGCCAACTTGTTTCATTTTGCTGCTGATATTGATGCCGCAATCGAGCCGAAATGCATCTTCTGGGACGAATACCGCAACTACGAACAGGCCAGTATTCTATCCGAGATTATAACCACTGGTATCGAAATAGCCTGAAAAGATTCGCTTAAAATCTGCGAAATCTGTGTAATCCGTGGTAAAGAACAAGTATGCCGAGATTTCCTACAAAGGAAGATTACATTATGATATTGCAACTTTACAATGTGGCATTGTAAGTTTGTATCGTACTAATGTAGGCTTACATCAAGGCGTTGCCAAGAGTAAATGAGGCGTTTCCAGTTAAGAATAAGGCGTTGCCAAGAAGGAATGAAACGTTTCTAATTGAAAATAGGACATTGCCAACTGAGAATGAGGCGTTTTTAACTGAAAATGAGACGTTTCCAGTTGGAAATGATGCGTTTGGATTAAAAAAAGGCAGAAATATTGAAAAAAAGGCACATAGGCGCAAAGGAACAAAGGCAACTCTGCTCCTTTGCCCCTCCAACAACCACACTTTTTAAGAAAGGAAGGATTGAATCATGGCACGTTTTCCCGATAGAGAAGCAGAGATAAAGGCATTGGCGCAGAGTATTGTAACGGGTCTCGCCGCTAATGCAGCGGATTTCCCCACGCCGCCGGTCGCTTCGGTGGCCCTGCAGGCGCTGCTTGACTCATTCATCACACTCAGTGACGAGCAGGTGGCCGCTCAGGCCGCCGCCGAGCAGGTGACGGCGACCAAGAACGCGGGCATGGAGGAGCTGGTCACGGCTATGCGGGCGGACCTGCGCTATGCCGAGGATGCGGTCAACTACGATGATGCGAAATTGAGCGCCCTTGGCTGGGGCGGCCGGGCCGCACCAACCGAGCTGGAAGTGCCGGGCCAAGCTCGAGCGCTGGAGGCCCCGCAACAAGGCGAAGGATGGGTATTCCTCGATTGGAAAAAGCCGACCGACGGCGGCGCCGTGGCAGCCTATAAGATCGAAAGGCGGGAACGGCCCGCGGGCGACTGGATGCTGGTGAGTATGGCAATTGAGTCCGAGGCCACGCTCAATAACCAGGAACGCGGCAAAGACTTGGAGTACCGCGTCATCGCCACGAACAAGGCGGGCGATGGCGTGCCGAGTAATACGGTGGCGGTGGTTTTGTGACGCGGTATGATGGTGGAACGGTGATGCGGTGATACCGTCACACTGTCAAACCGTCATACTGGCGCACGGTCACACAGTCAAACGGTCACACAGTAATACTGACAAAAGAACATGCGCATAGATCCATCACAAATAGAACACTCCGGCCCCGGCGTTGACCTGTCGAGCCTGCCGGAAGGCGTGTCTATCAAGATGTCCGACCCGGTCAAGGACTTCAAGTATGCCCGCAACGCGGTCACCCTGACCTTTGACCTGTCAGGCTACGAAAACGTACATCTTGCCTTCGAGGCGATGGAATTCGGCGATGAGCCTCATGCCCCGCCGCCGAATCCGTTCACAGGGGAAGCCGATTTCGACGGTGTGGCGGTCAGTGCGGATGGGGTGGCCTGGTACGAGGTTCAGGACCTGCGGCACCTGCGGTCTGACCGGTTCCTTGGCTACGATATCGATCTGGACGCTGCGATTGCCCAGTGGGGGCTTTCTTATAGCAGCGAATTCCAGATTCGTTTCTGCCAGTACGACAATAATCCGGCACCGATGGACGGGATTTTTCTCCACAAGATAGAACTGCTCGGCGACCTGCGTCCACCGATCCTGCACCTGACCATGAATGACAACGCGTCAAATCCAACAGTTCTGGACTCCGCCGCAAGCCAGCGTCATCAGACATTCATCGATCCGGGCGGCAACCCCAACACTAACGCCCATTCCGTCCCTGGGCCGAACGGGACCACAGCTCTGGTCTTTGACGGTGTGGACGACCGGATCGATTTCGGGCCGACGTTGCTGAGCGAGATGGTGGGTGCGGGCCGGGATTTCAGCCTGGCGTTCTGGTACAAGACCGATAGCAGCCCCGGCGACACCACAAAGATATTCTTCCGTCGGCGGATGTCGTTTTCGGAGCCGCACGTGACGGGCTATGTTAGCAACGACCGCATCTACTGGCTGGTGGGATGGGGTGATGGTTATATGTGGCTCTATTCGGCGTCCGGCATGCTCAATGGTCAATGGCGGCATGTGGTCTATCGCCGCCAGGGCCAGACGCTAACACTGTGGATAGACGGCGCCCTTCAAGAGACCAAGAGCCACCCCGACTATGCGAAAGGTTTTTTCGCCGGCGCATGGGACCCGCGAGCGATTGGACAAGCCTATCAGAGCAGTGACTCAGATTGGCCCTTCGCTATGGCCGACCTGCGGGCCTACGACCGGGCGATCACGGATGCGGAAATCGTGGCGCTGAGCGAGTGATACGGTGGGAAGGTGAGTCAGTGATACGGTGGTACAGTCGTACAGTCACACAGTCACACTGTCGCACGGTCAAACAGTCAAACCCTCACACTGTCATACTGTAACACTGTCAAACCGACATTAGCCTCAGAGTGCACTGAGAGCACAGAGGAAAAGAATGCAGTTCTAATATTGCTAAGTCCTGATCTCTTAATGCTAAAGGCTATACGCTGTTAGCTGACCGCTGTTGTTTATCCCTGCGCCCTCTGGTGTTTTTCTATTGTGGGCAAAGAGCTGGAATACCGCATCATCGCAGTCAACAAGGTCGGTGACGGCGAATCCAGTAATACAGCAATGGTCGTGCTGTAACAAATATGAACGCCGAAGGTGCAGAGCAGGTATATCTCTGCGCCTCTGGCGTGTTTTTGCTGGCCGGTACCTATTTAATGTAGCTCAGACTTCATCATAGGAGATGAGTATGATTCACAATAGGAAAGTTATCGCTTTAGTGCCTATAAAAGATCACAGCGAACGAGTCAAAGGAAAGAATTTCCGGGATTTCTGCGGAAAAGCTTTGTATTACCATATTATTCATACGTTAGACCGAGTTTACGCCATCGATGAAATTGTCATAGATACATCATATACATACCAGTCTCCATTAGGCGGGTTGAGTGGACGTTGTATCTCGCCGCCTCCGCGGACCCCTCGTTCCTGAGGTGGTACAAGGCCCCCTATATCGGGCCGAAGGGGGCGAAGTACAAGGATCCCGAGTTCACCTACCCCTTCTTTTTCCTTGAGTGGGTGGAGTATGACCCCAGGAAGGCGACCCAACTACTTGATAGGATGGAACTAATTAAACGTGACAAAGAGAGCGGCGTACCTGTGCCGAGGGACTACGACCCCGCTACTACCAAGTGGCCGTGCCAGTTGGGGTGTCGGTGGCGGGAGCAGTGTGAGGTGACAGGATGAAGTTGTTCGGCTACCACCCTTGGTGTGACCTAAAGTGGAAGACTGTGGAGTACAGACGTGTCAAGGTGGTAGGCAGCTATAAACATCGTCGCGTGACCTGTACGGAGTGTACCTTCACCCAGGATCTCCATATTAGTAAGAGTTACGACGAAGATTGGCCCTATTTGAGGGAGAAGGAGGGTAAGTAAATGACCATAACAACTGACATCAGGCGTATGTCTGAGGCTGAAGCGGCTTGGGTAGGCGCCTTCATCGAGGGTGAGGGCTCGGTTAGCCCTGTCTACATAGAGGTTATCAATAGCGATGTTGAGATCATCTCCGCTTTGATTAGGGCCACACGTGTGGGCCGGGTGTTCCTACACAATTACCCCAACCCCTTCGGCAAAAGATCAGAAAAATACTTTTTACCGTACGGTATTATTGTTCTGAATGGATCTTCTGCGTGCCAAGAAGAATTCAAAGAATCCTAACTTCTCGGCCAAACATTATATTATTTTATCCGGAACATCCCCTCAAAAGGGGTTACGGTTATACGATTATTTATATTTGTCTTATTCAAGGATATAA
>JADFJC010000079.1 GCA_022566315.1 Planctomycetota bacterium
CAAAAACGCTGATACCTCAGAACAAAAATTAAAATTTTTAAAAATTTTTAACTGCCTTGTTGACATCGAGTTACGAGAATCCGAATCGGAAATCGAGGACTTTTTTCGCATCAAAAGCGCAGGTAGCTCTAATTATAGAGGGAGTGTTTTTTTACTCCCTGAGTTTACCCCCAGTGTGTGCTTACTTGCTTTTCTGCCGGGGGCCGGGGGCTACTTTTTTCGCCTCCGGTCAAAAGAAGCCAAATACTAAGAGCTTATTGGGAATTACCAATCATGAGAATCGAGAATCCAACTTTAGCTCACTTTAGGCACTTTAGCTCACTTTTCACTAACTCGCCCCTCTACATCTGTCGAGAACCCTCTACAAATCAGCTACTTTTTATGCAAAACAAACCCAATCTTGTCCGCCGTAGGCGGATTCCAAACTCAGTATATACAAGGAATTATAAAAATTTTATCCCGCTGGCGGGGCAAAAAAACAAACCCAATTCAAACCCAAACGAACCCAATTTAAAAAGAGCCAAAATGAACGCAAACTCATTTATAACAAAGGATTACAGAAAAAAAGATGATTTCGCAGTCCGAAAAAACAAACCCAATTCAAACCCAATTTCCGAAAAGCCCAAAATGAACGCAAGCGTCTTTGCCACAAAGGATTATGAGAATAAAACCACTTTAAGGCCCCAAAAAAACAAACCCAATCAAACCCAATTTCAAAGACCCATAAGCGCACCAAAGGCCTGCCCTGAGCCACGCCGAAGGGAATGGCAGGAAAATGAGGCTGTCATGACCGCTCACCGCCGGCATGAATATGATGGACCTGAACGCCTCAGAACTCGAAGCCTTGACGGCTATACTCGCTCTACAACTGCTTTTATTTCCCGCAGAGCCTGGGACCAGCTTTTTCCCTCCGTCCAGCCCCACGCCCTTGCCGTGGCAACCTTTATCGCCGTTCCAAGCGCAGAACCGGCATCGGATTTGTCTTTAGCCCCGTTAGAAGCTGACGACTTACTTCTAACTGGGTTAAGGCCCTTCAAGAAGCCGGCTAACAGGAAATCACCACAGCCAACCGTTGATAATACCCTTGAACGGCCGACACATCGGCCCTGCCAGGCGCCTTTCTTCGTAACGACGACGGCTCCCTTTTTGCCGCGACTTATAAGGACAACTTCAACTTTATCCAACAGTTTACGACCAGCCCCAACCAGTCCTGCGGGACTATCTGTTACCTGCTCACCCAAAAGCTCCCGCAATTCTTCCACATTCGGTTTTATCAGCCAGGCGGCCCCGGTCTCGAGAATCCGTTTCAAAGCGTCCCCGTATGTATCCACCACAATTTTGGCGCCACGTTCTCTGCACGACTTTATAATCCGAACGACATCGCCAACAAATTCATCTTCCGGCATCGCCCCGGCAAAAACACAAACACTGCCTTTGCTTACTATTGCCCTTAAATCAGCCTCCAATTTTCTCAGCGCCTTTCTCGAAGCCAGTTCACTTCTATTGCGCAGATGCATCTCCCTGTCATTGGCCGTATCGACAACGGTTACATTCCGTCGGGTACCGCCGTCAACCGCAGTCATTTTAACCTTAACCAGCCCTCTCAATCCGCCAAAGGCGGACATAGCTCTCAGCATTTGTTCGAAATCATCCCGCCCCCACAGGCCGGCTGCAATGTTTTTCTGGCCCATCCACGCCAGAGCTTGCGAAATGTTTAACGCCTTACCCGCCGGCCGAGAGCTGGCCGAGCTTACCGTCTTATGCTCGCCCCAATCGATGCCCTCAAACCGGCAAACCATATCCCAGCTTGGACAAAGACCAACCGTTACGATTTTACCGTTGACTCTCATAGAAATGCCTCGAACTGCTAACCGACAATTGGCTAATCAATCACCATTTTACAAGCATCGAGCAACGAGTATCGGGCATCGAGTATCAAGCATTGAGCATCGAGCCCGCCATAGGCGGACTTCCGCTTCGCTCCAGCATCGAGCTAATCTTCGTCATTGTCCGTCGAGATATACTCGCGCTGTCCCTCACTTACATAAGCAGGCTCCGGCGAGCTCTTACTTTCCGATTCCTCCTGCTGACTCTCTGCTTCCATCTGCTCACGGACACGCTCATACTCCTCTAATGTCATCGTTATTTCACGTGCCTGACTGCCCTTGTACTCGCCGAGAATTCCCGCCGCCGCCATCATCTCGATTATGCGTGAAGCCCTGGCATAGCCGACACTCAGTCTTCGCTGAAGCAGCGACACGCTGCCACGCTTGGTTTCCAGAACAATACGAACCGCCTCGTCAAACAGCTCGTCTTTTATCATTTCAGACGCATCCAGCTTTTTGAGCCGGGTCAGCTCAGGATGGTATTGCGGCTCGGCAACATCCTTAAGATGCTTAACAATTCGTTTTATCTCCATCTCATCGACGAAAGTTCCCTGAGCGCGTATCAGGTCACTTGTACCGGGTTTTAGAAACAGCATATCACCCTCGCCAAGCAGCGTTTCCGCTCCGTTCTGGTCGAGGATAATTCGACTGTCCATCCTCGCTGCGACACGGAAGCCGATCCGTGTCGGCATATTTGATTTTATCAGCCCGGTAACAACCGTCGCCTGGGGTCGCTGAGTAGCTAAAATAATATGAATACCGACCGCCCGGCTCTTCTGTGCAAGACGAACGATATAAGCTTCTATCTCCTTCGGTGCCGTCATCATCAAATCTGCAAGCTCATCGATTACTATCACAATATACTGTAGTTTCTTTGGAATCTTCGCCTCTTCCTCGGCACTGCTCGGATTAAACCGCTTAATGATCTCCTCGGCACCGAGCCTGTTATACTCAGCGACATTCTTGACCCTCGCCTCGGACAGCAGAGCATAGCGCTCATCCATCTTCACAGTGGCCCATTCGAGTATCTGAACAGCCGTCTGGGTCTCAGTAACTATCGGACACATCAGGTGTGGAATAGTATTGAATGCCGTCATCTCGACCATCTTAGGGTCAATCAGAATCATCTTTACTTCGTCCGGCCGTTTCGTAAGCAATATGCCCGTAATGATACTGTTTATACACACACTTTTGCCTGAGCCGGTCGTGCCGGCGATAAGCAAATGCGGCATCTTGGTAAGGTCTGAAATAAGTGCTTCTCCGGAAGAATCCTTGCCTAAAAACAGTGGTATCTGCATCTTCTGCGATTTGCTGCCTGCTGATTCCACCATACTCTTCATACGGACTTTTTCTTTTTCGCTGTTTGGTACCTCAATACCTATCGTATGTTTACCCGGCAGCGGGGCAACAACACGGACCGCACCGACACCCAGCGCACGAGCCATATCGTTTGACAGCGCAGCTATCTGGCTGACCTTCACGCCGGCTGCAAGCTCCAGCTCAAACATTGTTATGACCGGGCCTGTCTCGGCCGCAACCACACGCGCATTGATATTAAACTCCGACAGCAGCCTCTCCAAAGCTATCGCCTTGGCCTTGACGACCTTCTCCTGCACCGCAGAAAAAGTATACTCCGGCTCAGCCAGCAGCTCCAACGGCGGCAGTTCATAATCATCGTAGGACGGCTGAACCACCGAACGGTTGGATACCGAGGCGCTCGGATGGCTCAGCTTGTTATTGTCTAATCGTATCACTCCCGACCTGTCGGGATTCTCTAACGGTTTAACCGTGCCGACGTCTGACAGTCTCAGTGTTTTACTGCCGAGAACCAAGGGCTTTTGCCTGACACTTAGTTTCTGCCAGATATCGTTCAGCCCTTGTCCGACTATGGTGGAGCGTTTTGTCGCCGACCACGCCGGTACCACTACACCTGTTATTTTTCTGAGTCCAAAACCAAACCACCCCAGCAACACCAATACAAAAGTATCTGCCAATAGAAGAAACCCGACAATCCAGATTGCTGAAACCAATATGAAAGTGCCCAACGACGCAAAATGGTTTCGCAGAAACTGGGCCGCCCCGATGCCTAATACCCCCCCTGAACCCATAGGGAAACCAAAGAACCGATAAGGCCATAAGCACTGGACGCTCATCGAAACCGCCACGGTTATCAGTCCTAATCCGATTGCTCGCAAAATCGGCTGGTTTGTCGGCTTATGTGCAAGCCTGGCAACCAGAAAACAAATCCCTGACACTAATATCACGAACACCCCAGGCCCAATATAATACAGCAAATAGTACGCACAAAATGCCCCTGCCGTCCCGCACCAGTTAGCAGGGGGGTTATTACGAGGATACACGAACCTGCTTGGCCAGTCACCAATGTCGAAACTAAGGCAACTGCACAAAACAACTAAGCACACACCTATCCCAAGGCAGCATAGAGCCGTCCAGGCCCCGGAACGCGTTGTTTTGCCTTCGGAGGCCCTCTTATATGACTTCTTCTTTTTCACGCCTCTTATTTTCCGTTAAGTCCGATAAATAAAGATACAATATGCGCAATCAAACCTCGTGTCCACCATTGGACGTAGTAATTTATATCGGCAGCCCTTCGGCCTTTTCTGCACAATTACCCCGGCTCCACAAACGTAATAATGGGTGCTTTTGCCTCCGATATTCGTTATTCAATAAAGAGCGGCCTTATATGCCGTTCGTAGATGTTCTCTGTTACGTTCTGTGCGATGATGTCCTCATATTTGTCCAGCGCATCCGAAAAGCGTGTGCCCATCTCAGCGGCGACTTTGTACGCAACGTGAAGAAGCTGCCGGAAGTTGAGATTATACTGCTCACAGGATTGCTCGTGTCGCAGCACCGAGGCAAATCTTTCGCCATCCCATTTGTCAACCTCTTGCGCGGTGGGCAGTTTCGCTCTGTCGATATCGATAACTGTCTCATACGGTCCACAAAGCTCATCCATCCGCGACAGCGCCCCGGCGTACACCTCTTTTGCGATTGATAATCCGTCTCCACCAGCCATCGCCAGGCCGATTAGCTCTTCCAGCCACGTTGTGCCCGCTGTCTTAATATGCAGCCCGGCATCGAATTTCTTCAGCGCCTTTGCTATTGGTTCGTAAATCGAGAACTTGTCACTACCGGAATGAATGCTAAGTTTGAGGTTTTCAGGCAGGCCGAATTCTTTGACCGCAAAAGCAACCACCGCCAGGTCCTCTTCGAACTCTTTTGCAAAACCTCTCACGTTACCGACGTAATCTACCCCCTTGTTGAACCGGCCTGTGAATTTCGGCGCAATCGTCTGGGCCGGAATCCCTTCATCTGCGATAGCCGCTAAGATAAAGAACATCTCCACCGGCGTCTGAGGCTGGTCGGTCTCATCCATCGAGACCTCCGTAATGAAATCCGGCCGGAGGCCGGTTCGATCGGAACCCGGCTTCGCCGGGGTGCCTTTGGCTGCCTCGATATGACGATAAATTTTGCCCGCCTGCTTAATCGCCAAGAGAAATTTATCTGCTATTGTTTTGATTTGTTCTTCGCTAATATTAAAAGTCTCATCGATACCGTCAATTGCAAGCGGACCGATATATTTTTTATATTTTTGAACAAAAGAATTCACATCAGCTTCGTTCATTGTCTTGCCGATGAAATCGGCAACGTCAAGCGTGAAAAAATCACTGGACTCGATGAAACCATCAACATTGTTCAACCCGATATGGTCGGCATCCACAAAATACGGCCCGTCCCAACCATAGGCCGTTACCGCATCGTCGGCCTCTTTGCGCGTATCCGCCGGGCTGGTTCCTATGATAGTATGCTCCCTGTGCGACTTGTTCCAAACAGGTGTAATGTCAAGGCCCCGTTCTTTCGCTTTTATCAGAGCGGCTAATTGCGGCTTTCCCTGATGGCAGAACCTGTCACCGATTCCAAAAGAATACTTCCCTAATATCATAACTTCATTCTCCGTCATTGCCGCGGATAAAAACCTTTTTGACATCAGTCAGCCGAACTATCGAATTGGCACCCTCCGAACGAGGAGCAACCAGGCCGTCGATCAACGCATCTTCAACATCTTCGAAAACAATTCCATGACGCTGGTCGCTCTTTGCTAATTGAAGCTGCACATTGAGTAGCTTTAAGCCCTTAACGTGACGGCAATAGAACCCATAAGCCGGCAGTCTGCCGAACATCGAGTATTCCGGATAGCCTTTGGGTTTCTCAGGGACGGCACGGCTGGCATCCTGCTTTGTCCCTCCGCCTTCAAATGAAAGTCTAATGTTGCTCAGTGTAACGTTCTCTATCATGGCCTCCGGCAGCCCGGAAATCGCACAGCCCGTCGCATTGGCGCCGGTCGCTTCGATATTGCTTATCGTAATGTTGCGCATTATGCCGATGCCTGGTTTGGCCATATCTTTCTTGAAAGGCCGAGCGCGATTGCCTAACCGCAAAAATATCGGCGCTCCGATTTTGTTCATCGTGATATTTGACACAACGATGCCATCCATTGTGCCGCCGTCCACTATTTCCAGCGCCACACCAGCCAGACGGGTATCATAAATCGAGCAGCCGGTAATAACGATATTCTCAAAACCTCCGTTGGATTCCGTGCCCATCTTCAGCGCGTTACAGCGGCTGCTCAGAACGCAGTTACTGACCACTACGTTCCTGCACAGCCGCGCTGATGTGCTCTTGAGCACGATGGCATCATCTCCTGAACGGATATTGCAGTCTGAAATGATAACCCTGTGGCAGGAGTCGATATTGATACCATCGTTGTTAGCGTTGACAACACTTCTGACCGTGATTCCGCTGATGTGCACGTCGTCACAGGCTAAATAATGCTGCACCCACATCGGCGAGTTCCTGATAGTTACATCCTTTACCGTAACATTTCGACATTGAATAAATCGAATAATATAAGGCCGCATCTTATATCGCACCTTATATGGCCCTTTAAACGAACCTCCCTGTCCATCTATGATACCTTTTCCGGTGATGGCGATGCGCTCCAGATTTTCGCCGTAAATCAGACTCTTATCCGTATAATTGTCGGTGTACGACCTGAAGGCCGGTACAGTCTCTGGATAATCTTTCAGATTCTTGCTGCCCAACAGCGTACAGCCGACGTCGAGTTTCAGTGTTACACCGCTTTTCATATATATAGTGCCGGACAAAAACGTTCCTTTCGCCAGATAAACAGTCCCGCCGCCGTCTTTAGCGCATTGGTCTATTGCCCTTTGGATGGATTTGGTGCACAGCGTTTTGCCGTCGGCCTTGGCCCCGTAGTCGCGAACATCATAGACCGTCTCAGCACCAAAAACAGAACCCACCGTGAACATCCATAGAAGTCCAATGAAAATCCGGTATTTTGTCTTGTTCATAGTTTTTCCTTTCTTAGCATAAGCCCCTTCTTTGGGTTCCCGCCTTGCGGGGTCCCTTTCAAATTCTTACACCAGCCTTAGCTCCATAAATACTGCATCCTCTATCGGATTGTATCGATATGAACTCGTCTGTTTGTGCTGGAAAAATTTTCGACATTCCGCTTTTCTCAATTTTTCTGTTCACGCGAAATATATTTTTGTGTCCAGGGGCAAACATTAATGCAAATACCACAAATAGTTGATTGTATCCTCATTTTTTTCGACAGTTTTGTCGCAGTTTCAAAACACACAAATGCATCATATATCGAGTCCCGTGAGGACCCCAACTGCCAGTTGTTACCTTTAATTGCCTTGCTTGGGCATCTGTCAACGCAGCAGCGGCAATCACTGCACATTGACTTTTCTACCGGAACCGCTATGTCCAGGTCAGCATTGGTGAGCACGCTTGCCAGACGAATAGCTGGGCCGTATCTTTTTGTTATAAGTAATGCCGATTTTCCTATCCAGCCGAGGGCAGCCTTTGTAGCGATGGTTTTGTGCGGCAGGGGTGTGTCGAGGCTTGTGCGATAAACTTTTTCTATAGTAGGCTTGAGCGCGACAGCTTTATATCCTTGTGATATGAGGATATCCACGGTATGGCCGCACAAGTCTGTCAGTAAGTTGTTGGCCCTGTTATACTCTTTGTGGTACCTTTTTGTTGGGCCTTTCGAGATATCACAAATGGCTGACGGATTGAGAGCAACGGCTATTGATACTGCATTTTTTAAGCTTGCTGCTGCCTCAAAAACAACATCACTTACATCCGCATACCCAACTAAGCAAGCACCTTTTTCTAAAAGGGATGCTCTTATTTTTGTACTCAAAGGCCTCATTTGTTTCTTTCGTCAATATTATAGCCAGCAGCACAGAAAACAGCAATTTGCCTGCTGTTCTATTCATTCATCATTTCTTCAAGAATCCCAACTGCATCCTGCACCAGTCCTGGACAAACAGAAGTAAATAAGCCGTTATCTTTTGCGCTCTTGAGTCCTTCCTGCCCACTTATGTCACAGCCGAGCAGCTCTTTGCAAATAACAGAGTCGTTGCGTTCCTCGAACCTGCGAGCAAATTCTCTGACGAGTCCATACGTCTTTTCTTTTATCTCTTTTTCATTTGCATCAACGTTTCCATATTTCAGACCAATAACCATAAACGCACCGGTAACCACCCCGCAGGTCAGTGCCATTCGCCCCATTCCTCCACCAAACCCACAGGCAATCTTCAAAGCTGTCTCTCGACAAAGCTCAAATTCTTCACCATAAACTGAAAGCACCGCCTGAGAGCAATTGAAACCCTTCCCGAATTTTCTGACCGCCTGTTCAGATTTCGCACTCATAAAACTACTCCGGATAAATATAAAAGCTCGACCCAGAACCCACCTATCCAAACGCTGGGTGTTGTAGTACGGACATCGATTCTCGACTCCCGATTTCCTTCTGCGAGCATCCGGCATCGAGCATCAATTAAACCTTTGCTATCAGATATACTGAATAAATAATCGCCGCCACGCACACCCAGCCGGCCAAGAACCCGACCACCGATGTACGCGATGGGATTGCTATTTCCAGGCTGGTGTTTGGGAAGATGTTTCGCTTCTCAGGAACCACGGCATCGTCCGGCAGAGTGCAGGGCACAGATACCTGCTCGCCCGGCTTGATGGGCGTTCGCACCAACGCGTAGAAATTATCGAGTTTTTCCTCAGACACCGGCTTAGTGAACAGACTTACAACGATTCCGGCAATTATCCCCGCCGACAGGTAGAAAACCATCTGCCACGGCAGATAGACCTCTGCCACGCCGTTTTTAACAAAAACGAACGTCAGCGACTCTGCCATCGAAAGACTACCCAGCCACGAGATAAAGAACTCCTGTGTAGTCAGCCACCACACTCCGAACGCCGTAAGTGTTGACGCCCAGGCCCCGGTCACCGTCGTGCGACGCCAGAAAAGACCCAGCCAAAACGCAATACCCATCATCGACGAAATCTTCCAGAATATTTCGAGTCCCTGCACAACACCCTTCAGCCAGTAAGCAAAACCTACGCCGCCGGCAACGATTATCAGTGATGCAACTCTAGCTACAAAAACGTAATGTTTCGCAGTTCTTCCAGGCAACAGACGTTTGTAAATATTCTCCGTAAACAAAGCTGACGATGCTATCATAAATGAATCACACGAACTCATCACTGAAGCCAAAACTGCTGCTAAGAAAAGCCCAAGTACTCCCGGTGCTATTTTTGGCAGAAATTCTGCCGCCACCAATCCGAAGATGTGGTCCGGCTCAACGTCACGACCGGCGAAATACACAACCGCACCAAGTCCCGTCAGACACCACGCTACAGTGCATACCCGCTTGATAAAGTTTCCAAACATCCAGCCGACCCTGCCTTCCATTTCAGTTTTGCCGGCGGCACAATTACCCATAGTGTGCGGCTGGGTCACAATGCCGACCAAACCATTGAATGCAATTATTGCTATATAGAAAAACCCAATCTCCGCCGGAGCTACGAGCGATAACATACCCGGGTCCTTTATCGCTTCGTGAATACCCTGCAAGCCGCCCACTGCATTTAAAATAAACGGGAGCAGGACAAAGGAAAAGACAATAGTCAGGATTCCCTGGATGAAGTCGGTAATAATCGCTGCCGAAAGCCCCCCTGCTATCCCATATATTACAAACATTACCGTCATGGCAGCAATGGCAACGTTGGAGGAAACCAAACCGGTCGTACTTGCATCAATAACCGCACCGGCGCCCTTGAGCATCACGCCAATATTGATTGAGAGGTTCAGCATCCCGACGACCGCAAACAGCATCGCAACGCTGGGACTGAATCTCGCCTCAAAAACATCCGCAGTTGTTATGGCCCTGAAGCGGCGCATCACCGGCGCAATCAGCCAGTAAAACGGCGTCGCAAACAACCACAGCCACTGGTACCATATACCGGAAAGCCCGTTTGTGAAGCTCTTCGAAGCTACACTGACAGCCTGGTCGGAATGTGTGCCCGTCCCAAACGCATGCGTTATCATCATCACTTTGCCGAACTTGCGGGGCATAAAGAAATCGGCAGTATTCTTTATCCGCCTTGCCGCCCAGACACCAATAACAGTTATCCCGACAAGATATAACCCCAACACTAAAATATCCGCAATATGCAGTCCCAACATAACATTCACCCCTTACATTTGACTACGAGGCGTCTGCGTTTTCTCCCAACGGTCTATTGAAAATCGACTATACGAGCTGGAAATCCACCATCCACTGTAGACAGACTTCAAGCAAAGGGAAATAGTAAATAGTAAATAGTAAATTAAAAAACCCCGCAGCGCATCCTTTCGCCACGGGGCAATGAAAAATAACAAACTTCCTATCCCACATCTTTAGACATAAGCTAAGCTGAAGCGGAAGTCTGCCTATGGCGGGCCCAATAAATGCCCCAGAGGGTCCCGGCATACACCATTACGGCTGCGTCGAACCCCGTCATTTTCTTTTCTCTTCTTAGCGTGACTCTTTGGCTATCTTGTCTATCTTCTTCGTGCGCTTCTCAGTCTTTCGCGGTATTCTTACTTCTATGCCGAGTCGGCCTAATTCACCGGCTACATCCGGTTGTAATCGATCAAGATCAAAACTACGCTTCAAATATTCTTCTCCCCGGACCTTATCGTTCTTGCTCAAATAATAGTAGCCGAGCTGCTTATGGATTTTAGCTGAAGTCGGCGCAAGGTGAAGCGCCTGCATATAACAATCGAAAGCATATTCATCAAGAAGCTGCTTCTGAAACGCGAATCCGAGCCGGAATGACCCGTTTGCTGAACCGACAGCCTGGTTCATATAGATATCGGCATAAGTTTTGGACTTGGCTGTATCACCACTCTCGATAAAAACCTTCACCATTGCTGCCTGAGCCTCGCTGTGAGCGGGGTCAAAACCCAAAGCTATATTGTAATGACGTTCTGCCTTCATCCACAGCCTCTCAGCCTGATACACTTGAGCCAATTCGTAATGTGCTTGCGGGTTTTCGAATTTGCGGTCGAGTGTCTTCAGTAAAGCGGCCTTCTTCTGTTCAGAAGGTGTTCTCTTGACCTTGCCGCTTCCAGCCACTCCTTGGCTGGTGCAGCCGACAAGCAGCGTTGTGCATAAGAAAAGAAGGGCAAAGGTTAAAAGAGTAATCAAATCAAGCCTACTTCGCCGAAGCAGATTCGGCTGCGAAGGCTGAAGCCCAAAGACAAAACTTCCTGCTTCTGATTTCCTGCTTCTGATTCTTTTTGTCATTTTGTTCTCCCTCAAAAAGGTCTTGACCCGCCAAAGGTCTGCCATCAGCAGGCTGGAATGCTGCGATTTTGCCACGCTGCCGAAAGTTTTGCAAGAAAAAATTTCAGTAAATCAAATAAAATATATTTTTTATTGATACTCGATATTTAACCCTGAAGGGAAGAACCGGGTATCGAGAATTTCTGTAATAAAATAGGCAGTTCCAGCGACTAATATAATGACAGCAGTTGCTTAAGAGGAGAATTGCTTGCAAGTGATTGACTGGCAGATAATTATCGAAAAACACGGCCCGGCTGTGTGGCAGACCGCTTACAGGCTGCTGGGCAACCGTACTGATGCTGCCGACTGCTTCCAGGAAACCTTTATTTGTGCTCTGGAACTCTCACAGCGTCAGCGTATCCGGAGTTTTTCTGCCCTGTTGAGGCGGCTGGCCACAACACGGGCAATAGACCAGCTGCGCCGGCGGTTCCGCCGGTCGCACTGTGAAGCTGTCCCGACTGCTGTGCCGAGTGCAAATCCGGGCCCGGCTCAAATGGCACAACAACAGGAGTTGATTGCCAAAAAAGCTTTTACCCAGACAATTATTGTATTTGTCGCCCTTAATCTGATAACAGCAGGTTTTGTCTTGGCCCAAAACGTTCCTGACGAAGGAATCTGGGATACCATCGCGGCGCAAGCAGTGGAAGAAGCGGATACCGACCCACTCTGGACAGAGACCATACAGGAAATGTATGTGCCACAGGAGGTCAATAGAAGACACGGGACATACGATATGCAATCAAGGACAGTTCCTCGTCGGTCATAGCAGCACCACTCAAACGTCGAGGTTCTGAACTTCCAGAGCGTGTTCGCGAATGAAGTTTCGGCGTTTCTCCACGTCGCTGCCCATTAATATACTGAACAGCCGGTCGGCTTCGCCGGCGTCGTCGAGTTTGACGCTCAGCAAAGTACGCGTCTGCGGATTCATTGTCGTATCCCATAACTGGTCAGCGTTCATCTCGCCCAGGCCCTTGAAACGTTTTATCTCAATCCCTTTGCCGCCTATCTGCCTTATGCTTGCGCAGATGTCCCCCAACGATGCGACCTCGTATTTATCATCGCCGCTGAGAAGCTCGAACTTCGTGGGCGCAGATTCACCAGAAACACTTTTGGCAGGTTTCAACAGAAAATCCTTAAGGTCTAAGCCGAACTGCTTTTTGAGCTGTTCGTCTATCTGATTGATGCGGTCAACCTCGTGAAGCTCCTCGGCAGCAATTGATTCTTCCTCCTCACCTTCCGCTAAACCTTTGGTCCGCTCTTTGAGCTCATCGACCCGTTTTTCGTACTCCTCCCTTTTGTAATAAATCTCATCCTGGCCTTCGGTGCAGATACGAAACTGCGGAAGTCCTCCTTTGGACGGGTTGTAATAGGACTGGACAAAATCGGCGAAGTTGATACCGCGTCTGCTCAAAACCGTTATGATGCGATCGGCCTCAGCTAAGGTTTTCACAAGCTCAGTCAGCTCTTCGTCGCGAACTTCGCGGGCCTCGTTAGTACGGGCGGTTCGCGAACCGTCCCTACTTTTAACAGAGCGGCCTGCCTGCGCCTTCTTGGTCTCTTTACCTTTTTTGCCGTCCCTGATGATAAGTTCTGTACCTTCCAGACCGCGGGCAATCATCCGCTTGCGCATTTTATTTTCGCTGAGGATATATTCAGATTTCTTCTTACCTTTGACTTTAATCTCGTACAGAGGCGGTTGGGCGATATAAATCATATTCTCCAAAAACAACTGCTGCATCTGCCTGAAGAAAAACGTCAGCAGCAGTGTTCGAATATGCGCGCCATCGATGTCGGCGTCCGTCATTAATATTATCTTGCCGTATCTGCACTTGTCCAAATTGAACTCATCGACGCCGATACCGGTCCCCAAAGCGCTGATAATGGTTCGGATTTCATCGTGGGCCAGCATCTTTTCAAGACGGGCCTTTTCCACGTTTAGAATCTTGCCCTTCAACGGCAGAATTGCCTGGATACTTCTATCTCGCCCTGCTTTTGCAGAACCCCCTGCCGAATCACCTTCCACAATGAATATCTCCGTATTCGCCTTTTCCTTACTCGCACAGTCCCACAACTTGCCCGGAAGGTTGGAAGTGCTCAGCGCACCTTTGCGCCTGGTCAGCTCACGTGCCTTCCTCGCCGCTTCTCTGGCTGCCGCCGCCTGGATGGCCTTGTTCAAAATACGTTTCGCTTCTGCCGGATGCTCTTCCAAAAAATGACCCAATTGCTCATTGACGGTCGTCTCAACGAAACCACCAACCTCAGGATTAGTCAGCCGAACTTTCGTCTGCGCCTCGAAGTGCGGGTCCGCAAGTTTCACCGCCACAACTGCTGTCAATCCCTCGCGGATGTCATCACCTGTTGTCCCCTGCCCGTTCTTCAGCAGGTTATTGTTTTTGGCATAGTAATTCATCGTCCGGGTTAATGCTGTCTTAAAGCCTGAAAGATGTGTCCCGCCGTCGATATTGCAGATGTTGTTGGCAAAGACCAGCAAGTTTTCGGTGTACCCATCGTTGTACTGCATAGCCACTTCGCAGCTCAGCATCGCCTTACGGTCTTCCCTCGCAAAGTAGATGACATCATTATGAAGGGTCTCTTTACCCTCGTTAAGATGTTTGACAAACGCCCTGATACCGTCCTCAAATTTGAATACCTCTTTTTTCTTATTTCTGTCATCCCTGAAGCTAATCCGCAGCCCGCCGTTCAAGTAAGCTAACTCTCGTATTCGTTTCAGCAGCGTATCGTATGCGAATTCCGTATCGCCGAATATATCTTCGTCGGGCTTGAAGGTTATTTTTGTGCCGCATTTATTGGTCGGGCCGACCTCTTTCACCCGACTCTTGGCAACCCCTCTGACGCACTCGAAATGATAGTGCTTTCCGTCGCGATACACATCAGCTTCCAGCCATTCGCTCAGGGCATTGACAACGCTCAAGCCAACACCGTGCAGCCCGCCGGCCACTTTGTAGCTGTCGCTGTCGAACTTGCCGCCGGCGTGAAGTTTTGTCAGCACAACCTCCAGAGCGCTGATCTTGGCCTCTTTGTGCTTTTCGATGGGTATGCCTCGGCCGTTATCCTCGACCATACAACTGCCGTCAGGATAGATGCGCACGTTTATGTTGTCACAGAACCCGGCCATTGCTTCGTCGATGGAGTTATCTAATACCTCATAGGCCAGATGATGCAGCCCTCCGCTGCCGCGGTCGCCGATATACATATCCGGCCGTTTACGCACCGCTTCCACACCCCCAAGAATCTTTATATTGCTCGCATCATATCTATGGTCTTTCATATCAACTTTCTACCTCTATCTTATATATCGTCTCTATCAACTGATGAACTATAAGTCTTCTGCAAAATCTATGTTAGGCATAACTCTATGATGAACCATTGGTTTTTTAGGCTTCTCGAACCGAAAACCAAAATTCACGAACCACGGCTTTAAGCTGGGTGGCACCCTCAAACCATGGCCTCCAGTTCGTCGAAGGCTTGTTTGGGGGTATTGACTTCAACGGCTTAAGAGACAACGAATTTGATTTCTGTTAATCGAGCTTTCGGACATTGCTGCTGCAGCTCTTCAAGAAGCTCCGAACTGCACAATTGCAGCTCGTACTTATATGCAGGCGAATCCACCCGGACTTTCAACTGACCGCCGGAGATATCAACAATTTCACAGTGCCGGCAAAGTTCAGCAGGCAGCAGTTGGCTCCACAGTTCAGCTACCGCGCCGAACCTCGCCTGCCGAGGCGAAACCCACTTGGTCATAAAATTTTGGACAACATCGCCCAACCTGACCGTCCTGTCAGGTTTCCGTACTCTTCGTCCCTCGACAGCGTTGCGTAGTAATTGTTCGCCTTCACACATAAATAATATATGCCTAACCTGTAATTTTGCGGAAGTTTTGCATTTCAAAATATGAACTATCCTAAGTTGATGGGCATCAGGACGTACAGGAAATTTGTCCCGCTTTTTATCAGGCCCGGTCTGTCCGACTGGCCTAACTCAAGTGAGAACTCCGGCGTCTTGATAACTCGAAGAGCATCTATCAAAAACTGCGGATTAAAGCCGATTTCAATCGGCTCGCCTTTGTAGTCTATCGGCATATCGACCTGCGCATTGCCCGTCTCCGGTGCTCTGCTGGAAAACACCAGCTTGTCCTTTTCAATCGACAGCTTAATCCCCCTCGACTCCTCGCTCGTCAGCAGCGATGCACGACGAACAGCACTCAACGCACCCTCGGTCGATAGGGTCAGCTTCTTGTCATGATCGCTTGGGATTATGTCCTCGTACTTCGGAAAGTTGCCTTCCACAAGATTTGAGCTTATAACAACGTTCGCGCAGCTTATCAGAATCTGGTTATCGACGAGTTTAATTGTAACGCTGTCTTTCTCATTGCCGCCGATTTTATCTAATAGTCCCATCGCCTTGGCCGGCACTATTATATTCGCCGGTGTTTTGTCTTTCGCCGGGGCCGAAGACAGGTTGACTCTGCACCGTGCCAATCTTCTGCCGTCTGTGGCAACTAACATCAGCTTCTTGTCCTTAATCTCCCACAGCACACCGTTAATAGCGTAGCGGCTGCTTTCTCTCGCCGCCGCAAACAGGCACTGTTCGATACCAGCCTGAAGATTACCCAAAGTAATCTTTATCTCACCGGTACCGTCGAAACCCGGCACCACCGGATACTGTCCAGGCTCCTGGCCGTAAATCGTAAAGTGGCTGTCGGCCCCTTTTATTTCACACGTGCCCTTTGAAGCTTCTAATAGCAGGACCTCGTCAACGCTTTCACGAACAATCGCCGCCAGCCGGTCCGCCGGTACGATAATCTCGCCTGTCTTTTCGACCTGCACCTCAGAGATCAGATAGTTGATACCGACCTCTAAATCCGTCGCGCATATCCGAACCTCTTTTTCCTCAGCAGTGATTTGCACACAGCGTAGTATCGGCTTGGGCGTTCGGCTCGGCACTACCGATGTCAGCAGACCCAGGGCCTCGCTAAGGGCGGCTCTGTTGAAATTTACTTTCATAATAAACCTCTGTGTCAAAATACCAAATTTCCACGCTTAAAAGTATCAGCGTAGTTTACACCAAAATGCACACCTTCACAACCTTTTTTCACAAAAAAGCTGAATCCCCTCGAATACTCGAATACGCCTCTGCCTCACAATCGCTATACCAGGCAGAGCCCCCACTGTAGCAGAGCCGCGACTGTAAAGGAGCGGTAATTGCTTTTTCAGCGGTAATTACTCCTCCGGATTCAAAGCCGGCGCATATCGAGCACACTTAATTTCTATGATTGGTTTTACGTACTGGTTGCAGCAAAAATCATACCGGCATCAGCCGGATTAGCGATGCAAATAGAGAAGGATTTCTTGTTACCGCAGTAGGGCTTTTTCACAAGAAAGAATTGGTTGATTTGTTTGCCTTTGCCTGGTTACAGGTTTTTCCAACGTACACTAACCTCAAGGTATTTAACACCCCATTCCAGGGCCTCTTGATGAGTGGCGAAGAACACGTCGAGCCGGTTTCCTTTGATGGTGCCGCCTCTGTCGAGAACCTTCACAGTTTGGCCGTTGCTATAGCCGGGGATGAGCATTTCAGTGCCGAAGAAATACCGTCTGTCTGCCGCCACAAAGGTATCGCCCGGCCGTATCTTATACCCGCAGGCCGTTACCCCGTCCGAATATTGGCCGCAGCATTTCGGACATGGACAATAGGCCGTTACACGCATTCGTATGCTTTCCCATTCGTTGAGCTCCTTGGCCTTCTCCTCGGAATTGGCGGACGAATTGTTCGTGACACTGCCTGGCCTGTGCGGTGAGAACTCAGCCTTTATTCCGGATTCATTCAAAAGGGGGGCATCCTTCGCAGTCCCGATTTTCTCGGGACGGAGAACGGAGCCACCTGTCCCGCTACGGCTTAGGCCTTCGCCGAGACGAGTGCTCTTTACATCGGTTACAGTAGAGCTTAGTAAAGTTATCGGACTGTCGCTCTTTGTGTGAGCTATATCGGCGATTAAACTCACGATGCAAATGACGGCTGTCAGATTTATCAGCTTTAGTAATACGCCGCTAAAACCTTTCCACCGTGGCTCACTTGGCGGAGCCAAGTCGCGACAGATAACTGTTGCTTTTCCCAATGAATACCCTCCTCACAATCAGGTCATTTGGATTCGCAATAGTTCAGATTAATCTTGCTGTTTCGGTTAAGCCCCTCATCCGTGAATTGTTGCTAATATTGTACCGTAAAGCCCGTTTCAATTCAACTGAAATGACCGCAAAACAACGTCTGTCAGGCCAATTGTGGGCATATAGGAAAGAACACAGACCTTTTATAGGTCCATAGCAAAAAGTTTTTTCCGTCTGCAGACCTGCTGTGGGCGGACAAAATATCGCAACTCCGCCTATGGCTGAATCAATTGACCCAGCCCCTCCGAGGGGCAGGGTTGAAATATCTTCTGTCTCCCTACCTTGACCAATTACCAACAAAAAGGGGCCTATGCCGAGTCAATCGGTATAGGTCCCGAATTGGCGCAAATCCGTTGCCCTATCAGACCAGCGCTGCTGGGTGCGACCGGTGTGATGAACTCACGGGCTACGAGCATACAACCTGATATCGTCAAAGTACAATGTACCACCGGCACCATTGCCGTCAATCCCGATAGCCAGCGTCGTAACACTCTGCAGGTTTGTGCCGAACGATGCCAGCTCAATATTCCATGCTTGCCACCCTGTTCGCGCTAAGTTACTGGCATCACCGTCATAGACCACCTTAGAGCCGTTGACCTTCACGTACAACTGCCCGGTGTTGCCCGCAGTGCCGTGGAAGTACAGCACCAATGTCTGAGTGCCGGCTTCAATCCAATCCTGCGGAACAGCAAAAGTGCGTTCGCCCTCTGAATATGCTGCGGTACCGGTGTTGTCGTAGAAAAACGGCATTGCCTGCTCGCCGCCGTGAACAATCGTAGTCTCAACATAAAGCTCTCCCTGGTTCCAATTCGGATTAGGATAACCTACAGTGGCACCGTTTGTCGGGACGCCGTGTCCGTCTAACCACGTGGACCATATCTCGTCGGGCGGATATTTGTTATAATCTTCGAAATCGTCCACGATAAAGAACTCGTGTGTCGTAAAG
>JADFJC010000080.1 GCA_022566315.1 Planctomycetota bacterium
AAATCATCCGTGACTTGTTCACCAACTGCATTGAGGCCTCCAAAACACTCGGCGTGGACACAGACTTCCGCCGAAAGCTGACAGAGCTGCACAGCCGTATTGCGCCCAACCAGGTCGGACAGTACGGACAGCTCCAGGAATGGCTCGAAGACAAGGACAACCCGAAAAACCAGCACCGCCATGTCTCACATCTGTTCGGGCTGCATCCGGGCAAAGAAATCACGCGTCGCGGCACACCCGAACTTTTCGCCGCGGCACGAAAGTCACTGCAATTCCGCGGCGACGGCGGAACGGGCTGGTCGATGGGCTGGAAGGTCAATTTCTGGGCGAGGTTCGAGGACGGCGACCACGCCTATAAAATGCTCAGCTCTCTGCTGACCCCGCAGCGGATGTTTCCCAACATGTTCGACGCTCATCCGCCGTTCCAGATTGACGGCAACTTCGGCGGCACAGCCGGCATCGCAGAGATGCTCCTGCAAAGCCACACCGGCGAACTCCATCTGCTGCCTGCTCTGCCTTCTATATGGCAAAGCGGATATATCAAGGGCCTGCGCGCCCGCGGCGGATTCGAGATGGACATCGAATGGAAAAACGGCAAGCTCTATAAGGCCGCCATACGTTCTAAATTAGGTGGAAAGTGCAGAATTCGTTCCGCCACGCCTCTCGGACTGAAATCCGGATGGTTCGGCGGCCCCAAAGTTAAAACCATTGACCAATCGGTTATTGAGTTCAATACAAAGGCCGGCGAAACCTATGTCCTCTCGGCCAAAGAAAAAATTGCCGGAAATGATTCGGATAAATGGAACAACCTGAAACTGTGGTATCGTCAGCCGGCACAAAAGTGGACCGAAGCGCTGCCTGTCGGAAACGGACGGCTTGGAGCGATGGTATTTGGCGGGGCTGAAAACGAGCAATTGCAGCTCAACGAAGATACCGTTTGGGCAGGTCAGCCGATTGAGCGGGACCGTGTTGGTGCCTACAAATACTTGGCCGAGGCACGGAGGTTAATCTTCGAAGGAAAATACACCGAGGCCCAGCGGATAATGCAGCGGGAGTTTATGGGCCCACGTGTTATTCGCAGCTATCAGACACTCGGTGATTTGAAACTCCGATTTAAGAACAGCCGGCCTGTAACCGACTACCGCCGTCAGCTTGACCTCGACACTGCGATTGCCTCTGTTACCTATCGTGCCGACGACGCCACCTTTACGCGCGAGGTCTTTGCCAGCCCTGTGGACCAGTGCATTGTCGTTCACCTTTCGTGCGACAAACCCGGTAAGATTACATTCGATGCGAACCTTTCCCGACCCGAGGATTTTACTGTTGAAACCGTCGCACCGGACCGTATCATAATGAAAGGCCAGGCTACACAAGAGGGTAAACATAAGGGCGTCAAGTACGAAACCCATTTAC
Source organism: Planctomycetota bacterium (assembly GCA_022566315.1). Lineage (GTDB taxonomy): Bacteria > Planctomycetota > Phycisphaerae > Sedimentisphaerales > Anaerobacaceae > NIOZ-UU13. Next base: position 1,414 of record JADFJC010000080.1, read on the forward strand.
GGATTATTCCACAAGGCGGCAAGTTAACGGTAACCGACAACGGCCTGCGACTGGAAAAGGCCGACGCGGCAACGCTGCTGATAGTCGCCGCGACGAATTATCGCGGTGATAATCCGAAAGCTCTATGTGAAAAGCAAATGGCTTCGGCCGCAAAGAAAAAATATCCCGAGCTGCGACGGGCACACCTGGCCGAGCACAGACGTCTGTTCCGAAGGGTGGAATTAAACCTTGGTGTTACCGATGCAGCGGACAAACCGACGGACGAGCGACTGGCAGCAATGAAGGATGGTGCCGACGACCCGCAACTGTGCGCTCTTTATTTTCAGTTCGGACGTTATCTTCTAATCAGCAGCTCCCGGCCGGGCTGTATGCCGGCCAACCTTCAGGGTATCTGGAACAATCATATCAAAGCTCCCTGGAACAGCGATTACCATATCAATATCAACGTCCAGATGAATTATTGGCTGGCGGAGGTATGCAACCTGTCCGAGTGTCACGAACCGTTCTTCGACCTCGTGAGCAACCTGCGGCCGCGAGGCCGAAAGACCGCAAAAGACGTTTACGGCTGTCGCGGGTTCGTCGCACATCACACTACCGACGCGCAGTGGTGGACCAGCCCCATCGGGAATGTAGGATACGGAATGTGGCCCACCGGTGCGGCGTGGTGCTGCCAGCACCTGTGGGAACACTACCAGTTCGGCGGCGACCGCCAATTCCTGGCAAAACGGGCATATCCCGTTATGAAAGAAGCAGCCGAGTTCTTTCTCGATTATCTCGTCGAAGACCCGAAAACAGGAAAATTAGTTTCCGGGCCATCCATATCGCCCGAAAACCGCTTTCGCACACCAGACGGCAAGAACTCCAATCTCACAATGGGTCCCGCTATGGACCAGCAGATAATCTATGACCTGTTCACCAATTGCATCGAGGCGGCCGAGGTCCTCGGAATCAACGATGAGTTCACGAAGCAGGTAAAGGCCTTTCGCCGGAATTTAGCCGGGCCGAAGATAGGCTCCGACGGTCGATTGTTGGAATGGAACGAAGAATTCGAGGAGCCCAGCCCCGGTCATCGGCACGTATCACATTTATTTGCTTTGCATCCCGGCAGACAGATTAGCCCAACCGGTACGCCGAAACTGGCGGCAGCGGCACGCAAGTCATTAGAGTATCGGCTGTCGCACGGCGGCGGTCATACCGGCTGGAGCAGAGCATGGATAATCAACTTCTGGGCCCGTCTGCTGGACGGCGATACCGCGCACGAAAACGTGCTGGCCCTGCTGCGAAAGTCAACTCTGACCAATCTTTTCGACACTCATCCGCCGTTCCAGATTGACGGCAACTTCGGCGGTACAGCCGGCATCGCAGAGATGCTGCTGCAAAGCCACGCAGGCGAAATCCATTTGCTTGCCGCTTTGCCGAAGGCCTGGCAAAACGGCTACGTTAAGGGCCTGCGCGCCCGCGGCGGGTTCGAGGTGGACATCACCTGGAAGGACGGCAAACTGACAAAAAGTGTAATCCGTTCTCGGCTTGGCAATAAATGCAGAATCCGCTCCGCCACTCCGGTCAATTTAGGTTGGTTCGGGCCCAAAGTTAAAACTGTCCAGCAGTCAGTTATTGAGTTCGAGACGGAAATCAACGGAACTTATACCATCTCAGCTAAAAAATAAGGACATTCGAACCGGCAGGATGGCCTTTTTATATCGCCGGCCACAAAAATATTGATGAACACCTAAACTCACAATATACTACTGTGCGGACCTGATAGTTCGTTTTTCAAATTTTCAGGAGGTCGATTATGCAGATGCGACAATTAGGCTATACCGATTTGAAACTTACTACCGTAGGCTTAGGCACCTGGGCGATGGGTGGGCCCTGGCAGTTCGGCTGGGGACCGCAGGACGACGATGAGGCCATTGCCGCAATTCCGGCCGCGCTCGATACAGGTATCAACTGGATAGACACCGCCCCCGTTTACGGGCTGGGACATTCCGAAGAGCTTGTTGGAAAAGCACTCAAGCAAACAAGCCAAAAACCTATCATAGCAACAAAATGCAGCCTGCTTTGGAATGAAAAAAAAGAAAAAGTAAGCTGCCTTAAAGCTCAAAGCATCCGGGACGAATGTCACGCCAGCTTAAAAAGACTCGGCATCGAGACAATAGACCTTTATCAAATGCACTGGCCCGAGCCGGACGAAGACATCGAGCAGGCCTGGAAAGAAATGGCCAAACTGGTTCAGGAAGGCAAAGTTCGATTCCTCGGCGTATCGAACTTTAACGTCGAGCAAATCAAACGCCTCCAGAAAATTCATCCGGTCGCCTCGCTTCAGCCGCCTTATAGCATGCTCCATCGCGAGGTCGAAGATGAACTTTTGGACTTCTGTGCCCAAAACAACATCGGCGTTGTCGCATACAGCCCTATGCAGAGAGGTCTGCTGACGGGCAAATTCAGTCAGGAAAGACTGGCGGATTTACCTCTGGACGACCATCGAAGAAAAAACTCTGATTTTCACGAGCCTAAATTTACCGCCACATTAGAGCTTGTTGAACAACTCCGGCCTATTGCAGAACGCAACGGCAAGACTTTAGCTCAGTTGGCTCTTAGCTGGGTCCTTCGCCGGCCCGAAGTTACCGCCGCCATTGTCGGAGCACGCAAGCCCCAGCAGATTCTCGAAACCGCCCCGGCTTCAGACTGGAATTTGAGCAAAGAAGATATCGAACAAATTGAACAGCTCTTAGCTGATCGTCAGAAAAAAATAAATATCAAATAAAGCCGACCAGTTTTAGCTTGTTATCCTGAGGCTAAGCCGAAAGATCTGGCCGTAGCAGAATATAACAGCATCGCGGCGGTTTTGAGATTCTTCACCTTATTCAGGATGACAATGTAGAGAGAAAAAAATGGCAAAAAACCAAGACCTGTACGTAAGTCCTCTCGTAGAGAGAAATGCCTCAAGAGAAATGGCGGAGCTTTTCGGGGCACAAAAAAAGTTCAGCACCTGGCGCAGACTCTGGCTGGAACTGGCAAAGGCACAGAAAAAACTCGGCCTGGATATAAAACAAGGCCAGATAAACCAGATGGCCAAACGCCTTGATAATATCGATTTCAAAAGGGCGGCCCGCTACGAAAAGGAATTCCGTCACGATGTTATGGCGCATATCTATGCCTTCGCCGATGTAGCACCAAAGGCTGAGCCGATTATCCATCTCGGTGCAACAAGCTGTTTTGTCGGGGACAACGCCGATTTGATAATTATGCGAGAGGCGATGCAGCTAATCGCAGCCAAGCTGGCAGTGGTAATAAATCTGCTGAGTAAATTTGCAAAAAAGCACCGCTCGTTAGCCACATTAGGTTTTACGCATTATCAACCGGCCCAGTTGACCACCGTCGGCAAAAGGGCAACGCTGTGGTGCTATGACTTCGCGATAGACCTGCAGGAAATCGAGCATCGACTCGAAACGCTGCCGTTTAGAGGTGTCAAAGGCACCACTGGCACACAGGCCTCTTTCCTGGCACTTTTCGATGGCAAGCACAGCAAAGTCAAACAGCTCGACAAACTCGTTACCGCTGCGTTCGGCTTCAAAAAAACCTGTGCCGTAACCGGCCAGACGTATCAGCGAAAAATCGATGCCCTTGTCGTCAATACTTTAGCTTCAATTGCACAATCAGCACACAAGATTTGCAATGACATTCGACTGCTTGCAAACCTCAAAGAAATTGAGGAACCGTTTGAAAAGACGCAAATCGGCTCTTCGGCGATGGCATATAAAAGAAATCCGATGCGCTGCGAGAGGGCAACTGGCCTTAGCAGATTGGTATTAAGCTTAGCCTCCAGCCCGCAAATGACCGCCGCAGAGCAGTGGCTTGAGAGAACACTCGATGATTCAGCCAACAGAAGGGTGGTCATTCCGGAAACGTTTTTGGCCGTTGACGGCATTTTGCAAATCCTTATCAACGTCACCGGCGGGCTTGTTGTCTATCCGAAGGTGATAGCGGCTCGCGTCGCAGCGGAGCTGCCGTTTATGGCCACCGAAAATATCCTTATGGCAGCGGTCAAGGCCGGCGGAAACAGACAGGAGCTGCACGAGAAAATAAGACTGTATTCACACGCCGCCGCAGCGCAGGTAAAGAAATTCGGCAGGCCCAACGATTTAATTAACCGGCTAAAAGCGGATATTGCCTTCAGAAAAATCGATTTTGAAAAAGTATTAGACCCGAAACATTATATCGGCAGGGCACCACAGCAGGTCGATGAATTCATAAGAGATGTCGTAACGCCGCTCTGCAGAAAATACCGCAAAGAGCTCAGCAGAAAAGTGGAACTTAAAGTGTAACCTGTGACCCGTGATCCCAGGACACGAGGTACGAGTCACGAGATACGAGAGACGAATAATGACCAGAGAAGAACTAATAAAACGCATAAAAGAAACATCTTATCTTGAAGGTGACTTTATCCTTCGCAGCGGCAAGCGCAGCAAGTACTATCTTGATAAATATCTCTTCGAGACCTGTCCTGACATACTCAAAGCCCTCGGCGCCGAATTCGCCGGATATATTACCGACGATGTTACTTTGATAGCCGGGGCCGAATTGGGCGGCGTGGCCTTAGCCGCAGCTACCGCGATGGAATCCGGCAAAAACTGGGTCATCATTCGCAACAGCAAAAAGGGCTACGGAACCGGCAAAATGGTTGAGGGCATCCTGAAGGCGGGTGACGTTGTTCTGTTGGTTGAGGACATTGCCACCACCGGCGGACAGGTCCTCGAAGCCGCCAAGATTATCACCGAGGCCGGTGCTACTGTCAAAAATATTGTCTGCGTAATCGACCGCAAACAGGGGGCCGAAGAAAACATCACCCAGGCCGGCTACAAATTCGAGTCCATCCTCACAAAATACGACCTCGGAATAAAAGACATGGACTGATTTTTGTGCCGCAGTCTAACATCTTCCCACATAAAAATTGACGCAACAGGCATTTCCTGTCCGTAACCTTATTGCTTGAAGGACTTTACGAATTCTTAGAAATCGTCAAAGAAGCTAAGTAGCATTAACAGGTACCTTGCATTGCTATATAGCGGGTTTTATGAATGCTAAGTTTTTTGATAACCGGGCCAATCAGCTTCGGAAAGGAGTAAGTGAATTTTATGAATATGAAGGCTAAATTTTTTGGTAACCGGGCCAACCAGCTTCACAAGGGAGTACTGGAACTTTGCATATTAAACGATATCCGAAACAGAAAAATGTATGGGTATGAGATTGTAAGAAAACTGGGCAGAGTTGAAGGAATGATTATCAACAAAGGTGTGATTTACCCTATCCTGAGAAGATTAAAACGCAGTGGATTAGTTGAGACTTTTATGCAGGATTCACATGAGGGACCTACGAGGAAATATTATAAACTTACAGAAAAGGGTAGAGATATGGTAGGCCAAATGAACGCCTACTGGGACGCAATCAAAAATCAAACAGGCTCTATCGAAAAAGGACAAAAGAGACGAAGAACCTAATCCACAGCACGCAAAATCGTCCGGTATACCGCGGCCTATTGCTGTTTATCGTACGGATACAGACTTTCTATCAGGCGGACAATTTTTTTTGCTATCGTGGTTTTAGCAGTGCTTTCGATTTTGGTCCAGGCAGAATTTGCTGTCTTTATCTGAACAGTTGATTTGTCGGCACCGATCGCAGCGGGAGTGTTGGCGATTATCATATCAAGGTTCTTTTCATTCAATTTCTTTTCCGCACAGCTTCGGATAGCTTTGTCTTCGAGGGCAAAGCCAATAACAATTTGATTTTTTCTTTTACGTCCACCTGCCCATCTTAGAATATCGGTTGTGGGTTTTAGTTTGATAGTAAGGGCTTTGCCGGTCTTTTTGATTTTGGTTTTAGCCGGACGGGAAGGAGTATAGTCGGCCACAGCCGCGGCCATAATCAGACAATCGCACTTCTCAAAATGCTTTTTGACCGCCTTGAACATCTGGGCGGCGGTTTCAACTTCTATCACTTTCGCCTGGCTCGGCGGTCTTCGTGTGGTTGGCGCAGTTACCAGTATTACTTTATGCCCGGCCCTAAGCGCCTCGCGGGCAAGGGCGTAACCCATCCTGCCGCTGCTTGCATTGGAGATAAAGCGGACCGGGTCAATGTACTCCCGAGTGCCGCCCGCTGTAATCAAAATTCGCATCTCGATTCTTGATACTCGATTCTCGATACTTGGTACTCGAATTTCACTTTTTACGAGCATCGAGCATCCAGCATCGAGTCAAACTTTTCGCTTTTTAATTTTTGAGGCGATTTTCTCGATAGTTTTCAGGATGTCCTTCGGCTCTGACATCCTGCCGATGCCTTCGGTCCCACAGGCGAGTCGGCCCTCGACAGGGCCTATCAACTGAAAGCCCCTTTCTTTGACCGTCTTGACATTGCGCTGCACGGCTGGATTGTTCCACATATTATTGTTCATCGCAGGAGCCAAAAGTGCTGCGCCTGATTTAATCAGCCCCCAAGCCACACAAAGGGTCGTACTAAGTAAATCATCACAGATGCCGTTTGCTATTTTGCCTATGATATTAGCCGTCGCAGGTGCCACTACAACAATATCAGCCCGGTCAACCAAAGCTATATGGCCAATTTTATATTCTTCAGACGTACTCCACAGGCTCGTAAAGACGGCTGAGCAGGTAACCGCCTCAAAGCTTTTTGGGCCAACGAGCCGGCAGGCGTTTTCCGTCATTACGGTATTTACCCTGGCGCCGGCAGCGGTCAGACTGCCGGCCAAATCGACCGCCTTGTATGCAGCGATTCCGCCGCTGACACCTAACAGAATATTCAGATTGTCAAGCATCTCGTATCTCGTTTACCGCCGATGCGTACCGGAGAGCTGAGTTAGCTCTAATTTTTCTTTTTGTCCCCTGAGGCCTCTGTGGGCAATCCGTCATCAACGGCGATCTTGTCCTGCAGGATTTCCTGAACAACAATTTCGAGCATCGTTTTGCCTTGGGCATCCTCAATCAAAGGCCTGGAACCCTGCAAAAGCTCGCCCAGTCGTCTTTGAACCAGCGCCGTCAATTTGAATCTGCCGCCAACTTTATTAACTATCTCTTCACTCTTGAGTTCTTCTATCATCTTTTACCTCATAACTAAAGTGCCTAAAGTGAGCTAAAGTGACAGCGAAGCTGTCATTCTGAGCGAAGCGAAGAATCTCTTATTCGTTGGCCAGATCCTTCGGCTTCACCTCAGGATGACACTTACGTGTCACTTTAGGAACTCTCAATGATTTGCACACATTCGTCCACTGCCTGCTGCAAATCCTCATTTATAACCATATGTTTATAATGCTGCCAGGCCGCGGCGATTTCACTACTTGCCCCGTTCAGTCTTTTTTCGGCGGCATCAGCGGCATCTCTACCCCGGTGGTTCATACGTTCTATAAGGGCCTTTTCGGTCGGCGGTAAAATAAAAATCATTACAGCATCCGGAAAAATTGCCTTGGCTTGTTTGGCACCTTGAACATCGATTTCAAGAATCACCGTCTTATCGGCCTGCACGGCTTCTTCAACCTTGTCCCTTGGCGTCCCATATAAATGACCGAACACCTCAGCATATTCCAGCAGCAGGCCCTTATCAATTCGCTCTTGAAACTCCTGTTCTGATATAAACCAATAATCCTCGCCGTCAACTTCAGCTTTGCTCCTCGGCCGGGTCGTAACCGAGATGCTAAGGTAAACGTCATTCAGCCGTTTAACCACCTCTTCGCAGATAGTGCTCTTGCCGACACCGGATGGGCCGCTCACTATCACCACTTTGCCTTTTCTGTTCTTAATGTCGTTCATTCCAACTCCAGTACAAACTTCCGATGCCCTTCACGTTCCACAATCTTTTTACTCTATATTCTGAACCTGTTCCTTAATCCGGTCTATCCGGCACTTCATATCGACCACACAGCGGATAATCTCGGTATCGGAGGCCTTGCTCGCAATGGTATTGGCTTCTCTGAGCATCTCCTGGCTAATGAAGTCCAGCCTGCGTCCCGCCTGGTCATTGGCCTGACAGCATTGAACAAATTGCTGCAGATGTGAATCCAGCCGGGCAATCTCCTCGGATATATCCGACCTGTCTGCAAAAACTGCAACTTCTCTGGCAAGGGTTTCTTCATCCAATTTCAGTTTTGCCTGTGCAAGCAGCGCATCGACTCTTTGCCTTAGTTTTTTTGCGTACCGCTTGAGAACTACATCGCACCGGGCCTGTATTTTCCGAAGGTCTTTTTGTATGGCCGCGCATTGTTTTTTCAAATCATCATGAAGTACCTTTCCTTCGACGGCTCTCATTTCTTTGACCTTATCTATGGCCTGCTGACTTATTTGGCAAACCAGCTTTTTGATTTTCTTGGCCACTTTTTTATCAGGCGATGCCGGCTGAATGATTCCGGGCAGGCTCAACAAGTTGCTAATATCAATCGTTCCCTTAACACCAGCCGATGCCCCGGCCCTGTTCAATTTCTTCACAACAGCCTGAAGGGCCTTCTCGTCTATATCAAAGAGCGCATTTACCGAGGTATTCTTGAGACGAAGCACGTAATTTACTGTCCCGCGTGATAAATTCTTCCGCAGAAGCTTTTCAATATCTTCCTCCAGAAACGCCACCAGCTCCGGCAACTTTACAATCGTCTTGATGTAGCGGTGGTTGAGGGTCTTGATTTCAACGAGGTAACTTACGCTGTTGACCTCGCCCTGTGCCTCGCCGTAACCGGTCATACTATTTATCATAACGTTACGCTTTCAACCCAAATTCTACCGTGTACGCACCCATTTTACGTACACTTCAGAACAATCTCTTTCGTTAACCACCGGGCGAATTTACATCGGCACCGGAATTAACATCACTGGCCGTATCCTCGACGCCAACGAGCGGCAATGGCCTCTCCGGGCTTATTGGCAGTTCTCGCCGAACCGGTGTCTCCTCTCCAAAATCACTTACAGCCGGTCTGTAGAATTTGCCCATCACCACCGCAAGGGTCAGAAATACACCCACCAACGCTATTGTCACCCAGGTCAGGAAGTCGCCGGTTTTGGAACCCAGAATTCCGCCGGCCATACCGCCGCCGAATGCCGAACTCAAACCACCGCCTCTGCCCTTCTGAACCAATATGATTAATATCAGCGCCAGGCAGCAAATGATGAACAAAACGGCGACTACCTTCATAATAAAACCTACTGCTAACAACGGAAAGACTGTCATATTCGTTACCCTTTCAATTACATTGCTGTCTGAATTATCGCGAGAAAATCATCTGCCTTCAAACTTGCTCCGCCGACCAGCAGACCGTCTATATCAGGCTGGCCCATCAACTCTGCTGCGTTGTTGGGCTTTGCCGAGCCGCCATAGAGAATACGAATCTCCTCAGCTAATTGGTCATTATACATCTGGCCTAACAGCTTTCGTATAAAATTGTGCACTTCCTGGGCCTGTTGCGGCGTCGCCGTCAGACCTGTCCCGATGGCCCAGACCGGCTCATACGCTATGGTTACCGCTGAGACCTTTTCGGCACTCAAGCCGGCCAGGCCGTTTTTTAAATGCCGGGTTACCACCACATTTGTTTGCGAAGCTTCCCGCTCGGAGAGCAGCTCGCCTACACATAATATCGGCAAAAGTCCACCTACAATTGAAGCGGTAACCTTTTTATTTATCAGCTCATCAGTCTCACCGATTACGTGCCGGCGTTCCGAATGGCCGCAGAGACAATACGTACAGCCGATATCCTTCAGCATCGATGGACTTATCTCGCCGGTAAAAGCACCCTTCGGCTCATAGTAAACATCCTGGGCGCCGACGCCAATGCTCGATGCGCTAAGGGCTTTGGTCACAGACTGCAGATAAACAAAGGGCGGACAAACCACCACAGTTACGCTTCCGCTCGCTGCCGCCTCCATTGCCCCGGAAGCAATACGCTCAGCCAGTTCTACGCTGGTGTAGCTGTCCGTGTTCATTTTCCAGTTGCCTGCCACGAACGGCTTTCTCATAAAACGCTCCTGATTAGTTCGTAGTTCATCGATGAACTATCGACAAGGAACAATCAACGCAATTAAAGCAGCTCCATCGCTCTCGGGAAGCTGCCCAATATCGAAAGCTGAAGACAATGCTTCCGCACTTCTTCCATTCCATCCTGGACGTTCTTGTCCGTCCTGTGTCCCAATAAGTCCACGAAGAAATAGTACTCCCACTGTCTTTTTTTGCTGGGTCTGGATTCTATATTTGTTAGATTGATATCGTATCGCTTGAAAACACCAAGCACATCAACTAAGGCACCGGCCTTATGAGCGGTGCTGAACAATATAGCAGTCTTATCTTCGCCGGTCGGTTTTGCGTCTTCCCGGCTGATTATCAAAAACCTGGTTATATTGTTGGCAATATCCTCGATATTCTCGCAGATGATTCTCAGCCCATATAATTCTGCAGCGACGTTGGAGCCAATCGCAGCGGCCCTCGGCTCATCGGCTGCAATTTGCGCCGCCTTGGCGGTGGAAGCTACAGGGACAGTTTGTGCATCCTTAAAGGTGGCACTTAGCCAGTTCCGGCACTGAGCGAAAACCTCCGGCTTCGAGTAAATCTTCTCGATTTCTTCCAATGAACAATTACCTAAAAGACTATGATGGATTGCCATAAGAACCTCAGCGCAGATCTTCACATCCGAATCTATCAGGGCATCAAGCGTCTCTATTACCCCGCCGCCCATAGTATTCTCTACCGGCACAAGGCCCAGGTCGCAATGACCTTTGCTTACTTCATCAAAGATGCTTGTGATATCCGCCAACGGTTCGTATTCGACACTCTGACCGAACTTTAGCATCGACGCGGTATGGCTGAAGCTGCCGCCGGGGCCAAGATAGCCGATTCGCAACGGTCTTTCCAATACAAAAGACCCGCTCATCAGCTCACGCCAAATAGCCGTTAAGCACCTGTCCGGCAGCGGGCCTTCATTGGCCTCGACAATCCTGGCAAAGACGGCTTTTTCGCGGTCCGGCGCATAAACCGGCTTGTCGGTCTTGCTCTTTAGCTTTCCTATCTCTACCACAACGCGCGCACGCTCGTTGAGCAGCTTGACAAGCTGATGGTCAAGTTCGTCTATTTTCTTTCTCAGTTCTTCGAGAGACATAAATTAAAAGCAAAAAAATCAAAAAAAAGCCGTTAGCAAATCTTGGCTGCCATCCGCTATTTTTATAAAAACTATTATATTTAACAGAATTTTGCCCTTGCGTCAATAAATTTGACTTCAGCAAATGAAAAAAACAAAACCCGTGCAATCTGTGAAATCTGTGGTTAAATCTGTGAAATCTGTGGTTAAAAATGCAAAAAGTAGTAAAATACGCTGTTTTTAAGACCAAATGGGGCTATTTCGGCCTTGCCGGCACCGAATACGCCCTTTGCCGGACCCAACTACCCGGCCCGAAACCCGAAAAAATCAAAGCACTGCTCCTAAAAAATTTGTTAGCTCCAAATCGAGTACCGAGACAGAGCCGCGACCGTAAGGGAGTGGTAATTCATGAGCATCAAGTATCGAGCATCGAGTTCGACAAAACTTTTTTTAAGACACTCCAGGAACAGATAGCCGCCTATTTTGAGGGTGCCTGTGTAAATTTTAGCCGGGATATTCCCCTGGCCCTCGATGGATTTAGTTCGTTTGGCATCTCGGTTTTAACCGCCTGCAGAGACATCGGATTCGGCCAAACGATAACTTATGGCCGATTAGCGAAAAAATCAGGCCGACCCAACGCAAGAGCCGTCGGCAGCGTACTTGCCAAAAACCCACTGCCGTTGCTCATCCCCTGCCACCGCGTAATCCGCAGCGACGGAAAACTCGGCGGCTTCTCCGCGCCCGGAGGAGTAAACCTAAAAAAGAGATTGTTATTACACGAAAAAACAAATCATAGTATTTAGACTATAGTTTTACCCGATTATTAACTCTCTTCCTTGCCTTAAAAAAAATATTTTTTATAAATTCGCTATTTTTCATTGATAGTATAATGATAACCGTGTATAATTACACGAAATATAGTGGAAATTGGGAACTTTTAGAAAGGAGCGATAGTATTATGAATGAATTCATTGAAAAAAACAGGCGGCTGCTGAAGTTTTACTGTGTCGCGGCCCGAATCATCGGTTGGGTGCTCCTGATTACAGCCAGCACTTGGACTGTATCAACCCTGTCTGGATACAGCAGTTTTAGTATACCATTTGTCATGCCAATTACAATCTTCATACACATACTTATCGGGCTGGTCGTACTGGGTGTCGCCCAGTTTATCAGATACCTGTTTGAAACCGAGTATAAACCTGGCTGGATTCTACGTCATGGAGAAAAAATTCTCTACCTATACGCGGCCCTTCGGGTTATAAGAATTGCTTTTCTTTTTTTTGTTGATGCCAAGAGGATGGGGGACTCTATTTATTACTCTCCATGGGGATTTCTTGTTTTAAACGGGCTACCGGTTGTCGCGAGTGCGTTAATTCTGGTCGGATTGGCCCAGATTCTACGGCGTGTGATGCCTATCATTGAAGAATCAAAAACGCTGGTCTAAAAGGAGAATTACAATTATGAATACATTCATTGAAAAAAACAGGCGGCTGCTGCATTTTTACTGTGAAATTCTTAGAACCATAGGATCATTAATTTTTATTCTGGGATTGGTTGGTGGCTTTGCATTTATCATTTTCAAACTTGTCATAAAATTCGGGTATTGGCACGCTCCGAAAAGTTATGAGATGGTTATTTCACTGATGCCATTAGGTGTCTTCAATATTATATTTTACGGGTTAGCAATACTGGGGTTTGTACAATTTATCAGGTACCTCGTCGAAGAAGATTATCAACCAGGCTGGATACTCCGTCATGGAAACATCTTTTTTTACCTGTATGCACTGTTTATCATCTTGAGCGTTGTTCGGGCATATACCACCATCCCAGGTATCCTTTCTCTGTCTTCGTACACGGGAGTGTTTACGATACTTATGACATTCTTTTCTATAACAGTAAGAGTTTTAATTCTGGTCGGTCTTGGTCAAATACTCCGGCGGATTCTGCCCGTTATTGAAGAGTCAAAAACGCTGGTCTAAAGGAGATTTGTAAATGATTAACATTCGACTGGATTATGTGCTTTTGGACAAGCGGATGAAGCTAAAGGATTTGGCCCGGGCAACAGGTCTGGCGGTAAACAATCTGTCCATCCTTAAAACCAACAAGGCACGCGCAATTCGCTTTTCCACTTTGAACGGCTTATGCAAAGCGCTGAACTGCACGCCCGGAGATTTGATTGAGTATGTCCCGGATGAGGATGAGAATTCTTAATTTTATTCCAGATGTACGACGCCGGTTCGTCGGTCCGCCTCAAGGCTGGCTCTCTTGATAATATCGTAGAGTTCGCGGGGCCTGCGTATCTTTTCAAACTCAAACTCCGGGTTCGTCTTGTCGGTTGTTATCAGCCCCACAGTACCAATTCCAACAATACAGTCGAGTATGCTTCTGCGCATTCTCAGGTCAATCACCCTGAACATATCTATATTGTCAACCCGTCTGTCGAGGATGCCCCGCCCCCATTCAATCCTGTCAGGCGTAACTTCATAATAAGTCATTTTGAGCCTGACTATTTTTAACAGGAGAACAAGCACAACAACTACGCCAAGTCCATAGCCGGCAAGAACCCTGTACATACCAGCCGTCAAAATCTGATTCTCGGTAAGTTCCAAACCAAGCAGATTATTAACCGTATTTTCGAGAGGCAGTTTTATCAAAAGGCCGGCCAGAACGAAAAAGAACAACCCCTTGACCAACGACGACGTTATCCCCCACAGAGAAGGCCTGACTACAAACAGGACATTATCATCCATTTCCTCTTCTTCTGTTTCTTCGTCGTCGAGCAACTCCGAATCCGGTTCTTGCTCCAGGTCCGCTTCCAGGGCCTTTGCTTTAGGACTATTAAGAAATTCCCCGCAGAATCGGCACTTAATAGCAGCGGCCCGAATCGTCTCAGCACAAAAGAGGCATTGCTTCGTCTTCAAATCAGTTAGTACCATTAACTATATATCGGAAATACACCGGAATTTGAGCAGGAGATTCTTCGCCTATCACTCTCGAAGGCTCGAACTGAGAGATTTCTTAGTTGCGTTTGAACACACACGCCAGGAACAGAGGCTTACGCCGAGATTTCCACAAAAACAGCTTTTCCTGAATCACTCTAACATCTTACCAACAGCGGATTTACAAGAAAACCCAGCTTTTTGTCAGAAAGAAAAGAGAAAAATTTCGTAAAAAAATGTAAAACATACTTGACAAAATGTAAAGTTTACTTTACATTTACAAACATAAAGAAGCCCAAAATGTAAAATAAGGAGAAAAATCATGAATAAGGCACAGAAAGGCGCATGGTTCAATCTAATAACATGCATATTGCTTTTTACCATATATACTTCGGTGGTTATGCAAGGGATTGCTACCGGAAGGGACTCGCTCCTTCATTCGCATTGGATCATGTTAATTCCCGCTATTATGGCAATAACCTTGTTTATTCTTTTCCGAAAAAAGCAAAGCCAAGTTGAGGTTCGTCTTGATGAACGCGATAGGTTGATTAAAAGAAGGGCTCTGGTTGTTGCCTATTTCACAATCTGGATCTTGTTAATTGCCACATTTATTATTTCTTGGCTGGTTGTCGGACGAAAGGGTTCAATTCCAATTTTCACGCTACTGCTTATATTCTACTTTGTGTTTCTTATTTCTTCACTGGTGTACTTTGCAGCAACTCTGGTTCAGTACGGCTGGAGTGATAAAGGAGAAAAATCATGAACAGAGCACAAAAAACCGCATGGCTTCTTGTGATTACAATATCGGCAGGCTTTGTCCTTAGTTGCATAGCGGTTGTAATATTGTATATCAAAAGTGGAATGCCGACAGCGCTTGCAGGTTTTGCGTTTATGGCCATCGCTGCCTTTGGAGGACTTGGGCCCTTGATTTTCAAAAAAGATAAAGGCAACATAACATTCGACGAACGCGACAAATCGATTAAGAAAAGGGCCGCTCTTGCTGGTTTTGGCACATCATATCTATTCGTTTGCCTGGCGTGTATGATTCCATTTTTCATTCTCGGGCCGAAGACCTCAATATCGGTTATCTGGCTGCCTAATATATGGGCCGGAACTTTTCTGACTGCATTCTTCGTTCACTCTGTGGCGATTCTGATTCAGTATGGCCGAGCAGACAAGGGAGAAATCTCATGAACAAAACACAAAAAAGTGCATGGTGCGGTGTATTTATGTCGGTGTTCATATTACTCGTTCCTGTCATAAGAATGAACATAGGCGGTGCAGTCCCTGCCCTAAGAACGAACATAGATAGTACAATCCCTATGGATCCTCTATTTGCCCATTTATTCTTTATTATAATACCTGCTGTTCTTTTGCTCCTGGTGACCTTTTTTATCAATAGAAAGCGAAAAAACGCTGAAGCTGAAATCGATGAGCGTGACAGGTTTATTATTAGAAGAGCTCTTATTGCTACCTTCGTTTCTATCTGCGTCATTCCAATTGTTGCTTGTGCTGTTGCTATTTTTGCCCTTGAACCAGAAGCTACAATTTTGGTTAGATGTTTCCCGGTTATAATTTATTTTGCCTATATTATTTTCATACTAATTTTCTCAGCAGCAATTTTGATTCAGTACGGCTGGACAGGTAAAGGGGAAAAATAATGAATAAAACACAAAAAGGTGCTTGGTTTTGCCTGATAGCAACGGCAGCGATTCTTACTTGGTATGGCGTCTTCATATTAGCTGGAACCTTTCCGAGCGGTAAAACCTGGAGCGTGCTGCTCAAGACTTTGTCCTTTCTGGCCATCTTTTTTATGGGCATGGCGGCTGTTTGGCTTCGTATCAAACAAAGCCCTGCCGAGGTGAATTCGGATGAGCGAGATGAGTTGATTAAAAAAAGAGCGGTTCTGGTCAGCTTTGCTTCGGTTTGGATTTTGTTAATCGCCGCAACGATAATTCCATGGTTTGCCGTCGGACAGGATGGCTCAATCCCGGTTTGCCTGCTGCCGATTATCAATTTCGGCGTATTCCTTATTGTTATGTTGGTTCACTCAATCGCGGTTCTGGTCCAGTACGGCTGGGGAGGCAAAGATGGCGAAAAGTGAAAGTTCTGGTGAGCGAAGTCGAACCATCAAAAACCAGCTTCGTCGGCTGCGTTTTGAGAATGGCCAAATAACCCAACAGCAGTTGGCCGACAAAGTAGGCGTAACCCGCCAGACAATCATTGCCATCGAAGCCGGTAAGTATGCACCTTCACTGCCCTTGGCCTTTAAAATAGCCCGAAATTTCGGTGTGCCGATAGAGGCCGTATTTCAATATAATAAATGAAGTAATCTCAAATATATTTAGCCCCCGGTTTTACCGGGGGTTTTATGGCCTCAGTTTACAATGCGTGTTGTAACAGACCTATTCGAACTCTTGCAACAGTTCCAGCAGTTTGCGGTCGAGCTTATGGCCGTGGAAGTCTTCGTACTCGACGTCCTTTCGACCGGAGTCGAGAATGCCGAATGACCCGCGAAAGTTCCAAAGGGCTAAGCCGATACCGTGGCCGGTAAGTATCTCCAGCACATCCCGCAGCCAGGCCAAAACCACTTTATGCGGCGTCTTATTATAAGCACCGCCTTCGCCGCAGTGTACGCCAACGCCTTTTTTAGCAAGGTCAACCCATTTCTGGTAGTGTTGTTCCAGGCGTTTACGGTCCCAGCCGTGTCCGGGCCAGGCTGGCTCAGGGAATCTCTCGCCGCGAACCCACGAGGCCATATAATGGCTAACGAACATAGGCTGATATGCCCGTGTACTCTGGCCGATTCCGAGGTCGGCCAACTCCGGCGCCGGCTCGTTGCCCCAGCTCATACCATCGGCTACTATGATACGGTCGGGATTTATTTCTCGGATGGCCGCCACCGCAGTCCGGACTACCCGTTCATGGTCGGCACGGCTCATACGCTCACCAATGGAAGGCGGCTCGTTGATTAAATCGAAGCTGAGTTTATCTCTCGAAACACCACGATAGCGCTTAGCAAGCATTTGCCAGTGGAAACAGAATGCTTCGAGCGGCTCTTTGTCCTTCCAGAGGTTGAACGGCTCGGTAAATTCCCTGTTCACCGAATATCCCGGCCCACGGTGAAAATTCAGACTAATGTGCAGACCGTATTTGCCGGCAAACTCAACAGCACGGTCGAGCTTCTCTAACATTGGCTCGTGGATTTTATAGTCGTCCCCATCTTCTATCCACAGCCGATAG
>JADFJC010000081.1 GCA_022566315.1 Planctomycetota bacterium
TCCAGGCGTAATTTTCGCCCCTGGGAGCGTTTCGTCAGAAGACAGAAGTCAGAAGTCAGACGTCAGAAGACAGAAGTCAGAAGTCAGACGTCAGAAGTCAGACGTCAGAAGTCAGACGTCAGAAGTCAGACGTCAGAAGACAGAAGTCAGACGTCAGAAATCAGAAATCGGAAGTCAGAAATCAGAGTCTGTCCTCTATCGTCTGTCGTCTGTCCTCTGTGTCCTCTGTCTTCTGTTTTCCGTCCTCTGTCTTCTCTTCTTTGTACCGCCTGAATATCTTTTGTATTCCCGCCGTTGTAGCATCGCCGGTATGGACAACGACACGATAGCGCAAAGTAAGCGTCTGGCCCTTAGGCAGGTCGAAGTGGTCGTCTTTGAGCCAGTACATTGGTGTCGGTGAGAAGAATCCGTAGTCGCGAGTAAACCATTTGCTCGGGAACCAGCGATTGTCCGGATGCTGTAAAATTGCGATGCCTTCGGTAACACCATTGCGTGCGCCGGAGTAATCACACCAGGGCGAAGCAACGCCGAATGTGTCTTTCTCGCCGGTTTTGCCCTCGGCATTGATAAGGGTGCCGCCGGACTTGACACTCAACTCCGGCACAACGCGCGCCGAAAACAAAGCGTGGTTCGTCTTGAGAATGCGGATATCCGTCAGGGCTTTCAGGCTAATCTCGAAGTCTATGAATCGAAGGTCTTTGTTCGGCGCGGTGATAGTAATGCGCCGCAGGTCACGGATGACCGGTTTCTTGCCCGGCTGCTGCCATAAGCATGTGTCAGTAAAAACAACTTGATTGCCTGATGCCTTGATGAGTTTCGGACCCTGTGAGACGATCTGGCCTCGCTCATTGCTTTGCTGCCAGTAGTTACCTCCGTTGACACGGTCGCAGCCGAAGAACAACGAATGATGGTGTGGATACGGCTCTGATGTTTCGGTAGTAACGGACCTGCCCAATGCCGGCCCATTGACCGGCCAGAAATACGGATACTTCTGAGACGCCTCGAATTTATAGCAGGTGAACGGTTTTCCGCCGACGGTAACTGCAATATGATTCCTTTCGAGCTTTGCCGTTACCTTTTGCGGGCCCTTTTGTGCGTTATCGAATTGTAGCCGAGCCAAAGAACAGGCGCCAATAACTATCAGTAAAACTCCGGCAACTCCGGTCCAGCGATTCATACAAGCCTCCTGTTTTTCAATAATCATTCCCCCTGCCGGCAACAAGCAGGGGCAATTTCACAGACGCCATGGGCTGCGCATCGGCCTATAGAGCATTCGATTAGCGTCATCATCGTTGGTGAATCGTTCCTGTTCGGGGTCCCATTTTAATTTTCGGCCAAGCCGCATAGCAATATCACCTAATAGACATACACTGCACGAGCGGTGGCCGACTTCGACGGGGGCCGCAGTTTCGGTGCGCGATTTGATACACTCAAGGAAATTTGCTTTGTGGTTACTGCTTTTGTAGAGATGGGTTTCGTTCGGGCCGATAGTCGAGGTCAATAATGACTTTGGTTCCGCATCGATGAGTCCTCGCTTGACGTACACCCAACCTTCTGTTCCCTCGAAAAGAATACCTTGTTTGTTCTTTTTGGTATCGGCGCAGATGACCTTGACACCGTTGGCGTAAGTATATTCGATGCGGAAGTTACCGTGCACGTTCCAGGGTCCGTCCTTCGGATATTCGGTCTGGCCTTCAATCTCAACTGGGCCGGTGTATTCGGTCCCCATTCCCCACTGGGCGATGTCGTTGTGGTGGCTGCCCCAGCCTGTAATCATACCGGCGCCATAGTCCTGGATGCGCAGCCAGCCCGGTCGGCCGTAGCCTGTCTGTGGATGGACGCGCTTCTCGGTATAAGCGGCCCAGGGTGCAGGGCCTAACCACATATCATAATCGAGCGAATCAGGGACCGGCATTGGTGGCTGGGGGGTTGTGGACGGGTCCGTACTAAAACCAACTTTGATGGTGTGCAGTTTGCCGATGCGATGATTGCGAACCAGCTCACAGGCAAATCGGAATCTCGAATCGGAGCGCTGCTGACTTCCGACCTGAAAGATACGGCCATAACGGCGAACCGTATCGCTTAGCACGCGTCCTTCTTTGATAGTCAGCGTCAGCGGCTTTTGCAGAAAAATATCCTTGCCTGCCCTGGCGGCGGCAATCGCGGGCAGCGCATGCCATTGGTCGGGTGTAGCAATTGAAACCGCATCAATATCATCTTGTGCAATTAGGTCTCTGAAATCTTTGTACGCCGCACAGCCCTTGTAGTTACCATTTCCACCCTGAGCGCTGTAATGCTTTTCTACAAGCTGCTGGGCATGTTTCACCCTGTTGGAATCGACATCACATACAGCGATGACCTGGGCCTGTTTGAATCCCAGTATCTCTCGCATGTCGCCAAGACCCATGCGCCCGACGCCTATACAGCCAAATGTTATGCGATTACTCGGTGCTTCAGCGCCGAATACTGAAGACGGCACGATTGTCGGCCCTAATAAAATTGTGCTTGTTGCGGTAACTGCCGAGCTTTTCAAAAACTGCCGACGGCTTATTATGTTTGACTTTTTAGTTTTTTTGTTTTTCATATCTTAATCCTGTAACAAGTTTTCAATAATCTATTCTATAGACGCCAGGGGCTGCGCATCGGTCGGCTGAGGAGTCGGTTGGCCGTTTCGTCATTGATGAACCTTTCAGCATCCGGGTCCCATTTTAATTTTCGCCCAACCTGGATGGCAATGTGTCCTAACTGGCACAGAGAGGTGGTTCGGTGGCCGACCTCGGCATCCGCCAGCGTCTGCCCTCGCGTTTTCACGGCATCGATGAAGTCCCTTTTTTCACTTTTTAGAGGTAGATGGATTTCGTCCGGGCCAATCTGTGATTTCAGAATTGACTCGGGATGAGCTTTTAGAGAGCGGCTGTTATAATCGGCATCGACCCATCCATCAGTACCTTCGAACCGCACGTATGGCCGACTTATATTGTAGAACAGGCGGACACCATTAGCGTACCTGTACCTGATTTCAAAATGCAGCAACACATTCCATAAACCATCGGAAGGATACTTACCGCTGCCCTCTATCTCCACCGGCCCGGTGCGTTCGGTACCGTTGCCCCACTGGGCGATGTCGTTCAGGTGCGCCCCCCAGTTAGTAACCATTCCTTCACAGTAATCCCGGACTCGCATCCAGCCGGGACGCCCGTAGCTGTGTCGCGGCTGCACGCGTGTCTCGGTATATGGTGCCGACGGGGCCGGTCCCTGCCACAGCTCGTAGTCCAATTCCTCCGGCACGGGCATTTCTTTTTGTGGCCCGCAGATCTCGTCACCAGCAGGTACTCCCGTGCGGATTGTGTGCACCCTGCCGATTCGCCCGTTTAGCACCAGCTCGCATGCCCGCTGGAAACACGAATGTGAGCGGAACTCACTGTCGGTGCGGAAGACACGGTTGTACCTCTGTACTATGTCGCTGAGGGCCCGGCCTTCGGCTATACTCAGAGTCAGGGGTTTCTCGCAGCAGATGTCCTTTCCGGCCCTGGCCGCGGCGATAGCCATCGGCACGTGCCAGTGGTCCGGCGTGGAAATCATCACTGTGTCGATGTCCGTCCGGGCCAGAAGTTCGCGGAAGTCCCTGTAAATCGAACAACCTTTGAACGTGCCGGAAACCCGCTCTTGGGCGTAATGCTTCTCCACAGCCTTTTGGGCGTTGTCGAGTCTCCAGGCATCCACGTCACAGACCGCTACGACCTGCGTGTCCGGCGAGTGCAGGAAGAACTTCAGATTTGAACCAACCGCCTGCCGACCCATTCCAATCATTCCGACCGTGATGCGATTACTCGGTGCGTCGGCGCCAAAGACTGAAGACGGCACGATTGTAGGCCCTAATAAAACTGTGCCTGTCGCGGCAACTGCCGAGCTTTTGAGAAACTGCCGACGGGTTAGCGTACTTGCCTTTTTGGTTCTTTGGCTCTTCAGGTCTCTTGCCTGCCTTTCTTGATGTAAGCCTATGATCTTGATATTTGCTCCGTGAGATATTATCATACCAAACGCACTCGGCGTTGGCAACATAGTAATTCTCCCCCAATACCTGCTTCGTTTCGCTCAGCATGACAGGGTAAGTAAAATAATTATGCAGCACGAGCTTCCAGCCCGTGAAAGCACGGCCAAGATGGCCGTGCCACCAACTCAAAACTACCGCTGCAACAGGCCTTTCCGCGAACGGCGAAGCTCGTTTTGCTTTTTGGCCTTTTCGATAAGCTCTGTTAGAGAAACGGCAGCTCCACCTCTTGCTTTTGATTCATCGGCGGCGGACATGAAAGCGAAGATTTCGATAGTCTCTTCCGGCGGCACAGGTGCGTTGCCGGTCTTGAAGAATTTGATGATTTCGTCCACTAAAGGTTCATAGCCGCCGTATCCGCCGCTTGGGGCTATGCCCTTTGTGCCAAAAACCATCGCGCCGTAGCTGCTCTTGCCCGTCCGCAGACCTCTGAAAGTACCGATTCGCCCACCTTTCCAGAGACCTACAACAAATTCATAGTCTTTGGTCTGTAAGCGGCTGACAGTCTCACAGCCAGTGCCCATAATGGTAAAGAGAATCTCGACACCGTGGACGCCGTACCAGTACAGGTCGGGGTGATGCTCTTCGAGACTGCACGGCCCGAAAGCGTCACAGCCGAGCACCCGGCCAACCTCGTCATTGTCTCTCATACCGATAATTCCGGGACCAAACCGCAAAGAAGAGCTCGACCAGCACGGCACATTGTTTTCTTTGGCGAGCCGAAATATCTCAATCACATCTGCAAGATTGCCGGCCATAGGCTTGTCGATGAAGACGGGTTTCTTTGCTGCAATCACAGGTCTTACCTGCTCCAGGTGAGGCCGACCATCGACGCTTTCAAGCAGTACCCCGTCAACCTTTTGACAGAGTTCTTCAATGGTATCAACAATTTCCACGCCGAACTCATCACGCAGTTGGTTGGTGAATTTCTCCACTCGATTGGCGGAAGAAGGAATATCCGGTGAACCACCGGAATAGCCGACAACAACCTTACAGCCATAGTTCTTTGCGGGGTTGTTGATGAGCCTGGTAAAGGCGATAACATGGGAGGTGTCAAGGCCGATCATACCAATGCGAAAGACCTTTTCCTCGGCCTTGGCTCCTAACGGTAATGTTAGAAGTACAATTAAGAAAACTGTTAGTAGAATACTCTTGTTCATAATTAGCTCTCCATCTTAAGTTAATGTAAGGGTTCGTTTATCATTCGCGGCGGCTCGCATCGGTCGGTCGTATTGAGGAATCTTAATCAGTTCACCTTTTCGCAGCGCTGACTGATGCGCGATAATACCCGGGACCGTGTACGCTAAGGATTCATACACGTCTATCGCCGGTCGGCGGTTGTGAACCAGGGCATCAATAAATTCGTGCGTGAGGAATGTGTGCGAGCCTTCGTGGCCGCTGCTATGCCGTAACGGTTCGGGCAGCATATCCGTCTTCCACCATTGCGGCTGTTTATATTGCTCGAATTTCGGTGCCTCCCGGACAAACCCGGCGTCATCTTTTTCCATCTGCTTACCGGAACGTATGATGACCGCCCCCGTGCCATTGGGATGCGCCGTATAAAAACTCATCTTGTCGCCTATCCACTGCGCCCGCTCACAGTTGCGGTGGGCGCCCTTCCACCAGATATTGACGCGGAAGGCATTGCCGCGGTCAGTCCTGAACATCGCCGAGGCGTTCCAGAACGGATTACCATAGACGTTGTCTTTGAGGATGGGACTATCGTCACCCCAGCCGTGACATACAGCTTCCGTTAGTCTTTCGCCGGTAACGCCAACCAGTTGAGAAGTGCAGTGCGTAGGATAGTGCATCGGCGCTACACCGTATCGCCACGTTCGTTTACCACGCCAGAAGTAGAGCGATTCCAGGCCGGGATGCTGGTACTCGGCTTCACAGTAGTACAAAGCGCCGAACTTGCCCTGCTGATAAAACTTACGGGCCGAAATCGTGGACTGCTGATAGTGGCCGGTCTCAGCCATCATATAAGTCAGGCCGTATTTTTTGACGGTATCCAGCAGCAGCTCGGCCTGCTCAATCGTGCCCCAGGCGGCGGGGACGGCTGATATCACGTGCTTGCCGTTTTTCATCGCCTCAATGGTATGCTGAACGTGAAGCGGGCCATCGGTAAATATGGCTACCGCGTCGATATCTTTAGCGAGCACTAATTCTTCAAGCGAATTGTAGGCCTTTTGGCAATTATACACCTTCATCAATCGCTTGCGCCGGTCCTCGCGCAGGTCGCTTACTGCCTGAACGATACAGTCCGGATGCTCGTGCCACTGAAATGATGTCCCAAAACCTCCCCCAACAACACCTATGCGAATTTTTTTGGGGGCCGTATTGACAGCTAACATGGCCTGAGATACCAACATTGTCCCAGCCAAGGCATAGCCGCTGCGCTTTATAAAATCACGCCGTGAACAATCCATCTGTAATTTAGAGTAGTTTTTTTTAGGTGTAAACCTATTTTCAGCCATATCGTTCTCCTTCCTGCCAAATCGCAACAGCAACCTGACCTGTATAAGTCAGTCGAGTTCCTTTATGTAAATATTGGCAAACTGGATATGGTCGCCATGATGCTGCAGGGCGATTCGGCCGCGTTCGGGTAATCCCGGAAGCCGGGCCTGGTGAATTACCGTCTTTCCATTTAACAAGACGGTAACCTTGTCATCGATAACGGTAATCTCGAAGCGGTTCCATTGGCCAACCGGATTATCCGCATTTAAGATAGGTGTTGCACCTCTTCGCACATCCGGCGGCATATTATTGTCTTTGCGGTATCCCCAGATTTCACCTGAGCCGACCGGCCAGTTCCAGATATTAATCTGGCTCTTCGAGACACCACGCAGGTAAATGCCGCTGTCACCGGCGTCCATCACTGCGACAGTTAATTGTTTGCCGTCCGCATCGGTGGCCTCTGAGCCGTCCGGCAAAATCACGGGTACATTTTCAATCTTGGGTTTGTCCGGCAGGCGCCAGTCAACGATAAGAATGAAATTCCCAAATTCCTCTTCTGTCCACAAATTCCTGTCATTTCCGGTCGCCTTGCCGTCGTAATCCAGAATCCAATCCTTCGCGCGCCAATGTCCCTTATTGCCGGGAGTTTGTTTGAAGCCGCGAAGGTCAAGGCCGTTGTATAGCGAACGAAAGCCCCGGTCTTTTTGTGCGACCACGTCGGAAGGCGGATTAGAGCCGGGCAGCTCGCAAATACGAATGTTGCGGAAATGGACCTCGCTGCCTTCGGATTCGAGGCAGATGTATCCTTTACGCGGATTGAAGTGGAAACCGCGGGTAACTACCTTGCCGTTGACCGCCAGGGTAGCGGTTCCATTTCGGCTTTCGACGCGATAGTGGTTCCACCGGCCGGCGGGATTGCATCGTCGCTCGTCAGGGAGAGAGCGCATCCCGCCACCTGGATGGGGTTTATCCGGTGTCATAGTGGCGCCTTGAATGGCAAACATATCACCATGACTGGTAGAGTTTTCACTATTGCGGCCATCCAATATCTGCACTTCGATGGCACGAGTGAACGGCTTTCCCGGTGCAGGTAAGTCATCGGAGTGGATGAATAAGCCGGCGTTGCCGCCTTTTTTCATGTGGCGCCACTCTAATTCCAATATATAGTTTTCATATTGTTTCTCGGTTCGCATCACCCCGGTTGGGATTCCGGTGCATATAATCATCCCATCGCGCACCGTCCAGGTTTCCGGCGCGCAATTGACATTTACCCAGCCGTCAAGGTTCCTGCCGTTGAACAAGGACACAAATTCCTCATCAGCTCCATCAAGCTCCTTAATCATAATATTTCGCAGCGTGATTGTGCCGTTGAGGTTTTGAAATCCGATGTGTCCCTTGAGCGGCCGGTTCGCCAGGGGCGGTCCTTTCTTCTGGCGAGCTTTGGTTTCGCGCGATAGGTCAACATCGATAATCTTTTGGCCGTTGAGCACTATCGTTACCTGGCTGCCACGGGCGGTAATTTCCCACGAGCTCCACTGACCGACAGGCCTGGTAACATCCTTACTGGCGGCAATCTCGTCATAAATCGAGCCGGTTCGCTGCTGGGGCTGGGAACGGCCGCGATAATAAACCTCGTCGTCAACAACCTGAATCTCCATTCCTTTATAGGCCGGGTCGCCTTCGGGCGGGAACCGCAGTCCTATACCGCCGTTGCTGCCCCTGCTTATCTTAGAGTCAAACTTCAGGACGAAGTCACCATATTCCTTCGGAGAGATAATCCAGGTGCGTTTATTCAGGCCGTAGAGAATCCCATTTTCTATCTTCCACGGTGTGCCCTTGACCTTCTGCGGCGTGCGCAGGTCGGACCAGTCACTGACCTTCCAGCCGGCCAGACTGTCACCTGGGAATAAAGGCGCGAATCCATCCTCAACCGCCTGTAAAGCTGTCGTGCTGCCTGTGAGCAGGACATATCCCACAACGCCAATCAGAAAGAAAAAATGTAATCGTTTCATTGTAAAGCCTCCTTCAATATAAAAAATGGTTATTGGTCAATCGTTCCTTATTCGGGTGGCTGTCAGTTAATCAACTCATCAGCCCCGATGTCGGGTTTTGCGCCGCGGGATTCATTGTCTATATCATTGCTTACATCAGGCAGCGGCTTGGCCTTGTCGATGGCCTCGACGGCACGGGCCGTCAGGTGCAGGTTTCCCTGCGACGGGTCGGCAAAAACGGCTGTGAGGTCTTTGGCGAGGTTGTTAAGAAACTTGATTTTACTGTCCGACTCGTTTCTGATTTTTGGTCCACTAAGCAGGTTATTGGCGACAAGCAGGCCGTCATTGTCAAAGACAAGACGAATCAGCCTGCCCAGCCGACTATCCGGTTCGTGGATAGTATTGTTAAGAATTTTGCAGTCTTTGGTATAGACGGTTACTATCCCGCCTTCTGTAGCTCTGGTGATAAAATTGTTTCGGGCTATACACCGCACACAGTGGTCACGAATATCCTTAGGCCGGTGGGGATTGCCAAGGCAGATACCGGCATCACAGTCAATAATAATGTTGCGTTCAACGATGCAATCCTGAGCATCGTGCCAGAGAAAGATCGCCCCGCGAGCCTCGCGAGTCCTGCCGTTTATGCCTATAAAGACGTTGTCGCTTATTGTCCAGCCTTTGGCATACATCACGTCAATTCCGCCGATGTAGTTTCCATTGAATGTTTGGGCTGTGTCGGTTTCGTCGTCGGAGAACCGTTTCGGCCGGTCGTTATAGAAAAGGCAGTATTGTATCCGGCAATTCTTCGGCCGAATCGTCTGGCGATTCTTTTCCGGAACCTTGACTCCCTTGACACCCCGCTGCCAGATGTTGTGGATAATGCAATTGTATATGGTCAGATTATGAACTCCGGTTTGGGAGTTGATCTTGAAGCCGTTCCACTTAATGTTCTGTATCGTCAAATCAGCAATCGTCACACCGGAGCATCCTGTGATCCAGACCAGCTCTCCGTCTCGACTCTTGGCGCCATCGATGACCACGCGCCGGCGATGTCCGGATGCACCTCGCAGCGATACGTTGTCGGTCTTTATCTCGATAAAATGAGGCAGCATATAATGACCATCCGCGAGCAAAATGGTTCCGCCTGGTCTTACCTGCTCGAGGGCCTCGATTAGCTCCTGCACGTTCGAGACTTCTATCATCTGCCCCTGGGGCATTGGCAGAGCGGGGGCCTTGGGGAACCAGGACTGACTGGGCGGATTGATTAGTCCGCTTTGAGCCGCCTGGGGCTGGCGGTCGAGCCTGGCAAGCCCTGCGGCAAGAACCATACCATTTAGACCGTGCTCAGAGGCGGTTTTGACTATGCTCTTTATATCAACTACATCGTTATCGCTGCGGAGCGACCTTGAGACATAGACCCAGCGATACGGATAATCTTTGGCTTGACATAGAGAATTCAACGAGGTCAAGAACAATATGAGTATTAAACATTTCATTATCTTAGCCATTTGTCACCTTCTTTCCTAATGAAGCGTGGACATGTATGATACTCGAGTTGCCTGCTCGATGCCAACATATTTTGCGAATCCGGGGTCGGAGTAGGTGTTTGATTTTTCACTTGACTTACGGAAGTGAGCTGTTAAATTGAACGCAAAAGTTGGCGGTCTCGTAAGGCTGTCCATATCAACAAAAACCTGATTTTATAACTGTTTTAAGATGAGAAGGGAGATATTATCATGTCCATTAACCGTCGCACTTTTCTCAAAGGCTCCATAGCCGCTTCAGTAGCGTTTGCGGCCCTCCCGACAGGGACGCCTTACGGTGCTACTATAATCAGGGCCCAGGCCGGAAGGAAATATCGCACCGCCCTCATCGGCTGTGGCTGGTGGGGTATGAACATCGGCCGGACCGCAGTGCAGTCGGGCCAGTGCAAAATCGTCGCTATGTGTGATGTTGACAGCAATCAATTAGACCCTGCCGTCAGAGAGATAGAACAACTCACCGGCGATAAGCCAAAAAAGTATAAGGACTATCGCGAACTTCTGGACCGTGAAAAACTGGATATTGCAATCGTGGCCACGCCCGACCACTGGCACCCGCTGATTACCATTGCAGCGGTTAAAGCAGGGGCCGATGTGTACGTGGAGAAGCCTATAAGCCATACGGTACACGAAGGCCTTGCGATGGTAAGGGCCGCCAGGGAAACGGGCAGGGTCGTTCAGGTCGGCACGCATCGGAGAGTTTCGCCTCATAATGTGTCGGGTATGAAATTTCTCAAAGAAGGCAGGGCCGGCAAAATCGGTATGGTAAGGGCCTTTGTTCATTACGGAGGAGGTCCGGAAAGCCCGAGACCAAATGAAAGGCCTCACAAGGGTCTGGATTGGGACATGTGGTGCGGGCCAGGACCGTTGCGTCGCTTCAACACAAAAATCCATCCGAAAGGCTTCCGTAATTTCCTCGATTACGCCAACGGCACATTGGGCGATTGGGGCATACACTGGTTAGACCAAATCCTATGGTGGACCGAGGAAAAATATCCTAAGCGGGTATTTTCCACCGGTGGTCGTCCCATCGCAGGTCCTGTGGTCAACGATGCCCGGGGCCAGACTACCGATGCCCCCGACCACCAGGTCGCCAGTTTTGAATTCGAGAGCTTCACGGCTGTCTGGGAGCATCGCCGGTTCGCTGCAAATAACGCCGAGAAAGGTGAAAACGTCGGCTGCTATTTCTACGGCACCAAGGGCACCTTCCACATGGCCTGGCAGGACGGCTGGACATTCTACCCGTCCGGCAGAGGACAAAAGGTCATTCATGAGGGACCCCAGCTTAATCAACCGGACAGCCAGAACATCAAGGAGCTGTGGGCTGACTTCCTTAAGTGCATCAAGAGCCGCTCGCGTCCGGTCTGTGATATCGAGCTAATCCATCGTTCCACAAACATGAGTCTGCTCGGTATGCTTTCTTTGAAGCTCGGCCGCAGTGTCGAATGGGACGGCGAGAAGGAAGTAATCATCGGCGACCCCGAAGCCAACAAGCTGCTGCGCCGCAAGTACCGAAAGCCGTGGGTCTATCCGCAGGTTTAGTTATGTAGCTTGACGCTTTGCATCTACCGGCGGCAACGTCAACAAATGTTAAACGCAGCTTGAAAATGCTGTGGCGCTAACAATTCGGAAGAAATGCGCCTATGCGGCACCGCCCAAAAATCCTCTCAGAAATAAACTTTTATTGCAGTTTGGCGTAGTAAATGATATAATATGGTGTGTGATTACGAGTGATTTATTGGGCCTGAAGAAAAGTAGATTTGAAAAGTGAATATGGGGGCGAACGGCTTCGACCGGATGGCGGACGGACAAGCTGCATGCCCAGGACGCCGGTTGGCCTGGCTAATCATCCGGCAACAAATTTTAAGCAACAACTATCAGTTGCGCATGGCTGCCTAAATTGGCGGCCCGTCCTGCCTGACTTTGCCTGTGGGTCAGGTAAGGGCGTCACAACAGCAGGCTGGCTGAGTCGGTTGTTCGGGCCGGCAAGGCGAGAACTATCCGAAATAGCTGAGTTAAGAGCCTGTCGTTTTGGCGCTTAGCAAGGCGAAAAAACAATAAAGCGACTAAGCATGTAGACGCTTGCCTTGAAGCATCTCGGGACGGGGGTTCGAATCCCCCCGCCTCCATTCTTCGTCCGCCGCTATAGGCGGACGAAGCGTGCCACGGCGTAGCGATTTTAATCGCGAAGCCGGGCTTTTCTGCTATTTATGACCGCGGCGAACTACGCCTGGGCAGGCCATTATTTTGAAATTCTATTATGTTTATATACCCCACAGTATTGCAGACGCTGGTCGATACTATGTTGGTATGACCTCTGATCTTGAGACACGCCTCAAAATGCACAACACCGGAAAGTGTACGCATACAGCTAAGGACTTGTAAATAAATTAATGTTCCCATAAGCGGAACTTCAAACTATGAAACAGGTGCTGGTGTCGATCTGCCTTATGGCCCCGGCAAGGGCAAGGCGGCAATTGTGGTTATGAGCAAGGAAGACTTGAAGTTAGGCGAGGGTGCCGTACTTACAGCCTCTGGAATGTACGACAATTCGGGTGCAGTTGATGACCGTGCGGCGATTGATAAGGCGAATTAGAAGTAACAGATTATTTATAGTTTATCTTGGAGTGGTAATCTCGCTATCCACGGCCTTTGCGACCGGACCGGAAACGCCCTGTTTGCCTGCGCGGATTTCTTCTACACGTCGTTCGAGCTTTGTGTATATGGCCATGTTGCCGGTTTTTCTAACTGAGGCCAGCGCCTTTTTAATCAGTTTCTCTGAGTGGACGTAGTTTCCCTTTGCCTGACACACTCTTGCTTTAGTCAACCAGCTCGGAGCTATAAGGTGGTGGTCAGGACCGTAAATTTTCTCTTGTGTCGCTATTGCCCGGTCAATCAGCTCTTCCGCCTTATTGTATCTTCCCTGTAGCGTATATAGTTTTGCCACACTACCAAGGACATTCGCCGTGTAAAGGTGGTCCGGCCCATAACTGATGTTGATTAAGGTCATTGCCCTGTGATAGTAACCTTCCGCTTCTTCGAAATTACCCTGTGCGACGAGAAGCCCGGCAATATCCACCCAGAACGGGGCCAATGCCTTGTCATTTTCAGTGTGACTTTCGAGCATAACAGCCATTGCCTTGTCCAAGGCGGACCTGGCTTTGCGGTACCTGCCCTGCTCCTGATAAATTGAGCTCAGAATTCTTAAAGTGTGAGCTATGTAAGGATGGTTCTTATAAAGAGCTCTTTCCTGTAATTTCAGACCCAGCTCACACATCTTTTCAGCATCGAGCAGCTTGTTTTGATTCTTATACAGCGTCGCCAAATCAATGCGGCACATAGCAAGCTCAGAATCACAAGCGCCTTCTCTTTTTGCCAGAGTCAACGCCAGCTCAGCAAGTGGCTGTGCCTTTGCGTATTCTCCGTAGGCCATGTACACTCTTGCCATTGAGCGGAGTGTTTTGCACGGGAGACTCTTTTTGTCCTGCCACAGCTTTCCATCTGCTATGCCACCATTCAGTAGTACTAAACCGAGCACTAAAACGACGAAATGTGTTTTGCTTTTCTGTGTTAGACGGTTTGTCTTGTCTTTCTGATTCATCTACCGCATCCTCCCGAGTCGTTTTCTGCATCCCCATTTCTGCTCTTTAGCTTCTTCGATGTCAAAAATAGCCGGGGTTACTGATTATCTAAAACATAAGAAACAATATGAATAACGACAAGTTATGCAGACGTCTTCACAACGAAATACTTTGAGGCTTGAGACAAGCATTTCATATCTTGTTGCTTAATATTCTCGGACCTTTCTTTTGTCGCTCCCATAAAAGAGCCTCGACCCATCCCTATTTTCTCCAATCTCTTTCCGCCGGCACCCCTTCCCGGATTCCAGTATAAAAAGTACTATTTTCAAGTATGGCGTATGCCGATAGCCATCTTAGGAGAACGGTTTTTCAACCAATTTGAGGAGGTTCTTATATTGGGTTTTGACCAGGATAAACATTATAGGACACCTGCCTTTTGGCTGATGTTGATTGTTCTCTTCGCAGTCTTGTGCGAACACACCAAAGTAACTGCCAAAAGCGCGCCACCTCAACCCCGATTTATCGGGGCTGCTCACGTTACGGTCGAGACGCCCACGGCTGCATTAGCGGTTAACTCGGTCTGCGACAAAATTTTGAGAGGCGATTTCGTAAGTGCCCGAGAGATTGCCCGAAAATCGGCTGCTTTGGACAGCATAGGTCTTAGGCAGCTTGGGACAATTATTGATGAGTATATGGCCATAGAGGCCCGACGCAACGCATCGCAAAATGATGCCTACCGAGAGCAGATAGCTAAACTTGAAATACTTCGGCAGATGGGCTTTACAAAAGACATTAATGACGTCGGCAAAGTTTTGGCAGTGGCATCGAAGGCTTTGGAGTATTCCAGCAAAGAGCAAGAACAAGCGTTGCTCAATGACCTTCTTGTCAGACAAGCCGTCCGGCAGGCAAAACACATCGCCGCCGAATTAGAGGCAAAAGGTAGATGGCTCGATGCATACAAAATCTGCTATAGCAAGCTGGGACAGATGTACAAAGACGACAGGAAGTACTCGGACTATGCTAAACAGCTTCTGGAAAAGGCCGATATCCTGGCGTCCCTTCAAGACAGCCCATGCCAGAGTTGTGAGGAGCGTTATGCAGGTATAGAAAAACAAATGTTCATTAACGCTGTGGACTTTCTGGATTCCAGCTACGTTAACATTGTCGATTATCGCGAGATGACAATCAAAGCTGTCAATCGCTGCAAATTGTTGGCAGAAGTGATGAGCAACTCATATCTTGAAACGAGGTATAAGATACCAGATACTCAATATGAGGTCTCCTCGGCAGCCCTGACAGCGATGTTGGATGAAGTGAGCCAATCGCCGGCAGCTATAAGGAAGGACAAGTTCATAGACGTCTTTGAACGAGTTTTAGCGCTGAGCGAATCTCCCCTTAAGGGGACAAGCTTGCCGCCGGCTGTGCTGATTACACAGTTCGCCAAGGGAGCGCTGTCCGCACTTGACCCTTACACAATTATCTACTGGCCCAGTCAGGTACAAAATTTTGAAAAAGAAATGAACAATCAGTTTACAGGTATCGGCATAAGGTTCTCGAAAAAAGAAGAGTCTCCGAAGGTGTTAAGCGTATTGCCTGATACACCGGCATACCACTCTGGTCTTGAGGCTGGGGATGTAATAAAAGCAGTAGATGGTGTCCAGACAAACCGGATGCCTCCTGACTGTGTGGCCCAGATTATTACCGGCCCGGAAGGCACAAAAGTAACTCTAACGATTAGGCGTGAAGGTGAAGATAAAACCAGGGATATTACCTTACACAGAACTAAAATAATCGTTCCTTCAATCCGCGGCTGGCAAAGGAGCGGAACAGGTGGATGGCGGTATATGATTGACGCCCAAAACAGAATTGGTTACATTCGCATCAGCAGCTTTAATTCCGGAACAGTCGGCGATTTCGATAAAATACTTGCTCAGCTCGAAGCGCAGGAATTAAAGGGATTGATTCTGGACCTGCGTTCCAATCCAGGCGGGCTTTTGAATAGTGCAATCGAAATAGCAGACAGGTTCATAGAAGAAGGATTGATAGCGAGAATACAACCACGATTTGGGATGCCGACTTATGTATCGGCGCACAAGGAAAAAACGCATCCTGACTACCCGATGGTCGTACTCATAAACCGTTCTTCAGCAAGCTCTTCAGAAATCTTGGCAGGGGTATTGCAGGAACCAAAGCATAACAGGGCAACTGTTGTCGGTGAAAGAAGCTATGGCAAGGGCAGTGTGCAATCAATAACGAGCCATCTCGGAAGGGGTGCAAAACTAAAATACACAGCAGCGTATTATTATTTACCATCAGGAAAAAAGATCGAAAGCCGAGACGAGGATAGAAAGCCGGGCAGCGAAAATTGGGGTGTATTGCCGGATGTTAATGTGAAACTGCGAAGCGACGAGCTGCGGAAGATGGCCAAAGTGCAGAAGGCGAATGAGTCAGCCGTAAAAAACCACCTTAACAACGCCCTTCTCCGTAGTATTACTACGAAGGACGAAGCTCTTAAGGTCCGAAGGTTTTCGAGCCGGGAAACGATAGATACCGACCCACAACTGGCAATAGGACTACTGGTCTTAAAGGCTAAAATGATAGAATCCGGCCATAGGTTGGCCTTGAATTGACGTGGAGCATCTGTCTTTGCGCAGCGAAAAAACAACCGGGGGAAACCATTTCTTGCCGTGAAAATAAAAAATGTTTGATTGTTACCGCTTCACTCGTTAAAATTCCCCCAAAGCGGATTGCAAGCCATAAGTCCGGTTAATGTAAAAGGAGTCATAAAATGGCCAAAAAAAAGAAGAAAAAAAAGCTCATCAAAGGTTTATGGTCGAAAAGTGAGTTGACTCTGCTCAAGAAACTTTTCCCAAATAACCCCACTGCCCAAATAGCAGCAAAGCTGGGACGGTCAACCGATACGGTAAAAAAGAAGGCCTCCAGAATGGGGCTACGCAAGTCAAAGAAATACCTAAAGACCCTTGGCAGAGCATAAACTGTAAAAGACGTTTCTTCAGAAACAGACGGGGATATAGTCATCTATCTTTGCACTGCGGGGAATTTCTACGAGCGCCGAACACCTTACAAAATGGGAGATTCCAAACGGGCTTTGCAGTTGCTGTTTCACTTAGTTTTTAGCTGAGTATGTGCCTTTGCGCTGTGAGTATGTGCTTTTGCGCCGATAGTGTATAAGTTACAATATCAGGAGCTTAATGATGAAACAGATTACACGCCGAGATTTTATGAAAAGTTCGATGGCTGCTGGCCTTGCGTTGGCACTGCCGGGCCGTGCGGTGCAGGCACAGCCGTTTTCCCGTATCCGGGGTGCGAACGACGACATTCGCGTGGCCGTGGTGGGTTTTCGAGGCCACGGCAGGACACACATTAACGCATATCTAAAAATCCCCGGTGTGCGGGTGGTGGCGCTGTGCGATGCAGATAGAGATATTCTGGCCCGCGGAGTAGCGGAATTTAAAACCCGCAACCAGAAAGTTGATGCCTACGTTGATATTCGTGAACTCCTGGAGGATAAGAACATCGACGCCGTTTCAACCGCAACGCCGAACCACTGGCACGCACTGGTAACCGTTTGGTCGTGCCAGGCGGGTAAGGATGTCTGTGTCGAGAAGCCGGTCTCGCACAATATCTTCGAAGGCCGTAAGATGGTCGAGGCGGCGCGCAAGTATAATCGCATCGTGCAGGCCGACCTTGACCGTCGCTCCGATGAAGGACTGGTCGAGGCGGTCCGGTACATCCAGCAGGGACAGCTCGGTAATATCGTGGTTGTGCGGGGTTTTTGCTACAAACGACGCAAAAGTATGGGAAAGGTAGATGGGCCGCAGAAGATTCCTGGGTCGGTGGACTATAATTTGTGGTGCGGACCAGCCCCGATGGGGCCTTTAATGCGCAAAAATCTGCATTACGACTGGCACTGGGTATGGGCGACCGGGTGCGGCGAAATCGGCAACAACGGCCCCCACCAATTAGATGTATGTCGCTGGGTTTTGGGCCAAACCAAATTGCCTAAGCGGGTGATGAGCATCGGCGGGCGCTTCGGGTACGACGATGACGGCGAAACGCCGAATACTCAGATAGCTATTTTCGATTACGAGCCAGCTCCGATAATATATGAGGTACGAGGCCTGCCAACGAAGAAAGATGGTTCGACGATGGACATCTACCGCGCGGTCGGCACTTCCGGCGTGGTTATGCGAAGTGGACGCCCAGGCCCCTCGCCCAATACCGGCGTGGTGGTTCAATGTGAGGACGGCTACTTTGACCTCAGGGACATGGTGGCCTACGACAATAACGGCAGGGAAATCAAGCGCTTCAAATCGAACAACCCCGGGCCGCAGGCCAGTTTTATCAAGGCGGTGCGCAGCCGAAAAATCAGCGATATAAGGACAGATATCCTCGAAGGACACCTCTCTACCGCTCTCTGTCATATGGGGAACATTTCCTACCGAATCGGTGCAGAGTCCTCGAATGAGCAAATCAGAGAAGTAATCCGAGGGGACAAAGATTCGCTGGAAGCCTTTGAGCGTTTTCAGGACCATCTTGCCGCCAATGGAGTGGGCCTCAAAAAGACGCCCGCCGTCCTTGGTCCCTGGCTCAAGATGAATTCAAGGAAAGAAAGGTTCTTCGGCAAATTCTCAAAGCGGGCGAACAAACTGTTAACGAGAGATTACCGCAAACCGTTTGTTGTACCAGAGCAGGTCTGATTATAATCGCCAGGCCTTAAAAAAAATCAGATAAATCTATCTGAGAATCTACTCGCTTAGCGTTGGAGAATAGGCTGCAACTTATATTGTCGCGCTTGGTTCCCAGGCTCGCCCTGGGAATTCCTCCTTGAAAGCCTCAGAAAACCAATCATCTAATCGCCTAATAATTTAACACTATATAAATTTTGGTATAATTACAACAAACTTTATTCCAGATTGTAGTACTTCTGAATTTCTTTTCTTTCTTCTCTCTTATTTGCCTCAGATTTCTACTACAATTT
>JADFJC010000082.1 GCA_022566315.1 Planctomycetota bacterium
ATAAGTATAGCTTTAACAAGAGCATATGCAACTTGTCATTCTGAGCGCAGCGAAGAATCTCACACTCGGAACGGGACAAAATCCTGTTCTAAGGCCAGATGCTTCGCTTCGCTCAGCATGACAGTTTTAAAGTCAGTCAAGTTGAGTAATTACTTATACATCTCATCGAAATAGCCCTGGGCGTTGACCACCGCCCCTCGCATCATATCTTCAGCCTTAGCGGTTTCTCGTTTAGCCAATGCCTTCATCAGCCCGGCTGTATCTAATTCTCGCGCCGCCTTTTCGCACGCCTCCCAGCTCAGCACGCTTCTTACCACTCTGTCGATACCCTGCTCAACATTATCGTACGCCCGCGTCTGCATATCATGGCCTTTCCATCGGCTAAAGCCTGCCTGCTGGATAAGCCCCGCAATAGCAATGTTCATACCATTGACCCGCGTACCGTGGTCGATATCATATTTGCCCGGCCCGCCGAGAATAATACCATCGTTGTACCCCTGGCTGTTAAGATGCATATGCACCATCATATCGTTATCTAATTCTTCAACCGTATCTGCCACGTGGTCAAGGCCAATCATTTCCGAATGCCCGAATTCTTTATTCACGCCTTTCTTTTCTCTGGGGACCCCGAACTCATCCTCGATTCTTCGCCAGAACAGCAACGCACTTGCCACCGTCGGGATTAGCATAGCCGGATGCCCTTCGTTCGGCTTCGGTTCAAACCCTATATATAAACTGCCGCCCTTTTCCTGTTCATATTTACACAACCCGGCGATGCTCTCCTTGAGATTCTGATACATCTGTCCTATACCCACAGTGGCAATATCATAACCAAACGAGCCGTTCCAGATTATAAGAGAAGGCGATTTGCCTGCGTCCGGATGCCACGCCTTTTTCAAAGCGCCGTATGCAAGGTCAACTGTTTTCGTGCCTAATTCTTCAGCGGCTTTTCGTTCTGTCGGGTCTAAAGACGCAACTCCACCGTAACCAAAATGACAATGCGCCCCCGGCGTAATCATTGCCAAATATAATTTGTTGTCCACAAGCGCATCAGCCACCGCCGCGGCATTCTTATCATCGACTTCCGCATCGTAGTGCATCTCTATACCTAACTCGACGTTATCAGGTATCCTTGGAGCGATTTTATCTGCTACGAGCTTAATCATCTCCGGCGTGCCGAACTTGCCGCCCCATTCCGGCCGCATATCACCAGGCACAAACCCGCCCTTACCAGGATTAAATGTCCATCTGCATATACTATGTAAAGATTTTTCTGCCATTTTAACTACTCCTTTTCAATCAATTTTTTATTTTTCCACTTATCTTTTCTACCGTCTTCTGTCTTCTATCTTCCGTTCTCTGTCTTCCGTCATCTGTCCTCTGTCTTCTGATCCAACAATTGCCCTTTCAAAACACCCACCCATCTTTCATGCGCCTCTTGATAGACGGAAGCCAACTTCTCGTTCGGCTCGATCTTCTTAACCGGCTCCAAACCCACAAAGGCATCATCGGCCCCCTTGTAAATACCCGCACCGATTCCCGCCCCCCTCGCAGCCCCCTGCGAGCCGTCGGTATTATAAAGCTCCACAGTCGCACCTGTAATCGTAGCAAAGGCCTCCGCAAACAACGGACTCAAAAACATATTCGCATTTCCCGCCTTAACGGTTTCCAGCTCAATCCCCATATCCCG
This sequence comes from Planctomycetota bacterium, assembly GCA_022566315.1. Taxonomy (GTDB): domain Bacteria; phylum Planctomycetota; class Phycisphaerae; order Sedimentisphaerales; family Anaerobacaceae; genus NIOZ-UU13. The sequence continues at coordinate 1,691 of JADFJC010000082.1, forward strand.
CATTATTCCAAGCCCGTAATTCAGCGCAAAAACAATTCCCTCCTGAGCCGCCCTCAGAAAATGGGCCTTCTTGTGTATATTAAAATTCCACCCATGAACGGATGCACCTATATTCCTGTTTTCCAGAGTCCTCTCAGCCCCGTTACCGTAAGGCAGTATCACCAGCCCCTCAGACCCAACCGCAACCTCCGCTGCAAGTTCATTCATCTGCTCATAGTCCAATCCCTCACCACCGACAAAATTATGTTTCAGCCAGCTATTCAGAATCCCCGTCCCATTAAGGCAAAGCAATACACCATATCGTGGCTTGTCCGCTGAATGATTGACGTGAACGAATATATTAACTCGCGAGAGTTGGTCGTAGTTCTTCTTATCACTGATTCCATACACCACACCGGACGTCCCTGCCGTAACAGCTATTTCGCCCGGCTGCAATACGCTAAGCGACAGCGCATTATTAGGCTGGTCCCCCGCCCGATAGCTTATTTTGGTCCCTGTCTTAAGCCCTAATTCGCTGGCCGCCTCTTTTGTCAGCTCACCCTGGATAGAAAACGTAGGAACTCTCTGGGCTATCAGCTCGGCTGAGACCCCATAGTTTTCAAGCACGAATTCCGCTAACTCGTCCTTCTCGAAATCCCACATTATCCCTTCGGACAAACCGGATGGCGTCGTCTTTATCTCACCCGTCATCTTCATCGCGATATAATCACCGGGCAGCATTATTTTATGAATCTTCGAATAAACCTTCGGCTCGTTTTCCATCACCCACTTCAATTTCGACGCAGTAAAATTACCCGGCAGATTGAACAGGTTCTTAAGGCACTTTTCTTTCCCGATATCCACCGCCGCCTTCTCGCCAATTTGCACCGCTCTGCTGTCGCACCAGATTATAGAAGGCCTCAACACCTCTTGATTCTTATCCACACAAACTAATCCGTGCATCTGATAAGAAATCCCAATTGCCTCCACATCCGACAATGCGTATTTCGTTGTTTGTTGTTCGTCGTTCGAGATCCGAGCCGTTACTTCTTTCACATGTTTCCACCAGACCGCCGGCTCCTGCTCAGCCCAGCCCGACTCTTTTGCGATAATCTCTAATTCCTTTTCCGGCGAAGTCGCCGTCGCCAACACTTTACCCGTCTGGCTTTCTATCAGCGTCGCCTTTATTGATGAGCTTCCAACATCATATCCCAACAATAACGCCATTTAATTATCCCCTCTACAATCTACCATTTATAATTGTCCCCCACGTGTTTTCAATAATAAATTTCTATTCTTTAATGTTTAGCCCCTGGCTTTGCCAGGGGTTGCTTTTTTCTAAGGTTTATTGCTAATTATGCCTGCGCACATAACCGATTCTATCATTCAAAGATTTCTCATCAAAGCAATATCTTTTGTCATATCCTCTCGTCCACACTCTTCCGCTAAATCCACTCGCTCGCAGCGCAATCCTTGCCGAATTCTTACAACGTCCAACAAATAATTCTATCGGCTCGCCTGTATAATTCAATACTACATGCACGTGGTTGCAACAAATCGCCATCGAATATATTTTTCGTCTTAATTTCGCCGCCTCATTTTCGATAGCTTTACGTACAATTTCTTGTTCCTGCCGAGTTAACTTCACTGTTTTCTCTGCCTGATTTGTCACGTTCACTTTTCGCAAACTTTTGTTTGCCCCCAAAACTTTGCCTTTCTTGACATATCCTCGTTCGTCTCCTTGCAGCCATGTGCCGTATGTTGTCCACGTAACCATATATCCAAGGGTCTTCACCATAACCGCCACCCCAATCTTTAATGTTTATGCCGTTATGTTTAGCCCCTGGCTCCGCCAGGGGTTCCTTTTTCTCGCCGTTAATTTAACCAAAAAAGGGCTGGCCACGCCAGCCCTTAATTTCCTTTTATGTTTAGCCCCCGGCTCTGCCGGGGGTTCCTTTCCTGTCATAAATGCACCACCATCACTGGCAGAGCTTCTGGGCAATCTCGGCCACGTGTTTGCCCTGGAACCTCGCGATTGCTAACTCGTTCTCGCTCGGCTGACGAGACCCATCGGCACCGGCTATAGTTGTCGCTCCGTAAGGTGTGCCGCCCGTGATTGCGTCCATATTGAGCAGTCTCTGCTCGGCATAAGGCACGCCGACAATAATCATCCCGTGATGGAGCAGCGTCGAATGAAAGCTGGTGATGGTTGTCTCCTGCCCTCCATGCTGACTTGCGGTACTGGCGAAAACGCTGCCGACTTTTCCGACCAGGGCACCTTGGAACCACAATTGACCCGTCTGGTCGAGAAAGTTGCGCATTTGAGCACACATATTCCCGAACCGCGTCGGCGTCCCGAATATAATCGCATCAGCATCAGCCAAATTCTCTGGCTTTGCAACTGGGATATGTGCAAATGCCTCGCGTGCAGCCTTGGCACCGCTCTTTTCCAGCACTTCGTCGGGAACAAGTTCAGGAACCTGATAAACAGTTACTTCTGTATCGGGAACCTGGCGTGCCCCTTCAGCCACAGCTTCAGCTAATTTATACACGTGTCCGTACATACTGTAGAAAACTATCTGTATCTTTGCCATCTTATAAACCTCCTGTTTTCTCAGCTATTGTCCAAAAGTATATCTTTTTGCTTATTTATACGAGTCTGAAAGACACCGGTTCTGCAATAAAAATACATCCGCGACCTGCCTACAGCTTGTACATCCTACGAAACTGCTGAGAATGCAAAGCAAGTCAGTTCTTGCTCACGAATACCTTTCGCAATATTCCAAAGCTTCTGGACAGATAAAACTGATTGGTTTTACTGAGGAACATTTTGGGATTCACAAGGCACGCACTTCTTTTTGTTGCTCATATATGGGTGGTTTGATGAAGCATTCATGTTTATCAACTGGAAAGTGCCAATTTTGTCATCGATCAATGTATAGACGGCGATCTAAAATAGCCTCATCGTCCGTAACAATGGGAGACCTATCGATAGTAATTTCTCTAAGGGTTTTCATCAAGTGCCTTGTAGAATCCATAAGGATCATGGATTCTGATACAACCACCAGCCATCCAAACATTTACAGATTCTCACTTCTGAATCTCCATCCCGAACCTCATACTTTTTAAAATAGCACTAGTCCTTTTGACTAATCAAAAGGACTATGTCTGCTTTTTCGTTCCTCCTATTCACCTCCGCCAGACCCGAAACCGCAATCTTGTCCCCGCATGTCCCTGCCTGTGCCGCAAAGGCGGGTAGCGAGTATCCAGTCTTATTCCCGTCAAAACGAATATCGCAGATCCGCCCATGGAGGAATAAATCATTATTACTCAATAATCAATATCTAAGTTCCGTCTTTTGACTGCTCGAAGATACGGCGTTTTTTGACGGAATTAACCACCAGCCATTCAAGCATTTACAGGTTCTCACTTCTGAATCTCCATCCCGAACCTCATACTTTTTAAATTAGTACTAGTCCTTTTGACTAATCAAAAGGACTATGTATGCTTTTTCACTCCTCCTGTTCAACTCCGGCGGAATCAATTGAAAATACCCTCTCACTTCTCTGCTAAAATACTAACGCCACCACCTCAACCGTTTTGAATTTTACACTGTGGTTTTTCATTTTACACTTCTAATTTTGGTTCATCCGGTAAATGTATAGGTGGCCATGACAAATCGGGGCATTGGAGTTGTGTGGAGAGAAAAATCGCTTGGGCAGAGGCTCAAATTTGGACGGCTGGGGGGAAATTTGTGCCTCTGGGGCCCCGAACGATTTTTCTCGGCCGTCTGAAACGCCGAATGCACCTACCCATTTACCGGATGCACCCTAATTTTCAACTTTTCCTGGCCACGAGCGACGAGTCACGAGCCAACATCCACCATCCCATCTAGCCAACTCAAAACTCAACACTCAAAACTAAAAACTCTCCCTCCTCATCCACTACCCGCGAGATACACTTCACGCTTCACGAGATACGAATTACAGTTTCCCATCTTCTCCAATCTAACAAAATGTTAATTTGAAAAAAGTGTGAATTTTTATGAATTTTTGCCAAAAAAGCGCGCATTTTTATGAATTTACACCCAATTTACGCCAATTTATGTTCATTTCCCACTGTTTTTTGACGCATTTTTCTTGTCCATCTTACCCAAACCACACAAGTTGACATGCCTGCCCCCATTATTAGCCCAAAAACCAACATCCGCAAAGAAATGAACCTAAAAAACCTGAAAAACCCCAATTTTCCCCCAATCGAGATAATTTCAATTTTCAATCATGTTAATCTGGGTAAAAAAATATGGTTCTGCCGTGTTTGGTTTTGTTCGCGTCATTCATATTGCCATTTGAGTATCCACGGGTCTTTTGTTCGCTTCTGAAATGCCTTCAGTTTTGCCTTGAGTCTCGTAAGCACCCTTTTGTACTTTGGATTGTCCGCTAAGTTCTTTACCTCATCCGGGTCGTTCTTTAAATCGTACAGCTCGAATTTCGGCCGATGTATATACGCCTCTACCGTGCGCTTGCCGTAATATTTCTCACCGCTCCTTATCGTCGCCTGCCACGTCGAAGCCTCCCACAAATCACTGGCAAACGGATAATCCAGCCCATGCGCGATGTTCCATATTAGTTTATACCTGCGTTCACGCACCACCCGCATCGGATAATACATCGTTATCTCGTGGAAAGTATGCGAAGCATAAGTTACATCCCATCTCCTTGGGTGTTCCCGTTCGAGCACAGATTTAAATGACCGGCCCTGAAATGTGTTCTTATTAGACAGTGCACCGGCGAAGTCCATAATCGTCGGTGCCAGGTCCGCATAGTTAATCAGCGCATCGCAAGTAATGCCTTTTTTCTTTTGCCGGGGACTGCGCACAATACACGGCAAATTCATCCCCGGCTCATACAGAGTCGTCTTGGCCCCCGGAAATGCAATCCCGTTATCTGAGATATAGATAATCAGCGTGTTATCATATTTCCCCGCTTCCTTAAGAACGCTTAACAGCCGTCCCACCCCCTGATCAACGCGGGACACTGATTGATAGTACTGCGCTAATTCGGCACGGCACTCGGGCGAATCAGGTAAAAATGGCGGAACTATTACGTCCTTGGGGTCGTACTTGATTTCCTTTACGCCGGGATATTCTCCTTTGGCACGATTGCCGAACCGGTCCGGCTTATACGGCAGCTCTTCGGCCTTGCCGCCACCACGGTGCGGGTCACTCATGCAAAAATACAGGAAGAATGGTTGACTATCATCACCACCGATAAAGTCCCGGCAGTTATTCGCCATCTCGACAGGGCTTCGGCTGTTCCCTTTAAGCGCCACATCGAACTTATAGACCTCCTCAGGTGCAACGTGATACTTACCGATTCGCCCTGTCCGGTACCCGGCATCAGTCAGCAGCACCGGAAAAGACTTTACGTCGGGGAAAGAGACAAAGTGATGATAACTGTGCTCATGTCCGTACTGGCCGTTGGCGTGATTGTACATACCCGTTAAAATCACCGACCGGCTGGCACTGCAACTGGCCGTCGTACAAAAGGCATTCGTAAACCGCACTCCCTCAGCCGCAAGGCCGTCCAGGTTTGGCGTCTTGATAACAGGATTACCATAACAGCCGACAGCGTCAAGCCCATGGTCGTCGCTTACTATCAAAACAACGTTAGGTCTTTTCCTCCCGGCTGCGAATGCTCCCTTCGATATCAAACCTGAGCCAACGAGAACAGATGCGCCCGCAGCACAACCCTTCATAAAATCACGCCGACTTACCGATTTACTTTCCATAATCTATATCTCCAGCATTATTTGTGTCTTCTACTAAATTTCTGTTCTCAACTTCAGAGTAGTTTTTCACGCCCTCAGCTTAACACCAGCCGAGACTTCCTGCTCCCAGGCCGACAGCTCATCTTCAAGTTGTTTGACCATACCCGGTCTGGCCTTGGCAAGATTCCTTTTCTCACTAAGGTCATCATCGAGATTATAAAGTTTTGACTGGTTACCTTGTACCAGCAGCTTCCATGGCCCTTTGCGGACTGCTTTTTCTTTCCGGTAACGCCAGAACAGCGTCCGCTCCGGCAGCTTCCTGTCTTCTGTCAACATACCCAACAAATCAACGCCATCGAGTCTCAGTCCAGCCGGTGGTTTTACTCCGGCAATTGAGGCCATCGTAGCAAACAAATCCATTCCCAAGACCGTTTCGTCCGTAATTGTACCGGCTTTTATCCTGCCCGGCCAATAGGCAACAGCCGGAACGCGATGCCCGCCTTCCCATAAGCTGCCCTTGTAGCCGGACAGCGCACCATTGGAGCCATTCTTTGTAGCACCGTTGTCCGAGCAGAAAAAGATAAATGTCTTGCGCTCCAGCCCTAAACATCTGACCGTTTCGACAATCCGCCCAATACCCTCATCCATCACCTCAACCATTTCCTTATACGCCCGGAGAATCTCATCGCCCTTTGTTTTTTTACCTTTCCTGCCGCCACTCAGACGCTCCGGCGGGTCATCTCGGCCCTGGTAAGGATAGTGCGGCGCCTCGTGCGGCAGATACAAACAGAACGGCTCATCCTTGTGTCGCTCTATAAAGTCAATGCCGTGTTTGGTTATCAAATCGGTGCAGTAACCTTCTTCAGGGACCTTCTCGCAATTTTTCCACCAATCATCGAAGCCGGCCCCATCGATATGCGAGTGATAATCTACATTACCGCTGACATAGCCGACAAACTCGTCGAACCCCTGCTTTGCCGGATTGAACTCCACGTTGTAACCTAAATGCCACTTACCAAAAATCCCCGTTACATAGCCGCGTTTTTTTAGAACCTCGGCAAAGGTTGTTTCTTCTAATGCTATTCCAGTTTGCCGTGTCGGCCCTTTTGCATATATAACGCCCTCGATACCGCTGCGCTGCTGGTAGCGTCCCGTTAGCAGCGCCGCCCGTGTCGGACTGCACACCGGGCAGTTGGAATGATAATCCGTAAACTTCATCCCGCCTCTCGCCAAGGCATCAATATTTGGCGTCTGTATTTTCTTACTGCCATAGCAGCCAACGTCACCGTACCCCAAATCATCCGCCATAATAATAATGATATTTGGCCGTTTGGTTATCGCTTTAGAACTCTCGCCCACCGAACAGCCGTAGTTCGTTACAGCCACCGCCGCTGCACCACCAGCAACAAACTTAATAAATTCCCGTCGATTCATTTTGCTACCCCTAAAGTAACTTCTCCATCATCGCGAGCATCGCGAAGCAATCTCAAAACATTTATATTTAAACCCCAGATTTATCCGGGGGGTTTTCTTTGCATCTCAATCACTTGGCCTATTGTTCTTTTATGTCCACCAGGCCCACGTCGATATATTGTCCGCCTGTGGTTTGAGTGCAGTGAACGGCCAAACAATTTGAGCCGACCTTCAGCGCTTTCCGCGCCTTTTCGTCAAGCCTAACTTGAACGTAACTCGAAGTATAGCGTTCCAGCTTTGCGATGAGCCGGCCATTGATATAAACCTCAGCGTCCTCATCATGATGGATTAAAAGCTGGGGCCGGCTAAGTTTTTTACTCTTTAACTCAAACGTTCTGCGCAGCCAGATATCCGAACTCTTCCACTCGGTACCTATAACAGCACCGGGCGTCCCTTCGGTACCGAAACCGCCTTTACCTTTCTGCCAGTCCGAATCGTCGAAGCCTGCTCGCTGCCAGCCGTCACGTGGTTTGCTTGTTGTATATCGCCACGACTGCCCTTGTTTCTGCGAAGTCGGGACAATCGTCTTAACAACAGGCGGCGGCAGATACAGACGCCGATTTGCCGCCGCGGCCTTTTCGACATCCATTTTTATCATCGCCCGGTCGTAAGTCATAAACCCGTTGACCTCAATCTCCACATCGGTCGTCTGCGTATATACTCCGGCACACAGGCCCCCACCAATCAGCGAGCGCAAATTATCGAGGAGAACTAAGTACGCATCGGTAAGTTCCTCACGAGTTTTATAACTGCGGTATCCCCAGTTCTTTTCATCCCGCCAGGTATGCCCCTTGACCGGCAGACCCAGACCGCCAAACTCGCCGAGCACCGCAGCACGGTTCTCTTCGGTCGGCGGCGCAGCCGGGCCGGGATACCTGTGAATATCGTGCACGTCGCCAACGCCGCGGTCGGCCCAGCCGCTGGTATTATTAACCAGCCGCGTTGGGTCAAGCTCCTTAATCAAATTCACAATCCGCGGCGTATCGTACTGCCCCCAGCCCTCGTTAAACGGCACCCACATTACTATGCAGGGGTGGTTCCGGAAGGCCTCGATGACACGCTTGAGCTCCAGTTCAAACTGCATAGCTGACTCATCGCCGCGCTCAAGGTCGCTGTCCCTGCCGCGGATGTGCCTATCGCCGTTGGGCATATCCTGCCAGACCATCAGCCCCAACTTATCGCACCAGTAATACAGCCGAGCAGGTTCCACTTTGACGTGCTTACGCAGCATATTGCAGCCGAGTTTTTTCAATACCTCAATGTCGTAGCGCAGCGCTTCATCTGTTGGCGCCGTGTACAGCCCATCCGGCCACCAGCCCTGGTCTAAAGGCCCGAATTGAAACAAAGGCTTATTATTCAAGAATAACCGTGTAATACCTTCTTTGTCTTTGCCCAACGAGATTTTCCTCATACCGAAGTAGCTTGAAAGCTCGTCAACGATTTTGCCGTTGTGGGTAAGTGTGACCTTCAGGTCATAGAGAAAAGGTGAGTCGGGCGACCAGAGTTTGGCGTTTTTGACGGCCAGTTTGATACTGAGCGTAGCGATGCCGCCTTCGCCGGTTATCTTGATTTGTCCACTGGCAACCTTTTTCCTTCTATCGAGCACAGTAACTGTGGCGGCGGCCTCGCCGGCCGGAGAGACCAGGTTCAGGCTGACATCCACCGTCTTGCTGTCCACATCAGGAACAATGTTAAGCGACTTAATATGGGCGGCGGCGACAGGTTCAAGCCATACTGTCTGCCAGATTCCGGTAACTGCGGTGTACCATATCCCGCCGGGCTTTTTTACCTGTTTGCCCCGCGGCTGATAGCCGGTGTTCGTCGGGTCCCACACACTTAATACAATTTCCGCCGTAAGGCGTCCCCAAGCGGACTGCGCCCCGCCATCATTCAGCGCATCAGTTATATCAAAAGTAAACGGGTCGTATCCCCCGCGATGGTCGCCGACCTGTTTACCGTTGACCCACACCGTTGTGTCCCAGTCCACAGCGCCGAAATGCAGCAGTATGCGCTGGTTCTCCCATTTTTTGGGGACCTTAAATGTGCGTCGATACCATAGCCGGCTTTTCTCGCCCACCGCCTTCATCACACCGGACAAAGCTGATTCAGCCGGAAACGGCACAAGAATCTGCCCATCAAACTTTTTCGGCTGTCCTTCATCCTTAGGCCGAATTGCATATTCCCACAATCCATTAAGATTCAGCCAGTTCTTGCGAACCATTTGCGGACGAGGATATTCAGGGTGAACGTTATTCGGCGAGACCTGCTTCGCCCATCGGGTCATAAGCGGGCCTTTAGCCGGCTGCCAGTCGGCCCGTATAAACGAGCAGATGAACAAAGAACAGAGGACAGAGAACAGAAGACAGAGGACAGAGCCGGCTTTTGATTTCTGACGTCTGACTTCTGACGGGCGCGTCAAAAGTTGTACTCTGCTGCGATGCGTTGTTGGTGTGGAATAGCTTCTTTCAATACGATTCGGATTCATTTTATGTCTCCTTTCGAGTAGTTAAAGTTCAATAAGTAACTGATTTTTGATATGGTCTGGACTGTAACCGCCCAATCTGAACGGCGTGGGGCTTTGAATATCTGGTCGGGCCTGGCTTTTAGGCCGTCAATCTCGATCTCTTTGTAGTCGCGGCAGGTATCCACGGCTATCACCTGAATTGCCCCTCGCAGCTCGCTGAGGTCTATTTGGATCGAGTCGGTATTTTCCTTGTAGAAAACGAGCAGTTTGCCCGGGACCTTGAGGCACACGCCATCGGTTATACTATTGTCACGCACCAATTCTTTACGGAACCGATTTTTCCAGAATCGCGACCAGGTGAGGATTTGGTCTTTGTTGGGATACGGATGCGACATACCATCGGGGCGAGGATTTAACAGGTTGCCCCAGATATTTGCCGCTCCGCCGGCCATTGTTGAGTGCCACAGGCCGCGGCGGGTCATATTGAAATCATAATCCTTCTTCGGATAGACGTTCCTGCGAACCCGGAAGCGGTCCTCCAGAAACGTCGGCTTGTCGGGATGCTGGTCTATGGCCTTGACGTAGATATCGTAATCAGGCCGATGCTGCTGATAAGAAGAGTAATCCAAACCATCGTATATCTGGGTAATCTCTGGTGCCCGCCCGCCGAGGAAATGGAACCAGCCAAGGTGGCGGTGCATATATTCTTGCCAGGTGCGCAGGTCATTTTCCTTCACCCATTCCTGCAGGTCAAAGCCATAGCCCATCGACCAGCCGGGAAGCGGCCCGAGCCGGGCGCAGATGTATCGCTGCAATCGACGATCCACCTTGCCGTTGAGGCCCCATTTCTTCGGCGTCATTCTCCGCTGCTCATCTCCCCAGGCCCAGATGTGCACGCCGCCGCCCGCCGCGTGGACCTTCCGAATCAGTAGTTCAATCGCCTCGAATGTACGCGGGTCGGGATTCGGAGAAGCCGAGTCGATTTCATTCGAACGCAGCTTGTCAAGGTCGAACCATCGGCAAACAATGGCAATGTGAAAGCCGTTGAACCCATGTTCGACGAAGAACTTGCGAATATCAGCGTCAATGCGGTCGGGATTCCGGTAGAATGTTGGTGGGTCGCAGTACATCACATACTGCGGTACAAAGGCCTGGTCAATTCCCAGTCGTCCCCACTTGCTGCCATAGTTTGTTATGAAACCCGGCACGCCGGGATTGGGACGGACTTCCAGCTTGCCTTTCAAGCCGTTCAGCTCAGGGTCGGAGCTTTCGGTAACGAATCGCCACAGACCCGTGTGTGCCCCCGTGAAGCGCAATCTCCAGATGTCACCATCGTCATAGAAAAACTCTGTCCGGACCTTCTGACCGCTGGGTGCATGGGTGAAGGTAGCTTTGGCCACGAGGTCAAATGGATTGCCGGAGCAGCTCGGGTTTCGGAACGTCCATGTTACTGGCTCCCAGAGCTTGGCCTCTCTTATCGGCGAAGCTAAGACAGGCGTAAATCCTATCAGGAGAATAAGAAGCCGGAAGACCTGTGTTTTGGGGCTGCGAGCAAAAACCGGCCGCTGGGAACCGATTGTGGTTTGCATAAGCGCTCCTTCCTTCCGTTGTATCTTAGCTCAATACGCGAATTCTTATTACAGCTCTTGCAAAAACCGTAACAAGGCAAGCGGTTTGCGATTTCCTGCCAAAGTGAACGTACGCTTAGGTTACCTGCAATCAGCGGATTTTGCAATGAAATTTAACCTCGATACTTGATACTTGATACCAGATGCTCGTCGAGAATCGAGAATATTTCCCTTGACGGGGAGATAGCTAATCTGGTATAAATAGGGCAGGTAAAGCTTGTGTCTGCGCAGAACCTGCTCTGACCTGCCATGGGCGTAGCAAATGGGCGGGTATCTGTGGATTTTGGCCTCCCGGCGGGCGATGTCCTTGTAACATTCGGGTAAATCAGCTTGGCTGGAAGGTTGAGGAAGGAACAAAGCTTAAAACTTTGTGCCCCGCAGTGAGGAGCGTACGTCTCAATTAACAACTCATATTTTTTTTGAGCCCCGAAGATGGGGCGGAGTGAAGGAGAGCAGTTATGTGCAGAAGAGCGTTATTTCTAATTTTTCTTGTCTTAGTGCTGGGCGGGGCAAGTTACACCTGGGCCGGCCAGGAACCCGTAGCACACTACAAGTTTGAGGGTACAAACGACTTCAGCAACACCGGCACCAACGCCGCCGCTATCACAGGCGAGCCAAAAGGTAACGCACAAATCATCTGGGATGACGACAGAGGTTCGTACGTCCTGAGCCTGCCTGCCGATGGGGACTATGTGTACTGCCAAAGGAGCTGGTCGGGCATAGTCGCGACGGAAATGACGGTCATGGCCTGGATAAAGACGAGATCGGTAGGCTCATCCGATAGTATCGTTGCTCTCGGGTACGCCTGGAGACTACGCAGCGGCTCAGGCGGCAACGTCACGTTTCAAGTTATGAACACCAGTCCGGTAACCGCAGCTACCGGAACCTTGCCCGTGGACGATGGCACGTGGCATCATGTGGCCGGGGCGTATGACGGGACAGAGTACAAACTGTACATCGACGGCAGGACGAATGTCTCGGTCGCTTCTGCGGGAATCCTAAAGGGTGCTGCTACTGCTTATTACGGAACCATCGGCGCACATTACAAGAGGAGCGATGGCGCCCCAAAATTCTTTTTCAACGGTTTGATTGATGATGTCCGCATCTATGACAGGGTCTTATCTGAGGAAGAGATTCTTGAAATTACCGCTATTGCAGGAGTGAAGGCGGTTACGCCGAGTCCGACAGATGGGCTGCAATTGGATGTGGTACAGGACGTGGTTCTTAGCTGGATGCCGGGAACGTCCGCCGACAAACATGATGTGTACTTAGGAACTAATTTTGACGATGTAAACGAGGCCAGTCCAACAATTGACCCCAACAACGTTTACAAGGGTCGCCAGGACCCTAACCAGTATGCTGTCGGAGCAACCCTTGATTTTGGAAAAACTTACTACTGGCGAATCGATGAGGTTGAGGCCGACGGTACTACGATACACAAAGGCGACCTCTGGCAATTTACCGCAGAGCCTTTTGGCTATCCAATCCCGGCTTCAACTGTAACCGCCACAGCAGACAGCAACGACACGGGGAAAGGGCCTGAGAATACCACAAACGGCTCAGGACTCGATGACGCTCTGCATTCAAAGGAGACAACGGACATGTGGCTTAGCGGCAGTGAACCGAACGCCTGGATCGAATATGAGTTCGACAAGGTCTATAAACTGCATGAGATGCGGGTGTGGAATTATAACGGCGAGTCTATTCTTGCCGGGTACGGCATCAGGAATGCTACCATTGAATATTCGACTGATGGTATTGCCTACACGACGTTGGGAGCTACGCATGAATTTGCCCAGGCGCCCGGCGCCGATGGCTATGCACACAATACTACAATTGATTTTGAGGGCGCGGTGGCAAAGTACGTCAGGATCACCGCCAACAGCAACTGGGGAGGTGCCCTGTATGACCGATATGGCCTGAGCGAGATTGGCTTCTATTACATACCAATCTGGGCAAGAGAGCCTAACCCAGCCGATGGCGCAACAGGTGTAGGCCCGAATGTGGTGCTTGGCTTCAGAGCGGGAAGAGAAGCTGCCACACACGATGTGCACCTCAGCACCAACAGAGAAGCAGTATTGGATGGTACCGCTTATGCCGGCTCAGTAACCGAAGCCAGCTATGATGCCGGCCCGCTTGACCTGGGCAAAACTTACTACTGGCGGGTCGATGAGGTCAATGAGGCCCAAACCCCCACAACCTGGCAAGGCGATATCTGGAACTTTGCGACACCCGGGTATCTTATTGTGGACAATTTTGAAGATTACAACGACTATCCGCCCCACGAGATATGGACGACGTGGGTGGACGGATACGGCGTCCCGACAAACGGCGCCTTGGCAGGCAATGCCGACCCACCTTTCGCTGAGACTACGACCGTTCACGGCGGCGAGCAGTCGATGCCGCTGTTTTACGAGAACAACTTCAAGTATTCAGAAGCAGAGCGGACGCTGAGCCCGCCACAGGATTGGACAAAGAATGGTGTTAAAGCATTGTTAATAAGCTTCTATGGCGATCCTGATAATACTGTTGAGCAGATGTATGTGAAGCTCAATGGTTCTAAGGTGGTATATGACGGCGACCCGGCTGACATAAAGCAGGGATCGTGGACGCGGTGGAGCATCGACCTTGCATCGTTTGGCGTGGACCTGACCAATGTCACGACGCTTGCAATTGGCTTTGGTGACGAGGCAAATCTGACGCCCGGCGGCTCAGGCGTGGTGTACTTCGACGACATTAGGCTGTATCGACTGGTCCCTGAGCCTCCTTTGGAGATATGGCTTGAAGCGGAAGCTGCGGACAGTATTACTTTGCCCATGCAGATTTATGATAGTCAACTGGCATCGGGTGGTCAGTACATCGGGACTGATGAGAACTCCGGCGACGAAACTGAAGCCCCGCCTGTTTACGGTGTCGCCACCTACAATTTCACTGTTCCGGAAGGAACCTACAAAGTCCTGTTTCACGTGATCGTCATTTCAGGCTCTGACTCATTCTGGGTCCGGATCCCTGGTGCTGCTTACGACCCGGGGACCTATCGTAGTACCGGCTGGGTCAAGTTTAACATGATAGACAAAGGAGATGATTGGCACTGGGATGAGGTTCACAGCAACAGTCACGGCAACGAGATTGTAAAATTCACGTTGTCGGCCGGGGAGCACACGCTGGAGATTGCGCGCCGTGATGATGCTACGCTTCTCGATGCTATTTTGATTACCGATGAGTTGGACCTTGACCAAAGGTCGTTGCCGCACATGATTCCTTAAACGGCGGCTGAACCGGAAAACAGATGTTTTGGCGTGTAGCCAAAACCTGATTATATTAACTTTTTTTAAGGAGGACTATTATGTCTAAGAAATTGATTTATTTTGTTTTGGTGCTGAGCTTTTGCCTGGCGTCTTCGCTCCAGGCCGCCACGATCATCTGGGTCTCGGATAACAAGGGCAACGACGCTACTGACCAAGGCTGGATTGATCTGCTCGTGGCAAAGGGTTACACCGTTGACCTTAGCTTCCGTAACCAGGAAGGGCGTACTCTCGATGCTGCGAAGATAGACGCTCTTAATGCCGCGGACCTGATTATCGTAAGTCGCGACACTGGCAGCGGCAGCTACGACGACGGCGAGGAGCCGACCCAGTGGAACTCCATCACGACGCCGTTGATACTGCAGGCTGCGCATATCTACAGGAGTAGTCGCTGGTTGTGGATGAATTCCACCAGCACCTCTAGTACGACGGCCAACTTACTCGCCGTGCTTCCTGACCATCCCATTTTCACCGGCGTGACACTCGATGGAAGCAACCAGGTCAACATCCTCACCGCCCAGAGTAATGTTGGTGACAACAACGTAGATCCCACCAATAACTATACGCTGATCGCCACGCGGTCGGACTCCGGCGCAGACGGTGTCTGGATCGCTGAGTGGGAGCCGGGAGTGGAATTCTACCCTGGGGCCGGCCAATTCGCTGGTGGTCACCGTATGTACTTTGCCACCGGCGGCGCCGAGGGAAGTGATATCGACGGGCGCTACAACCTGACCGCCGAGGGTGAAAAGTTGTTCCTCAACGCGGTCCGTTATATGCTCGGCGAGACCGGCGGGCCGGGCCAGGCCTCTAACCCGAAGCCGGCTAATGAGGCAACAGATGTGCCGCGAGATGCGGTCCTTAGCTGGACGCCGGGAGAATTTGCGCCCCCGGTCAATGGGCACAAAGTTTACCTCAGTGAGAGCTTCAACGACGTCAACGACGGCATTGGCGGGATCACCCAGGATGCCAACAGCTATGCTCGGCCCCAACGCCTTGATTTTGGCACGACTTACTACTGGCGCATCGATGAGGTCAATGCCCCGCCCGACTCCACGGTCTTCGAAGGCAATGTCTGGAGTTTTACGACCGAGCCAGTTGGCTATCCCATCGAGAACATAACCGCCACAGCTTCCAGCACGAGCCAGGAAGGTATGGGCCCTGAAAATACCATCAACGGCTTGGGACTGGATGTTAACGACCTGCACTCGACGGAAGCGATGGATATGTGGCTTAGCAGCGATGAACCGAACGGGGTCTGGATCGAATATGAGCTTGACAAGGTTTACAAACTGCACGAGATGTGGGTATGGAACTCTAATGGAATGTTGGAGTCTGTTCTCGGTTTTGGGCTCAAGGATGTTACGATCGAGTATTCGACCAACGGCACCGACTATACGACATTGGGTACTACTCATGAGTTTGCCCGGGCGCCTGGTGCGGTCGATTATGCACACAACACCACTGTTGATTTGAGTGGCGTAACAGCAAAGTACGTCAGGCTCACAACTAACAGCAACTGGGGAAACATCCTGGACCAATATGGTCTCAGTGAGGTGCGCTTCTTCAGCATACCCGTTTTTGCAAGAGAGCCAAGCCCGGATTCTGGCACAACAGATGTCGCTGTGGATGTAACCCTCGGCTTCAGAGCAGGAAGAGAGGCAGCCCAGCACGATGTGTACTTAAGCTCTGACGAGCAGGCTGTGATAGACGGTAATGCCCCTGTTACCACCGTGACCGAGACCAGCTTTGGTCCCTTGTCCCTTGATTTAGGCACGACTTACTACTGGAAAATTAGTGAGGTCAATGAGGCCGAGACCACCACAACGTGGCAAGGCGACATCTGGAACTTTACGACACACGAGTTCTTCGTTGTGGACGATTTCGAGGACTACAATGACTATCCGCCCGACGAGATATGGTCAACGTGGGTGGACGGATATGGCGTCCCGGCAAACGGCGCCACAGTAGGTTATCCTGCTCCGGATTTTCTCGCGGGTGAACATTACGTTGAGACTACTATTGTTCACGGCGGCGACCAGGCGATGCCGTTTTTCTACGACAACACCGGTGCCGCGGCATATTCAGAAGGCGAA
>JADFJC010000083.1 GCA_022566315.1 Planctomycetota bacterium
AGGCGATACTCGTATGAAATACTTTTGCTCCAAAGTGATTCGAGTTTTTGCTCAAAACTTTTTTGGCATTGCAACAGCATACTCACATCACGTTGTAACAAATCAAGCTGTCTTTGCAAATTGACCCAACTGCCAACAATCAGAGAAGCCAAAAGCACCAACTGAACCAGCACAGAAACATTTATCTGCCGATTAAACTGCCACGATTTGGAATTCACCTCAGCCATCATTTACCTCATTTCTCGATGAGCATCCGGTATCAAGTATCCAGCATCGAGTTACGGTTTGACGTGGAATACGTTCTTGTCACCTACTCTGAACATTACTGCATACGTCCCAGCCGATAGTGTTCCCTGTTGTTGAAACGATTCAGCCAAATTGACTGCCTGGGTTTGTCCACCTATTTCAACAGGTATCGAGCCGGCATCGCCTATTACTACTGCGATGACATTATAGAAATTGTATGACGAATTACTTTTGACCTTAACAGCCCACCCAGCCGTCCTGGCGCCGGGTGAAGTGACAACTGATACTTCCTGTATATGCTCGGAGCCTTTCCGGGCAAGTCTTTCCAGTATTTGTTGACCATCTACGATATTCGCTCCACCGGCCATAATTATCAGCTCCTTTGTCGAACGATTTTCAAATTCGTACACTGCTTTTCAAAATCCATCTGTACTCGCACAATCTGACTTCTGCTTCGGTTATCACTCCTGCAGGCCAACAGGTCTCTGCTTTCGGGACTTGCGCTCACTCTGTCACCGACTTTGTAATCAAACACAAGATTTGGCGTTTGTATATCAATGGTCTCGATGGTCTCGGACGAAACCACTGCCCTGTGCCGGATAAACTCATACAAAGCATCGGTATCATCGACCTCGTCCGCAGTGCCGAGCGTCTCATCATAGGGGTCCGTGAAGATGCTCTGGTCCGAAACCTTGCGATACTTGAACTGACGTGGCAGTGTAATAATATGCTCAACCACGGGAACTGTTGAATTGACAGGCCCATCGGAAACTATACAAGTTAACCTCTCATCACTGATTACCGAGGCGGTCATTCTGAATTTCAACACTCCTTTGAGCGCAGCCACCCAGGTATCAACATCGAGCCGGTCGCTGCTGAGCCACACTCCGCACTCATCGAGCAGGATATTAAAAGCATGAAGGTACTGCCACCAATGCAAGCCGTCATCGAACGATACCTGCAGGAAATAACCCAGTGACTTTCCCTGTTTGTCTGTGGTCAAAGTCGGCCAAAAGCGCCTGCGGCGACGAATGAAATTACTGCTGCCGAAAATCTTGGAAAAATCGAACGTATCACCCTGATTGTACGGAGCATCACTGTAGTTCCCCGCCTCGTTGAGGCACCATTTGCGATATACATCTTTTACCTGATAAAAATCAGGATTGGTCGAAGGTGAAAATTTGTCATAGTTGATGTCCTCAAGACTCCCGTCCCAGGCCTTCACAAACTCAAAGGTCGCTTCCACAATTTTAAAGTCGCCCTGACCGATATACTTGTGTGTTATTGGCCAAAAATTTTTCTTGCTGTGCAAAGCTGCGATATTCGTCTTTGATATGCTGAACTGCTCGCCGGTTTGCTGGCAATTCAACTCAATAGTTCTGCCTGTACCACTTTTATAGAACACAATTGCCTGGCCAGACCCGGTCGGCACAAGCCGAGGGACAAACTTGAACCTCAAGCCGATCCTCTCACAGCATCGGTACAGGGCCTTTATCAGATTTAACCCCGTAACGTCGAGGTCGCGAACTACCTGGTTCTCGGTCAACACCCTCAGTTGGCCTATGCCAGGCGTCTGTAATTGACCGGTTGCCAAATATTCGCAAAGTAGATAATCAATTACTTCCGCATAGCTCCAGAGCCTGCCTTGTCCCGGCGCGCCGGGAGCACAAAAGCTCGTATAGCTCTTGCCATTGACTTTTATTGGTTCTGGATTGGCGTTGGCCTTACCATCCGGATTAAATGTTGTATCAAGACCAGCCAAAAATTTGAAATTTGAGATTTGAGATTCAGGATTAATGTTCAGACGCTGGCCATAGACTGAGACCCGCTCTAAATTTGCACTGAAATCTTTCGCTATTACTTCTACCTTCTCACCGCTGGCTGCCAACCGTGTCTCGATGTTTTCTATTTGACCGCAAAAGATTGGAAGACTAAAAGCCGCTGCGCCCGGCGGGACACCGTTAAAATATTGTCGGATGTAAACAGTCTTTCCCATAGCAAATAAGGTCTCTATATCTTCGGCAGCCGTCAAGCTCCCGACTTTATCGGGATACGCGGCAGGGTTGTAAGCCAATCTGGCCCAGCTAAATTCCGGCCAACCACCGCGTATAATCTCTATCGGCTCCAGCGACGGGCACAACATCCCATCGACCGAAATTGAGACAGAAGCGGCGGGAAGTGCCAGTCGTGTTTGTGCCGATTGGAAAAAGTCGATTCTGTTAGACATAGTTTATCTTTCGTCCTTCGTAGTTACTACGGAGAATGGACGCCCTCGTTTCTTGATACTCGATACTCATCGAGCATCCAGCATCGAATATCAAACAGCTTCAGTTCTTAAAATATCAATCGCGTCGGGATTTAAGGTGTCAAGCTGGATTTTCAGCCGAGCTAAAGAAATATTCTCTATACCGCCGGCATCTTCAGCCCTTATAGCAAACAAGTATTTACCTGCCTCTCCCGAAAGGTCGGGACTTTGGAAGCTGTAAAACTTTCGCCCCTTGTAACCAATTGTGGCAAGTGGATTTTGATAGTCGATTTGCCCTGTTCGGTCATCGTAATAGACATTGAAGCTCACGGGTCTGGAACCCTGTTCGCAAGGCCAATAGAACCAGGTAAGCCGTACCTTATTGTTGGCCACTTGATCGGCTTTTGAACCGGAAATATTATTCGGTTGTGGCTCCGCCAGCTCACCGCTGGAACCTATTGAAACCTTTACCGCAGCAGCCAACGTGCGCTCCTGATAGCCGCAGTTGTTAAACCGACGAACAACATAAAAGTATGTTGAACCGTTGTTGTGCGGAATATAGCTGGGTGGTGAGATCTCGCCCCCCCCATACTCATCCTGCCCTGAGACAGCCAATATATTCGTGAAATCTATTTCTCCCATACTGGCCCCACGGTAGAGCACAGAGCAGCCGGTAACACGAACCCAGAACCAGCCCAAACTCAAGCTCGTTCCCAGCTTAAAAGCATTGGCAGTCATTCCGTTAAAGAGTGCTTCCCTGAGCCAGTTGTTATCCATTTCGTGCGGGAGTTCTTTGAAGCCAAGGGAACCATTTACATAAGACGTACCTGCTACGGTACCTATAAGTTCGACGATTTGGCCGCCTATCAACCCAGGTCTCCAAGCCCTATCAAACATACAGAACGGCTCTCGGTAGAGTAAGGCAATTTCAGAAGCGGTGAGGGCACGGTTGTAAAGATAAACATAGTAGATTTTGCCATCCCAATATAATTCTGAACCTGATTTTTCTCTCGCCCCGATAGAGTAATCATCTGCGTTACTTGAATCACCCAAAGCCGAAGCATCTGTAGTTCCTTTTAATATTCCATCCACATACAACTTTAGATTAGTGCCGTCCCAGGTACCAGCAACCCAGTAATCCGTATTTGCAACAGCATCGATTCCAGACAACGCTTTTTCTGAGGCCGCTCCATCCCATCGGTGGAGACCTACTTGAGTTTTACCTGTTGTATAGTTATCTATCCCGAATAAGAGCGGATACGTGTTGGCTGTATTTCTTTTTCCCAGAATGACTCTCGTTTGGCTTGTTACATCAGCACCAGTTTGAACCCGTGCTATAACCGTATAAGAACCATTGCCAATGTCCTTATTTGTAACGACTGATACGAAATCGCCAGTGCCATCGAAATCTATCAGAGAACCAAATCCGCCTACATCAAAATGAGCATCCGCTTGCAGAGTGCCTGTCTGATTATTCCCGCTCAAATCAAAGACTGTACTGCCTGAGCCTTCGTTGAAAAGCCAATAACCAACAAGGCCGCGGGCAAGCGGATGGCTTTTATTTAGTCGTATTCCTCTTACTGGTTTAAGTACTGGCACTTAGTGTTACCCCGTAAAAGTTTTGAATTTTTAGTTTTTAGCTAACTCAAAACTAAGAACTCAAAACTAATTATGCTGTTATATAATTCCAAGGCTGGACGTATGCTCTCACATTGTGGCTATCTGTTGAGCCGGTCTGTTGAAAACCAAGCCTAAAGTGTGCAAGGTCTTTGATTATGAAACTCAACTGCTGTGGGTCAACACTCTTGTCTGCCTGCATTTCCCAGATGGGCGTATCGTCATAGTTGGAACCATCAAGAGAGCCATACAGCTTGATTTTGACCTCATCAGTGGGAGTTGCATCATAATCAATCTCAACAGTTACGTGAGCACCTTCGTAGCCATTCGTCTCCATATCAACATCTGAAGAATATTCCTCAGTCGTACCGGAAAGTGTCGTATAACCATCGCCAGTACCTTCAATTTGACTCTGTGAAGCCCAATTTTTCTTTATAGTTGCCATCAGCCAATCTCCTTTCTTCGTAGCCCTTCGTAACTTTCAGCAAAGAAAAGCGAAGGACGAATCCTTAATCTAAGGTTACATCCAAGTCTCCTGCAGCAAATTTAGCTGTATCTCCACTACTGATTGACTTAGATACACTTAAGGCGCCGTGAGCTAACATATTGCCAGCGCTTGCGGCATCAAATAAGGCAAAGTGGGTTATCGTTCCCCAGCTATCGGTTGCCTCCGGGAAAGTAATATCATTGGCGTTGGCAATCGCTCCACCGGATGCAACGTTCCAATCAGCACCAGCAGTGGCAGTTCGTGCGTAACCATTACCGCTTGGCTCAGCCAGTCCGGATGCGTCATCCGTAGGGTCTGCCGTTGATAATCCGACATAGATGGTAGGTGGTGTATAACTACCTTTGCCAAAAAGATGGTCTAAAATCTCGTTTTCCCAATAATCCGCAAAACTACCCATTTTGTATCTCCTTGATATTCACTATTTTTTATCAGCTTGGTGTCCTTGTGATAGTCGCTGCCGCATCGGTAGGGGTATGAGTCAAAAGGACCGTTTGCCCATCATCATCGTAGTATTTGATTTCTCCAGTCGATTTGTTTTGGACGGCTTTGTTGGCAAGCAACTTATCACTGGTTACTTCGCCTACCCCAGACCATACAATTTTGTCACCCCCCACAAGGTTGTCACCATCAGCAGGATTAGCACCGGCCTGTAAGAATATTTGAATGGAATATCTACCTGCGGGGATATTACTATCAAAGTTACCCACATATCTGTGGCCACTCTTATCTGTAAGGGATATGTCGTAATCGTTCGCAGCACGGCCGCCCGTCCCCCAAGACTCAAAGACTTGCCCTCCAGCATACCAGACTTCTCCCGCCCCGTTACGAACAACTGCGTAAAGCGTACTGCCGGATGTGTAATCTACATGTATTTCGTTCGCCATCTTAGACTCCTATACTCAACAAGTCTGCCATAGTTACTGTATCGAGACTTCCTGCGTCTCGTTTTGCTGCCACATTGTCAATGTGCGTTTTCCAGTTGGCCCACGTAAACGATGTTCCTTCATTTGCAGAATGCCATCCTGTAACCATAATCGTCCCGGCATTTATTACTTTATTGACTTCCAATTCCGCAGTTGTTGTGTCATCAAATGAGTTAGTCCATTGTATTGTTGGGTCAAAGAAGCCGACATCGTGGCAAGTTGTCGAAAGCCGCAACTGGTCAAACCATCTGTCTTTGTAGATGCTGTTAAACCCATCCTCCCAATTAGTAGTTCCTCCAGGCAGAGCAAATATCCTCGCCCCGTCTGCAAAACCATTAGCACACATCCAGTCCGTTGCTTTTGTAATCTCTTCGATAAGTTCAGCCGCGGTGAGGTTATCCATCTTCAAATATTTATGGCTCCAGCTATGATTGGCTATCAGATGACCGGCATTATGTATCTGATGAAGCTGTTCTAATGTCAAGTAACCACTCGTTCCAATTTTCGAAGGAATGATAAAGAATGTACCTCTAATCCCCTTCGCACTCAAATAAGCTGCAAATTTATAATCATCATCAAAGCTATCATCCAGAGCGATAGCATATTGGGGTTGAGCCAAATGAGGAATGAACATTATTTTATCCCAGGTTACCGCCGGCGTATCATCGCTTCCATCCGAATCAATCCGAACGCGAAGCTTCGTAACATGCTCCCAGCATAACGTGTAGGTCCCGGCGTCCATATTGCCCATCTTCGGTGCAATGATTCTCTCGTACCAGCCAGGTCCCGTCACATAATCACCTTCCACAAACTTCATCATCTGGTAATTTGAAAAGGTACTGTCACCAACAATAAGAGAAATCACTGAAATCTTGTCCCAGGATGAAGCACCACTGCCTTCGTGCACATAGAATCGTACATATACCAGAGTATTGCTTAAATCAATCTCGGTAACCGTTTTGGTGCTAAACGATGAAGTGCCTCCGGTTTGCTTTGTACACTTCATTGACTGTAGCGTACTTGCCTGTGAGCAAATATAATTAGTAGTATCCGCAGCTTTAGTTACGCGTACACCTGTATCCCATTGTGAGGTATCATCGAAAGGTTCAATGAGTTTCGGAATAAAATGCCTTCTCGGATATACTCCTTTTGCTCCGATTGAAGCAGCACAAAAATCTTTATTGACTTCTTTTAATCCAACAGAGCCGACTGGTGGTTTGGTTGTGGAAATAAGCATATTTACACCTCCTCCGTCCATGTCCCGTTCTTGGCAATGGTTGCCCAATCGCCATTGGAATCAGCTACAAGGCTGAGGCATTCTCCGATCGCATTAGCTGATTTATATTTGTCTGCTGTCTGGCCGCTGTCATCTCGTATTGTCGCCGTACCCGGGTCAATGCGCAGCTCATAAGCGGCCTGGACTGCAAAGCTAAACACCGTCCCCGCAGGTGCAGAGGCGGGAAGCGTAAGTGTAACTGTCCCGGTGGCGCCAAGGTTACTGTGAACACTACCGGATTCCACTGCCGTAAGTGTGTCATCGCTGGTATGTGCCTCGATGGTCTTCTTCACACCGCCGGCCCCGTATGGCATTGCAATATTATGACCCGCTCGACAATCAGTTATCGAGTCGATGTCCCCGCCCGAGGTGCTCGCTATCGCTAACCGAATATGCGGCGTAGTTACCATATCGGGGAAACTGGTGTATTCGTTGGTTACAAGACTGCCTGCCGAATTCAGATAGATGTAAATATTTGCTTTATCATCCGCTAAAGTATTGCCCGACGAGCCGGCATAGCTTATCAGCCCCGTATCTAACCAGAACTTGCCCGCTTTTACGCCAATGTCAAGCCCACCCTCGTCATAGACTCTCAAGTCGTTTGCTCGCCGTGTAGCTAACGATAGCCGATACAGCAATTTTCGAAACTCCAGATAGTAAGGCGCCGTGCCGGTCGCTATATACTCAACACCGGTCTCGCCGTCGGACTGTATGTTCAGTAATTCATTATCAGATGGATACACTTCAGCCATAACATTCTCCCTTAGTTGTTAGTATTTAGTCCCCAGTTTTACTGGGGATTTCCTTCTATTTTGAGCACCAATTGATTTGTCTGTTTATCAAATGAAGAAATGCTTACTTGCTCAGCGGGTCTTGCCGCCGGTATTACCGTGATTGGTTCAGTTTCGCTGACACTGCTTTGATTGCCTGCACCATCGGTAATCTTAACGCCGAATTTGTAAACGCCCGTTTGGAGCGGCGGGCTTATCCACTCAATCGTATCGGCATCAAGGCCAAACTGACCGTGCCCGAAACTGCCCTTACCAAATCCAACCGCTGCCGCCGACTCATAACCGAAATCACCAACACCGAATCTGCTCATCCCGAAACCGGCTTTATCCTGCCAGACAGGCCAAATCCTTATCGGCGAATCAGTCAGTGGCTGGCTGTAATCAATTTCGCCTGTCCCGTTGTCAAAGTAGATTTCAGCAGTTGCATCACTCGGCAGGTTCTGACTCCGCAACAAACTTATTCTCACCCGCCCACTGGTAGCCGGTAGCTGGACAAGCTCATTGCTGAAATCACTATCCGCCTGCTCGGCCTCAACGGCAAAGACCTCAATCCGAACCGCTGATTCCAAAGAGGTAGGTATCGGAACAATCATTTGTCTTTGCTGACTGTCAACCGTTACCCCTGCATATTGGCCGTTGACATAAACCTGATAAAACATATCGCTCAGGTTCGTTTTGGCGGACCACTTCACCAGTGCTACTCGTGGAGTCTCGACACACTTGCCGTCTGCCCAAATACCAGCGGGCAATTCAAACGCTCTGACCTTTTCTATCCCACTGCCGATAAGTTCCATTACTGCTCTTTCCTTTTCTATCCGCTCTACGTGGTACGCTATCAAACTAACTGGGTATAGACGATTTCATAATCAACAACTATACCGCTGCCACCTGTCCGCTCTTTACTCACTTTGAAAGAATCCATTCGAAGGTTATCAAATTTTTTGCCCTCGTTGCTTACCAGCGTGTGTGTATTGCCGTCCATATATGCCGATATTACATTGATTCTGTCATTCATCTGCGTTTGGCTTTTTGCCCGTAGTGTACCTCTTTGTCTTATCTTCCTGGCGCGCCCACCCATATCAATACTGAGCACACCATCCAATCCTGCCACCGCTCTCTCTATCGAGTCTCGGTTAAGACTGTCCTGCTCAATCTCTAACTGCTGTTCATCAAATAAATTTTGTCCATCTAAAGTAACGCTCATCTGTCTTTCTCTTCACAAACTAATCCCGCATTAACCTTCCGGATGCCCCAACTTTGGTAACATCAACCACCCCGTCAGAGCCGATATCAATACTGAGCCGGCACCGTTCCCTTGCCTTGGCAAAAAGCTTCTGATAGTGCAGACTCTTCTTCCAGAAATTCTCGTCTTTGACCCTACTGGCTAACATCGCATACACACTTGAGATGACTGCAAAGACCGACGCTCTCTTCAAAACATCCGTATCCAGAATATCCTCTACCTTTATCTCACTTGCAGGATTACCCGGCCTGATACCGAAGTATTCAGTCAACTGAAAGCCGACCTCGTTAGCTTGTGGTCCGAATGTGCTGATGCGATAGAATATATCAGCCGCCGCCGGCGGCGCTGTGGCAGCCATCTCTGCATCCGACCTGATTACGGAAATGCCAAGCTGCGTCGCCGAATCTACCGAAACTATCTCATACGCTCCGTCCAGCGTCCCATCTGTAGATTTCAGATATACAATACCGCCTGCCGAGACCTGCGCACTTACAAAGTCTGCACCACTTGCGGTAAACGTCGTCCCGCTAAGTGTCCCGCCTGTCCCTGTCGCAAGTACCTGCTGTGGCAGATGCAATTCTCCGAAGAGTATCGGCTCGTATTTCAAAATATCTGCATCGTTTGAGAAACTAACCATTTCTTTTGGCTCCCTTCCGGTTAACAGGGCTGGGCTGGTGCCCAAAGAGTGTTTACCCTTTGGGCACCTTCGCCCGCACACATTATGATGCGTCTGCTACACCCCCACAATTTAGCTGGTACTCAGATCGCGAATAAGACCATGTGCCGCTTCGTTCCTGAGCTCCACGGTATATTCGCCAATCAACTCGCCGCACTCATAGTCACCGCCGCTTGCCAACGGCTTGAAGTAGAAACTTCGCCCCGCTAACGGCAGCACATTGATACGGGACGAATCCAGCAGCAGTGCCGCATCCTGTGGCATCCATCGCGTGGTAACAATTCTGCAAACACCGAAATCACTCTCGTAAATGCTAATCATATCGGTGAAGGTGGTATCGTTGGCTCCGTAGGTTCGGCTACCGGCTGAAAAAGCGTTTATCTTTCGCTTCTGAAAACCGCCGACAACAATCAGGTCAACATTGCCGTTGCTGCTCTCCCAAATCTGCCTGAGCACGTAATTAATCTTGTCCTCGTCAAGGCCGGTGCCCGTCGGAAAGCCACTATCGCCGGTATGGAAAACATTAGTTGACAGGTGCTGAATAGCGCCCTTCATTGACCTTCTCACCGAACCACTGCCTTCGGGATTGCTTGTCGGCTGTCCACCATTGACGACCGTATTTTCCAAATCGCGAATCAGCTCCCGCAGCCGTTCCTGTTTTTGGTAATCCATCTCATCAGCCAAACCCAACTGGCTCGCAGCCATATCCGTCCCGCTCACTTCCACCGTAGCGGTAAATATCTGCGTGTAGTTGCCGTACCTGCTGCGGTTGGTAAATCTCGCACCGGGCTTGTCCGCCCCTTCAAGAGCGGCATTTCCGAGAATGTTTATCACCTGATCGTCGACTAAGGCTTCTGCCGTAGTGCCCGCATACCCGCGAACCACCGTCAGCGTATTGCTGTTGATACCGGTCACGAGCATTAATTCCTCGCTGCCCTCAACCTGAATCTGGTCTCCCACGCGGAACCTGCTGCCGTTATCAACTACGAAGTCGGTATCGGTGCTTGGGTCGGTATAGGTACTGTCGTTGATAGTATCTTTGTTGGGCAGAAGTTCATCTTCAAGCCACTCATGATGTGTACTCATCGCCTCTCTCATCGGGTCACCCAAAGCATCCAGTAAAGGTGTCTCATAAGGCGAAATTATCCCTATCAAATCCGATACATCCTCAGCCAGTTCCGGCAAAGTTGTACCCGCTGAATAAGTTGCTTTTCCTGTAAAAGCCATCTTTTGATTCTCCTTCTTTAGTTAGTAGTTATCCGTTCGTAGTTTTTAGTCTATGAACTACGAACTATTAACTCAGATAAAATTTCTTCGCAGTTTCAAATACTCCTGCAAATCTGTTCGGTTACCTGTCGTTGCCGCTTTCTTAGCTGCTCTTTCGAGAACTGTTTGATTGTTTGTCATTCGCTCCTTGGCCCCTGCTGTCTTTTTCGCTGTTACAGCTCCACTGACGCTGCCGAACAGATATTGCTTTTCGTTTTTCAACTGCTCAATTACGCCGTCCAAATCCGCTTCCGTTTGGCCTTCCATTCTGGCTTTGGCAAGCAACACAGCCGTTTCCAAATCGACAGTCCCCGCAGCAGCTAATTTGCGAATCAGCTTCTGTTCGGCCTGGATGTTGCTTAATTGCTCAGACATCGTTGTTACTTGTGATTTTGCCTCCACCAACTGCTCAGTCAAAGCTTCGACCTTTTTTTCAGCACTCTGTGCCCTCTTTCGATAGCGGATTGACTCAGTTACCGGAACAAGTTTCATATTGTCATTGTCACTTGCTCCCGTTATGTCTTCTGACAAAACCTCTTGCGTCTCAATCGGACTCATAAAATCTCCTTCTTTGTTCATAGACTATGAACTATGAACTCTCATATCCTAATTCTCTGAGCACCTGCTCAGTCGGAACACCCAACTCTTTTTTAATCTGGGCTTCTTTTAGTTTCTCCATCATATTCTCTGGCAGAGGGCTTGGAAAAACGATATCGACCTCTCTGTCCACCTCGGAACTCTTATAGATATTAGCCGTATCGAGTATCGCCAGAACCATCCTGCAGATTCTTTTGAGCCCATCGCTGTAAGTAAATCTCTTTCGTTCGTTCCTTGAGAGCATCCCCATAAGCGTTAGTCGAAGGGCCACCGCGCTTGTAAGGTTGCCGAGCTTGTTCTTCAGAACTCCAGCCACCACCGGCGTTACCCCACTGACCTTATCCAGTGCCTCTCTGATTTCGGCAATGTGCGTACTCTCGCTTGGTGTCGCCGCATCTCCGCCGAACTCTTCGATAGTCGCCTCCGGATTGTCGGTGTACCACATCATGCCGGGCGAAATGGGCTTATCCTCAAAGCCCTCTATCCCTTTGCCCAGATACATCTTGAACGACTGGAACGTAATCCTGCTCGCCCTGTCGCTCAATCTGGTATTAAGCTCGTCCTGCAGTGGTATCAACGGCTCGACATCGCTTAGTCCCTCATAGTAGTATGGCTGAGCAATATTCTGGATATGCACCACCGGCAGAAAACCCCACGGCAGTTGTGTTTCCGCGACAAGCTGTTTGTTTTCATATCTCTGATAGGCAGAGGCAGAAGTAATCTCTGTTACCTCAACCACTTCTCGTACCCCGTGACCGGTGCTACGTGACCCGTGACCAAAGAAACGAGAGACGAGCCACGAGCCACGAGAGACGTTTTTGCTCAGTGAGTTTTTCTTCTGGTAGAAATGCTGTACGTAATACTTTGTTTTTTTATAGTCGTTTTCATCCAGAACAGGCAGTGCCCTCGGTGCTTCAATCAGTTCTAGGCCGATTGTCTGTGTCAATTGCAGCACATCTTCGAGGGGTCCCGCTTTGCGGGAACACCGTGAGAGGGTTTGGGAGGAAGAGGAAATGCGTTCGATGATTTCTTCGCCAGGCCTGACGAAACAATCGACAAAACCATAAACACTTCCGAGCACCGCCATATCCTGGAAAAATCCGATAGCGCCGTTGGCCGCAAACAGTGCCTTTAATATCGCCCCAATTTCTGTACTTTTTTGGCCATCCGGCGATTTCGAAACAAAACTAATTGGCTTGCCGAACAAAAAATCCACCGCTGCGTTTATTCGCCACGCTATATCATTTTCGATTACTACTTCTTTTCGCTGCACCTCGCGGGCGCTTCTTGCCCCGAAAACGCCCACCTGTCCACTGTGTACAAGCCCTGTTATTCTCACAGGAAGCCCATACTCTTGCGCCTGCACGTAGCACCGCCCTGATTCGTTGATCTTTCTCTCACAAGCACCGGTACCGTGTATCTCCATCCTCGGGTTTGCGTAATATTCCCACAGCTTCTCAAAGTGTCCTCGAACATCAACTGACTGTTCATCAACGAGCCACTCAATGTACTCGGCCTCAAGTTGTTCATCTTGAAAGATATCAAGTTCAAATCCCATACTTAGAACTCCGTTTTTTGGTTGCTGGTTAAATGGTCAAATAATTACGAATTACTATTTGCCGTTAACCAATTGTCGTCTTCCAACTACGAGTTGCAAATCACTGTTTCTATAATTAGAGCTACCTGCACGTTTGATACGAAAATCGCAGAATTTTTAAAGGGAGCTTTTTACCTAAGTGCTTATGTGGAAATGAATAAAAAAAATTTCAAAAATTCTGATTTTTGCTTTTAGGTATCAGCGTTTTTGGTTGATTTTTCGCTAAATTCTTACCCATCTTAACGCAAAATACCGAACACCAGGCGTGTGAATAATCAATAATATTGTCATCCCCGCGAAAGCGGGGACATTAATCAATAATCAATTGAGAGGGATACCATCGTTTTTGATTGAAAAATTAGCCAAAAAGCGAGCAAAAGCAGTCCATAAATACATAGACGTTTTTTGGGGTTTTGTCTATAATTATATAGACTCATGTGCCGATATAGTCTATAAATATGTAGACTGCACATAGAGATAATGTTCGAATTTCATAGGTGCAAACATGAAAGCAAAACATAAAAAACTTGCCAGGGAACAATTAGATGCCACGTTAAAGCGTTTTGAGCTACTAAAAACACTGGTTCCACCTGTAAAGGGTTGGATCCGTGCTATACGTAATGCGCTTGGTATGACAGGAGAACAGCTTGCAATACGTTTAAATGTCAATAAACAACGTGTTTCGCGTATTGAACAAGACGAAAAACTTGGAAAAGTCAGACTTGAAACACTAAGAAATGTAGCGGAGGCGATGGACTGTATATTTGTTTACGCTTTTGTACCCAGAGATAGCCTGGAACAAACGGTAAGAAACCAGGCTAAATTAGTAGCCCAAAAACGCGCGGCTCGTAGTAATCAAATGATGCGATTGGAAAAACAGGAACTCAGTAACAGTGAAAAAGAAAAATCGCTAAAAGATCTAATCGTGGATATTACTAATACAATGCCAAAATCACTATGGGATGAAAAATGATTGAGCTTGACTATCCGGAAGGCGCAACACCAATAAATGCAGATGAAATAGAAGGACTTTTGCTTACCCACATCACCACACGAGCCGAACTCGACAGATGGGAACAGGATAATATCAATGAAGCTTTGACGTGGATAGAAGAGCGTAAACCAAAGGATGTCCTGAACGAATCTTTTATGAAGTTATTGCACAGTAAAATGTTCTGTAATGTATGGAAGTGGGCGGGGACGTTTAGACAAAGCGAGAAAAGTATTGGTGTCTCTTGGTACAGGATTTCTATCGAGCTGAGAAAATTATGTGATGATATTAAATACTGGATCGAGAATAAAACTTTCTCGGAGGATGAAATAGCAGCTCGGTTTCACCATCGGCTGGTATCCATATATTTATTTCCCAATGGTAATGGTAGACATGCCAGATTAATAGCCGATGTTCTTTTGGAAAATATTTTAAGCAGACCTCCTTTTACATGGGGAAATGCCAATCTCGTAAAATCCAGCGATGACAGAAAGAGATATATCGAGTCACTAATCGCTGCCGACGGGGGAGAATATAAGCATCTATTAGAATTTGTAAGATCATAATTTTTAGTAGGTAGGATAGGCTTCTTGCCCATGCTGTTTTTTATTCACGAGCATCAAGCATCGAGATTTTTACTCGGTATCTTCTTTCTGTAACAGCTCGATAATCTCAGCTTTTGTGGGGAGTGCCTCGATCGAACCGAACTTTGTGCAGGCCAAAGCCCCTGCCGCAGAGGCGAATTCGACCGCTCCTCTCACATCGTTCTTTACAGCGTAGTAAGCAGCAAGCGCACCTGCAAATGCATCACCTCTGCCGGTCTGGTCTACGAGTTCCACCTCAAAGGCCGGAATCTGGTCAGCGCCGTTTCTGTCAACGATTATACAACCACGCCTACCCATCGTTATAATAGCAGAGTTAACACCGCGAGCCACTAAGTCGGAGCCAATCAGTTTGGCGGTACGAATATTGGCTGCCAAATGGTCGGTTATCTCTGCTGCCTCATAAAGATTAGGAATCAGAATATCGACTGAAAAGTACTCAATAGGCAGGACGATGCTTTCTTGGCCTTGTTGCTCTATTGGTTTTGCAGGATTAAGAATGACCTTTGTGCCGTGCACCTTCGCATAACGAACGGCGGTTACAATTGCTTCCTGTGGCAATCGACCGTGAATCAAGCACACATCAGCCTCGGAGATAATCTGTTCAGCAGCGTCAATGTCCCTAGGATGTAAAGCGCTGTTGGCACCACTGTAGTAACAGGCAGCGTTTTCACCTTCGGAATTGACCAGTGTAACAACCACGCCCGTGTTTTTGGCCTCGGCGATATAAACAAAATCGGTATTGACATTGAACTCAGCTATACTTTCCTTAGCCATCTGAGCAAATGGATCGCCGCCGACTTTACTGATAAGATGCACATCGCAGCCACACAACGCGGCTGCCACGGCTTGATTCGGCCCTGGGCCGGTGGTTGTGTATGAAAGAGCAGAGCCGACGACGCTCTGTCCGGGTGATGGGATTTGGCCGCACCTTATATCCATATCAACATAGGTGCCGCCAATTACAACTACCTCAGGGCTTCGTCCTGACATAATGCCTGTTACCCCCTGCCTTTAGCAAAATTCCTTTTAGGCTCCATTTTGCGAGTTATTGCAAAATGCAACTCCTTTCGAAATTTTAGTATAACTGCTCGACCAACAAATGCAAAACTTTTTTGGGGATAATAACCGGTAAAGTTTTTCTCGGCAGAAAGCTGGTTATAAAACATTTTGCTCAGTCAGCCACCGATAGCGTTTGGAACTGCCTGAGCATAGGTCTCTGCCATCAGGCCGGAATCCCGACCACAGCCATACAGACTACACTTTCTTCCGTCCCGTCAATACCCAGAATCGCATTTACCTGGTTGTCATATAAAGCCCCGATCTCGCAACTGCCGAGATTGAGACTAACAGCCGCCAATGCTAAATTCTCAGCGATATGCCCGGCATCAAGATAAATATATCTATACGCCCGCTGGCCATACTTCCATTTGCAGCGTTCAAAAACAGCCGACCACACAAAGACAACAGCAGATGTCTGACACATTTCTTGCCCCAAGGCTGCCGCTGTAATTTCCTGCCGAAACTCGCCCTGCTTTAACTGCTCAAGCAGATGAGTCTTGATAGAGTAATGATAAACTCCCGCCTCCAGCTTTCTTACATCGTTGATAACTACATAGGTCTCTATCGGATAAAGGGCTCCGGCGGATGGGGTTGTGCGAAATTCATATCCATCCTCGATTCGCTGGATACCCGTCGATGCCCAGAGTAGATATGATAGCTGGTCTTTGCTTATCGGTTGTTGCTGGAAATCCCGAGTGCTCTTTCTCTGCCTCAAGGCTCGGTCCAGAATCATTGTCCCCGCTGCTTCGCAAAGCGAAGCAAAACGGCGAGGGTCAAAAGCCACAAGCTCAATCTTTTGCGCTTCCGGGTATTCCTTATACAAAGGCGGCTTAGCATCCCAGACCAGTTTATGTCTCGGTATCCTGCTCGGCTCATACTTTGTTTCCTGCTGAAATTTATCACCTATACCACTCATTTCTGCACCTTTGTTTGCAACATTATCCCGACTCGACTGAGCTCGCCGAAGTCAGCACAATTACTCAAAACGGCCTTATCATCGCAGGAAAATATCGTAATTCAAGCCCTAACGCAAATTTTATGTACGGGTCCTTTTTCGGTCAGAGTGAGGGCTTGCCCATTGTTAAACAAAAAAAACTATGACCCTGTAAAACAGGCAATAATAGGTGGAAAATAGTTTTGGGGCTCCATAACAAGGACATCTGAGACCAGTTTCGGAATACGAACCCACGTCAAGACGAGTTTGTCGTTTAAATGGCCTGTGAGGCGTCTTAAATAGAAAGCTGATAGCCTCCCTCACATTTGCGCCTACAAGTTGCTCTAATTCCCGATGCAGAATAGCGTGTTGGCGGTGCGGATGAACAACCGGCCATCGGCAATGGCAATTGAGGCCTGGATGGGTTTGTCTTCCATATCGATTCGCGAAATGATATTAAACTCTCCATCACCGGCAGCAAGAACAACAGCCTCAGCAGCTTCGCTAATGCAGTAGAGCTTATCATCCCCGGCCGTGACAGATGCCCGCCATGGAGCACTACCACCGAGCTTGCCCTGCCATTTTTGTTGGCCCGTTTTGGCATCGAGACAGGTCAGGATTCCACCTTTTCTGCCATCAAGGACATAGATGTTGCCTTTGTAGTAAAGGGGAGTACAGACATCCGGCGACGGGCCATCAAATGTCCAGGCGACATAATCATCGGTCAGAGTACCCTCTCCACCGCTCTTGAGAGCGAAAAGGCCGTTACTGCCCCTCGCTGGGACGCCAAAGATAAGCCCTCCGCTGGTGACCGGTGAGGTGATGTTACGCCCTTTTTTACTCTTTTGCTCGGCGTATTCATAACGCCAGAGCTCTTTGCCATTTACCGGGTCATTGGCTGTAGCGTAGTCGGCTCCTATGATGAGAATTTCGACACGTCCAGAATGTTGATAGAGTATCGGCGAGCTATAGGAGTCAAGCGACTCATCCAGAGCATCGGTCTTGCGAGGCTGCTTCCAGATATTTTTGCCTGTTCTGGCGTCCACCGCCAGTATGAATGCATCGAGAGTCGTGCTCTTGGGAGAGCGATAGGTCGTATGGCGCCGCTGGATGAGGATATAAAGCTTGTCGTCGTAAAGCAGCGGGCTTGAACTGTAGCCGTACTTTATCGAGATATTTCCGTATTCGGCCTCGAGATTGCGCGACCAAAGGACGTTTCCCTCATAGTCCAGCCCGACCAGGTCACCGGAACCGTACATGAAATACACATGCCTGCCGTCAGTCACAGGTGAAGGCGTGGCCGGATTGTTGCGGGGCACTTTTCGGCTGGATTCTCCCAGCTTTTTGCGCCAGAGCTCCTTGCCGCTTCGGGCGTCAAAGCACAGGGCAAGAAGATCGTCGCTGTCTCTATCTGTCGAGCTTATAAAGACTTTGCCATTGGCGATGATAGGAGTAGCGGAGCTGTGACCGGGAAGAGAGGCAACCCAGACAACATTCTCCGTCTTGCTCCAGGTCGCGGGCAGGTTTTTCTCGTCGCTTGAGCCATTCAGAAACGGCCCTCGCCAGTGGGGCCAATCACCGGCCAAAACCCGCGCACCCACAAGCAAACCAACAATTATTATCACTGCTGAGGTTCTTCTGCTTACCATTTCTGTCATCCTAATTGCCAGGATAAATCCAGCCGATACGCTGCGGCAAACTCAATACGCATGCGACAAACTTCCTCACAACTCCTCCGTGAGGTCAAATATTAGCGGAACTGTACCTGACTGAGGCAAGTCTTTCAATAGAAAAATCGTATATAAGGAACTTCTTTTGCAGGAACAGCGAAT
>JADFJC010000200.1 GCA_022566315.1 Planctomycetota bacterium
TCGCCGAGCCGCCTTTTACTGTTAGCAATGGCCAGGCCGTAACGAGCTTCTACATGTCACCATCCATTCATTTCAGGCACAGGGGCCGTGCGAATATCGGCTGGGCCGACGGTCACATTGAGCCGCGAGATATGGCAAAGTTTGGCGATAAAAATGTTTATGGTGTTGATTCCACCGATATGAAATTAGGGTGGTTCGAGCCGATAAACAACACGCCGTTTGACCTGGAATAAAAAGCACAATCTCAGCACCCGGATATGAAATACCAGATGCCTGACTTTGTTTCGATATAGATATTTATTTCTACATCTCCTGCCGGGGGGTAACTAATTTCTTTACAAGTCCTAAGCACTGAGGAACTTCAAATACGGATATTCACCTGTGGCAGAATCAGTAAGCAATTAAAAGGGGCCTATACCGAACCGGTATAGGCCCCGAATTAACGCGAATCTGTTGTCCTGTTGTCCGTCGCCGTCAGTCCCGCAACGTCGTTTAGTCAATCTTGGAAATCACGATAATGTCAAGCAACACACCCTCTTCACGCTTAGCGATTTCCAGCGTGTTCGCTCCGGCCGGTAACGTCCAATTTACAACCTCGTTTTCGGGGTCGGAGTCATTACTGTGAACCTCGTCCCAGGCCCATTTGTCCGGGGCATCTATCTCATTAAACCTCACCCAGCCGGTGCCGGGCTGATCAGGGTCTTCATGAGTCTGACTCGTAGCACCCGGGATACGGACCCAGAATGAATCGCTGCCGAACTCCTGGACGCGAAGCAGGATTTTGTAAACTCCACCGACAGCGTCAAAATTGTAAGCGGCGACCCATTCAGCTCCGGGCACAGTG
Organism: Planctomycetota bacterium; assembly: GCA_022566315.1. Lineage (GTDB taxonomy): Bacteria > Planctomycetota > Phycisphaerae > Sedimentisphaerales > Anaerobacaceae > NIOZ-UU13. The sequence goes on from JADFJC010000200.1 coordinate 845, forward strand.
TCATTGTCGTCGCCGTCGCCGACGTCTGAGCCGATGTGCCGTCCACCCGATGAGGCCGGATCATCATAAATCCGCCAGCTCGCTCCAATGGTGTCGGCTGCCTCTGCCTCGATCCAGATTTCATCCGAAGGAACCACAATCTCAGGAGCCAATCGATACAGCCGAATGTCGTCAACGTACAATATACCAGTGGCACCACTGCCGTCAATCCCAATAGCCATCGTCGTAACACTCTGCAGGTTCAGGCCTAACGATGCAATGTCGATATTCCACTGCTTCCACCGTGGTCTCACTATGTCAGCCGCATCACCGGGATAGGGCACCTTGGAGCCGTTGACCTCCACATACAACTGCCCTGTGTTCCCCGGACTGCCCTGGAAGTACAGCACCAATGTCTGAACGCCGGCTTTAGTCCAATCCTGCGGAACAGCAAAAGTGCGTTCGGCCTCTGAATATGTCGCGGTACCGGTGTTGTCGTAGAAAAACGGCATTGACTGGTCGCCGCCGTGAATGGTCGTAGTCTCAACATAATGCTCTCCCTGATTCCAATTCGGAGTAGGATAACCTACTGTGGCGCCGTTTGTCTGGACGCCGTATCCATCTATCCATGTGGCCCATATCTCGTCGGGCGGATAGTCGTTGTAGTCCTCAAAATCGTCCACGGCAAAGAAGTCTGCTGTTGTAAAGCTCCAGAGATCGCCTTGCCACGTTGTGGGGGTCTCGGCGTCATTGGCCTCATTAATCTTCCAGTAGTAAGTCTTGCCTAAATCGAGGGACAAGGGACCAGAGCTGGTCTCGGTCACGGTGGTAACAGGGGCATTGCCATCAATCACAGCCTGCTCGTCAGTGCTCAAGTACACGTCGTGCTTATCCGCCTCTCTTCCCGCTCTGAAGCCGAGGGTTACATCCACAGCGACATCTGTTGTGCCCGAATCAGGGCTTGGTTCTCTTGCAAAGACGGGTATGCTGAAGAATCGCACCTCGCTCAGACCATATTGGTCCAGGATGTTTCCCCAGTTGCTGTTAGTTGTGAGCCTGACGTACTTTGCTGTTACGCCACTAAGATCAACAGTGTTGTGTGCATAATCGACCGCACCAGGCGCCCGGGCAAACTCATGAGTAGTGCCCAATGTCGTATAGTTGGTGCCGTTGGTCGAATACTCGATCGTAACGTCCTTGAGCCCAAAACCGAGAACAGACTCCATCGTTCCATTATGGTTCCATACCCACATCTGGTGCAGTTTATAAACCTTGTCGAGCTCATATTCTATCCAGGCCCCGTTCGGTTCATCGCCGCTAAGCCACATATCCGTCGCTTCCGTCGAGTGCAGGTCATTAACATCCAGTCCCGAGCCGTTGATGGTATTTTCAGGGCCCGTATCTGCCAGGTGTGTACTGGAAGCTGTGGCGGTTATGTTCTCGCCGGCAATAGGATAACCAACTGGCTCGGTCGTAAAGCTCCAGACATCCCCTTCAAAGACTGTGGAGTCGGGCGGCGCATTGACCTCATCGACGCGCCAGTAGTAAGTCGTTCCAAAATCAAGGCGTTGGGGTGGAGTATAGCTGTTGGCATCCTGAGCGATGCCGCCGATGGCGTCGTTGACGTCATCGAAGCTCTCACCAAAATAGACTTTGTGCCCATTGATTGCCGGCGCGAAAATTCCCGGCTGCCAGCTAATGACCACATCTCTGGGTACATCTTCTGCCCCATCAACCGGGTTTGGGCCAGAGGCAAGGCTCGGCAACTCGATAACTTCATTAGAAAGTCCATAGATGTGAGCGCTCTGGTTGTCGTTATGGGTAATGAATCGAAGCGTCACATCGGTATCGTCGGCGGTAAAGGTGTAATCGAGATAATGTGCTCCGCCGGTATCAAGGCTAAGTTCAATTGTGTCGCTGAATATACCATTGCTCTCACCATCAGCTTCGAAAGTGATGACTCTGCCCTCACCTATCCCAAATGGGCCATAGTACCATCGCATCGAATATGTAATTCCCGCCGTGAGATCCGACAGTGTCAATATGGTGCCATCACCTACAGGTCCGCCGGAATGATATATGAAATCCATAAAAAGGCCGTTAGAGCTTCCATCCGCCGGCGCATCGGAAGGGCCGGCATGTACGGGTATATTCACAGGCCTTCTCGTATCGTCGATGGTGTAGCCATATCCCCAGCTACTGGTGCCGGTGTAAACAGAACTCAAGCTGGCGGTCGGCCCCTGTTCAAAAGCGACTCCATTGATGGTAACCGGCGCGTTCGCACCAAAATCAAATGTGTGGGTGTAGATTTTGTCGATGCTGATGTCAATTGCACCATCAGTACCGATGGCTGGCAGGTCTACAATGCTTATCGTCCCACCCTGGGCCATACTTACGCTTAAAGCCATCATCGCCAGCAGTCCTGAAATCATTTTCTTAGACATAATAGTTCTCCTTCAAAAAGGGTTAAAACAAAACAACCAATAATAATTTTCGCATTCTCTACCTACACTTTATTTATATCCGCCCAGGGCAATTTTCATTGGCATCACCTCCTTTCTCCAACAGCACGATAGGCAGAAAAAACCATGTTTGCTAACGGCTCGGTATATAACCTAATTCGCCCCAACACGCCTTCTGCACCCTGTACAAATCCGGATTGCCCGGATTGGAAGATAAATTACCTTGGCGGCCTGAGCTTTGCCAGTTGTTATAGTCCATCTTGGCGATTTCTATCGTACGCGGGTCTTTCCACTTCCAGTATTCACTATGCCCGTCTGCGAAAGAAAAATTAGTACCGTCACCGTGCCGCGCCGTGATCTGGTCCCACCACCGTTCCTGGTCATACCAAATCGTCCAACTGTTGGGGCTCAACATACCCTCGTCCAGGAAAACAGCCCTTTCATTTGGTCTCCTGCTCTGTATTCTTCGATAGACCATCAGATTTTTGGTTCCGGGTATCCCATCGTAGCCATTCATTGCATCCACTATGGTGTAAGTTACTATCTCTCCGCGGATCCCTGTTGGGCATTTGTAGAGCTTCACATCCGGACAATAGCGATACAGCAATCCTAACCTAATACCCTCCATTCGTAATTGTTCGGGATCCCCGCGACCTCGCCATCTCACCCAGGCGTCGTCGCGTCCCGTATTGGCGTGGACGATTTTGTCGTCGCTGTCATCTGCATACAATATCCATCCCAAGGTCAGTTGTTTGAGATTACTCAGGCAAACCGTCCGTTTGCCCTGTTCCCTGGCCCGATTTAGGGCCGGCATCAATATCGCCATCAATAGCGCAATGATAGCGATCACCACCAGAAGTTCTATTAATGTAAACCCTTTTCTCATGACGTTACTCCTTTCACGGCTATTTTGAGCGCATTGGGCAACGTACCCAACATCGGCCGTTAATTGATACGGATAGATTTTACCCGTCAAGCGCAAGGCCCAAAAAACTTTGCACTTTACTCCTTAATCTTAACCTTCCCGGCAGGACATTTTACGAAGTGCCCAGGATTTTGCCCGCAGGAAGGCCAAAATCCACAAACTCCATCCGTCTTATTTATACCAGATGAGCAACTCTCTCGTCAAGGGAAATCTTTCGAGCTATGCATACTTTTTTCAACGCCATCAAACAAAATCTGAAATCTGCAATTTGAAATATCCTCACCAATAATCAATTAAAAACGCCCTCTGTCTTCTGTCTCCTTTCACCAATTAACCAATTCTCTAATCTCTAATCCACTAATTATGGTTCATCCGGTAAATGCATAGGTGGCCCTGACAAATCGGGGCCTTGGAGTTGTGTGGAGAGAAAAATCGCTTGGGCAGAGGCTCAAATTTGGGCGACTGGGGGGAAATTTGTGCCTCTGGGGCCCCGAACGATTTTTCTCGGCCGTCCGAAACGCCGAATGCACCTACCCATTTCCCGGATGTACCCTAATTATATCCTCCGCCTTCCGTTTTCAGTCCGTGTCAACTTGTGCCCCTGTGCCTTAGGTAATAGGTATCAATGCTCCAAAAAGACAGTGTCAATCTGTGTAACTTGTGCCCGCGAAGCTTGTCCCCGTGAAGCATGTCCTCGACTCCGATCGGGGAACGGGGAACTGGTATCTGTGGCTCAAAAACCACCCATATCCCCTAAACTAACAAAATGTTAATTTGAAAAAAGTGTGAATTTTTACTCATTTGATGCCTGCGTCAAAAGTAGTCACCGTCAAAGAA
>JADFJC010000084.1 GCA_022566315.1 Planctomycetota bacterium
TATCGACACCAACCCTGCCAAGTGGGGCTTTATGCGCGCGGGAGCGGCTATTTTTCGCCAGGCGGTAATTGCACCACTTAAAGGGTGTACGGTTGCAGTTCTAAGTCAGTCATCAGATGTTGTGCATCAGTTGGCACAACTACATCTTAAGTACGACCGTAACATGTTAGATGTTGTTAATGCTCTCTGTGGTGCAACACGACAGAAAGTGCTGAGTAATCAGTTGTATGTAAGTCTTCGGCCTTCATCCGGTGTAGAGCAGACAAACCAATCTTTTACTGAGTTGATATGGTCGGTTGAAGATGGTAAGGGATTATATATTGCTCAGGGTGGTGCAGGTGTTCTGGTGGGAGACACAACTCGGTTCGCACGATGCCAAATCGATGAGCCTGCCTTTGCAGTAATTACAGCCACCCCGCTCGATGGAATGCCCTGGTGGCGCAGTGGAAAGATACTCATCACTGCGTGCGGGCGGTGTGAGAACGTGGGGATGAAGTTCTCTGAGGACAGGCGTACAGTAGGACGTCAATGGGGTCACGGGCCAGCCCAGATTGAAGCGGTGAAAGGGGCAGTAGAAATACCGAGTGGAAATTGGCGGTGTCAGGCGCTTGGGCCGGATGGCCTGGCTAAAGCCGATGTGCCCGTTCGGTCTGAGGATGGCAGGAACTATATTGATCTGTCGCCAAAATATAAGACAATGTGGTATCTTCTTCGTAAATCCACAGGACGCCTTACGGCGGAGCAGGGACAGTCGCAAGTTCTTTTTGATTTTGCCAGTAGCTTTGATACCGGCTCGGTTATTACAAGCGACGCAAAGGTTACGTTGTCCGAAAGTGGGGCATTGCATATTGAAACCGGTCATAAAGAACCGTGGCCCGGCATCACCTTAAAGGCGCCGGCGGGGAAATGGGACCTGTCTAAATACGAGTATGTATCCATCGACGTTAAGAACATCGGGACAAAGCCGGTTACGGTTTACTGCCGAGTGGACAACCCCGGCGCCGATGGCAGCAAGAACTGTGTAACCAATAGTATCGCTCTGAATCCGAAAACAGCCGGAACACTTGTTGTGCGCGTGTTTCCCACACCCTGGCGGCTTTCTGAGCCGGCCGAGCTGATTGGTATGCGGGGAGCACCGGTTTACTCCGGTAAAGTCGATGCTTCGAACATCACCCAGCTGCTTGTATTTGTTCTCAAGCCTGGTATCGACCATGTGTTTGAGGTCAAAAATATCCGCGCCGGCGGCCGCGTCGAGATACTGGATGTAAAGACTTTCTTCCCCTTCATTGATGAATTCGGCCAATACATTCACAAGGATTGGCCCGGCAAGACACACTCTCTAAAGGAGATGACTGCACAGGGTAAAGCAGAGGACAAAGACCTTGCCTCTCATCTGGGTCCGACCGACCGCAACAAATACGGCGGCTGGGCCGCCGGCCCCAGGCTTAAGGCAACGGGTTTTTTCCGCGCCGAAAAGTACAAGGGCAAGTGGTGGATGGTGGACCCGCAAGGCCGACTGTTCTGGTCACACGGTATCGATTGCGTCCGCAGCGCAAACGCCACGCCGATTACCGACCGTGAACATTATTATCGCGGCCTGCCCAGGGCCGATTCACCGTTTGCAAGGTTTTACGGCAGAGGTAGCTGGGCACCGCACGGGTATTACAAAGACCATTCGCCATATAAGACCTACGATTTCAGTCAGGCCAACTTCTTGCAAAAGTACGGCCGGGATTGGGAAAAGGTCTTTGCCGAGATAACCCATCGCCGACTCAAAAGCTGGGGAATAAATACAATCGCCAACTGGTCGGACAGCAATATCTATCTGATGCGCAAGACGCCATACGTCTGCACTATCAGCTACAATTCCAGAAGGCTGGAAGGCTCGAAGGGTTATTGGGGTAAGTTCTACGATGTCTTTGACCCGAGCTTCCGTGCGAGGCTACGTGAGAGATTGGAAAGGGAGAAAGGCAGGGCCATCGGCGACCCGTGGTGCATCGGATACTTTGTGCATAATGAAATAGCCTGGGGAGACGAAGTGTCGTTGGCGGTAGCGGCTTTGATTTCTCCTGCCGAGCAGCCGGCGAAGAAGGTTTTTGTCGAGGACCTCAGGGCAAAGTACGGAACTGTCGATAAGCTCAACGCCACCTGGGGAACAAAACACGCCACGTGGCAGGCCGTGCTGCAAAGCCAGCAGGCTCCGGACAAAAAGAAAGCCTGGGCAGACCTGACGGCTTTTTATACCAGGACCGCCGAGACTTATTTCAGTATCATCCGTGAGGAGCTAAAAAAAGTCGCCCCGAACCAGCTCTATATGGGCTGCCGCTTTGCCTGGGTGAACGACCGGGCGGCGCGGGCAGCGGTGAAGTTCTGCGATATCGTCAGCTACAACCGTTACAGCTACAGCGTCAGTGAGCACCGCCTCCCGGACGGTATCGACAAGCCGACAATCATAGGCGAGTTCCATTTTGGAGCACTCGACCGCGGTATGTTTCACACGGGGCTAAAGGAAACGGCCAACCAGCAGGACCGCGCCGCTAAGTACAAAAGTTACGTCCGTGGTGCGCTGCGGAATCCGTATATCGTTGGTACGCACTGGTTCCAGTACAAGGACCAGGCCACGACCGGTCGCGGCGACGGCGAGAACTATCAGATTGGCTTTATTGACATCTGTAACAAGCCCTACCCCGAGATAGTCCGGGCCTGCCGCGAGGTCGGATACAACCTCTATGAATATCGGCTAAAAAGCAAGTAAGACTCGATACTCGATTCTGGATTCTCGACGAGTATCTCCCTATGGGACACCTTAGGTGGAGCATCGGGCATCCAGTATCGAGTCATCTAATTTTCTGTAAATATCTTCCCAGCCAATAGGGCAAAAGGAATATGTCGCCGCTATATTCGCGATGCCCACCTTCACCGCCATCCAAGCGGAAATGGTTGCCGTTATATTTGCTCATAGGACGTTCGTCCGGCGGCAGGACCTTGCGCGTGGTTTGGTCACGAAAATTGGGAGCTATAAACTTTAAGTCTTTGCGATGACTATTCTGGACAGACCAACCGATAGTATCCAGTGGGAATTCCTTTAAGCCCCAAATTGTTTGTTCTGAATCAAAATCTGTAGCTCCTGTCATGGCATAAATAAGATTCCATAATGGGTTCTTTTCCGGCCGTTCAATTTCCCAGTGGCCTTTAATTGTCTGGCGATATTTTTCACGCAGCTCGTCCGTAAAGGCATATTTATACAAATTCCAATAACTTAAAAAGGCAAGCTCATCATCGGAATGATTCCATTCGGTAGTGAGGTCGATACCTGAAACCCTGCCTATCTTAGATATAGGTATCATGATATTGTCCAGGTAGCCGTATTTTTCCATTAGTTCAAAAGCCTTTTCTTTGTAGGTTTCTTTGTTCGTAAAGTGATATGCTGTCTGCAGGAATGCAATAATTTCAATAGAGTTAAGTCTGCGGTCACCGACCTGTTTTGGAAATTGGTTAACATAATCCGGATGCCATTTGCCCCAGAGTGTAGGCTTGCCATCGTAATCGATAAGGTACCAATCATTTCGCACAATATGGTCCATAATACTGTCCATCAGAGTGATTGCCCGGTCGCGCCATTTTTCGTCGGGAATTACTTCTGCAAAAATGCTGTACACAAAAAAGTGGCCTACTATCTCATCACTGCTGGTAGTAGCTTTCCAGTCCCAGGTCCGGTCCTCAGCGGGACGCCATCGGGACTTGTCCGCTAATTTATAACCTGAACGTTCAAAGGAGCGGGAAGGAAAGCCTTCCAGCGGATTGATATAGCTCAAACGTTCCATTGCCTCGAAGGACTCATAGCAATTCTGCAAAGCGTCGTCTGATTTAGTAACGGCATAACGGAAAAGCTCTCCAGCCAGATACATAGATGTCCATAGGCCATCGTTGTCCTGGTCGATAAGTGTTCCCGTTGATAAATCGCCGGGCCTGGATAGAGCAAGCGCACTGTTCAGACCGTACCGCACGTGACGTTTTCGTGTAAGTCTGTCGAAATGCTCCGCCTTTTGCTGAAGGGTCATCATTTTGAAGTGGATAATGCTCAGTCCACCTGGGCCGAGAATCAGCACACAATCATCCGGGCCTTTTGATATATCGACGACTGTATCATCCACAAGCCAGCGTTTCGAGGCATAATAATCTATCTGACCGTTACTATGTAACGCAAAAGCTCCTCTGGACGTTCCGAACCAGACTTTTTCACCGATTTGTCTCACACAACGTATGTCGGTCCAGGGCAATTCCTTTTGTAGGGCTGACTGTTGACGAAAGGAATTTGCATCTAATTTGATGTATCCATCTTGAGTGCCGACGATAAGAACCGTGTTGTTACTCATCAATTCTAAACAATTCAAATTTTTAGCTTCGAAAACTGTTGTAACTTTTTTTCCCGGCGAGAAACAATCGAGCTGGTGATTGGATAAAAGAAGAAACCGGTTGCGCATCCGGTCAAAAAAGAGTTGTTTTATGTGTCTTGGAGAAATCTCCCACTTATCAACACGTTTGTCTTGTTCAAAATAAGCGAGAGTATCTTTTCCGGTCACCAGAAAATCAAAGTTACTTCCCATCTTAAATAATCCGGCATCAGGCATTTTGTGGGGCACATAAAACTGACCCGCCCAGGCGTTACTTAAGACAACCTTGTCAGTTAAATAGACAAATTGTTCACGATAGGTATCCAGGCTTCTTATTTGCATATCCAGCATAGGTTTGTAATGTTGGTCCGGCACTAATTTTCCATTATGAATTTGTAATAGTCCTTTGTTTGACAAGACAAGGATGCAGCCGTTTCTATCCGAGCTTACCGCGGAGAGTTCTGTACCGGCCAGTTCCTCGGAAAGTGGGATTTTCTCTGCGAAATCCTGCAAATAGGGACGGTCTTTGTAGGAATGCTGAAGATTTTTTGAATAAGCAGAGAGAGCGATTATGGATACGCTGTAGATTGCTATGCAAAAAACGTTTATTTTCATACTGTTCCCTTTTCTTAATTTATTTATTTTGTCCTGCCCCCATATCGGTAGTGATTATAATCCATTCGCCAACGATCCACAACATATCGTAACTCGTCAATGTGCAGAAACAATTCTCCGCTTGAGCCTTAATCACCGAATTTGGAATTTGAGATTTGAGATTAGTTTGCTCATAAGCTCTTGACTATGTAAGAGAATTGAGGTAAATCACAATTTGGAATTTGAGATTTGAAATTTAGGATTAGTTGGAAAGGGTATTTAGAATGTCAGAAAAATTAGCAATCGACGGAGGTCCCAAGGCCGTGACGAACGAGTTGGTTGGCTGGCCGCAGTTTGATGAAAAGGCAATCAAGGCAGTAGAAGAAGTGCTTAGGTCGGGTAAGGTCAATTACTGGACCGGTCCCAAAGGTATGGAGTTCGAGCGTAAATTTGCCGACTGGCAGGGCAGCAAATATGCTATCAGTGCCTCAAGCGGCACCGCGGCCCTGCACATTGCGCTTAGCGCTCTGGGAGTTGGCCCCGGCGACGAAGTTATCGTGCCCAGCTATACTTTCATAGCCAGCAGCTTCTCAATCGTTCAGGCCGGGGCAATACCACGTTTTGCAGATGTTAATATCGATGACCATTGCATCAGCGTCGAATCGGCAGAGAAGCTCGTCAACGAGCGGACCAGGGCGATTATGCCCGTGCATCTGTATGGCAACGTCTGTGACATGGATAAGGTAATGGCCTTTGCGAAAAAGCATAAGCTGTTTGTCATCGAGGACAATGCCGAGGCATTTGGCGGCGTCTATAAAGGCAGAAAAACCGGCACCATTGGTCACGTCGCTGCCTGCAGCTTCTGCCAGAACAAGACCTTTACCACCGGCGGCGAGGGCGGTATGGTAACCACTGACGACGAAGACCTCGCCTGGCAGGCACGCAGCTTTCGCGACCACGGTTATGACGTCAAACTGCGCTTGAGCCTGCTCGAACTGGAGCAGAAACTGCCCTACGTCCATAACATGGTAGGATGGAACTATCGTATGACCGAGATGCAGTCGGCCATCGGCCTGGCGGAGCTGGAACGAATTGATACCTGGAATCTTCCTAATCGAAAACGTAACTGTCGTATCATAATAGAAGCTATAAAAGATTTGCCTCAAGTCAAATATGTGCCTATTGACACCGAGGAGCGTCAGAACGGCTGGTATGTTTTGGCGTTTTCTCTGGATCCCGATTACTTCGGGATGAACTGTGATATAAGTCAATTTGTCGCTGCGTGTACCGCCGAAGGTGCTCCGTGCTGGAAGGTCTTCTGGCCACAGTGCCATACGGAGCGGGCCTACAAAGAACACAATGCCTTTGGTAAAAGCGGTTTTCCCTTCAAATCCAAAGAATATACTAATCCCGAAAGTGTGGACTATAGCAAAGTAGAAGTGCCCAATGCCATCTGGCACCAGAGCTACACGTTTACCTGTTTCGCGTTTCCAACCTACACCGAAGAAGATTCCCAACAGATAGGCAACGCGCTGGCCAAAGTAATAAAGGCTTATTCAAAATAGATGACAGGAAAGGATTGCCGTTATGTCCAGGAAGATCAAATGGGGTGTGATTGGGTCGGGTGGAATTGCTAAAAGAAGAACGATTCCGGAGGGTATTTTAAAAGCCGATAATGCCGAATTGACCACCGTTTTCGATATCGATGCGCAAGTGAACGCTGAGGTGGCCAAAAACTTTGACGCTAAGCAAGCGGCGAGTATTAGTGACCTGCAGGAGGCGGATATCGAGGCCGTTTACATTGCCACTCCCGCCCACCTTCACGGCGACCAGGTTCGAGCCTGCGCCAAAGCCGGAAAGCACGTCCTCTGCGAAAAGCCTCTGGGTATGACAGTCGTTGAGGCCCAGGAGATGATTGAAGTGTGCGAACAGATGGGTGTCAAGCTTGGCTGTGCATTTATGATGCGTTTTGTAGCCCAGCACACCGAAGCGCTCGAGCTTATCAGAGACGGAAAGCTCGGCAGACTAACCTACGCACGGGCCCAGCTTTCCTGCTGGTATCCACCCCTCGAAGGTGCCTGGCGTCAGGACCCAGCTACCGGCGGAGGTGGGACGCTGATTGATATGGGGGGGCACTGCATCGACCTGTTAGAGATGTTCTTCGGAAAAGTCGCCAAAGTCAATTGCTTTATCAACAATACCATCCACGATTATAAATCCGAAGACAGTGCAGTAGCTATGCTGTTTTTTGAAAATGGAGCAATAGGCACCGTTGATACTTTTTTCTGCATCCCCGATAACAGCAGCAAGAATGTACTCGAACTCTACGGCTCACGAGGCTCAATATTAGCTAAGGGAACCATCGGCCAGGCACCTGCCGGCGAGATGGTCGCGTTTTTAGAGCAAGATGGTAACGGCTACGACGCACAGCAGGCACGCACCGAAGCTCAAGGGATAGTTATTGCTCCCGAGCCGGTAAATACTTATCAGGCTGAGATAGAAGAGTTCAGCCGGGCGATCATAGATGACCGTGAGCCGCTCATAAGTGGTGAGCTGGGCCTGCGAAGTCAAAAGGTACTGACCGCCTGCTATGAGTCCGCCAGATCGGGCAAGGTAATTGAGGTCGGCTAAAGCTTCATTTTGGTTAATTGGTTGTCAGGAAAGTGCCTAAAGTGAGCTAAAGTGCCTAAAGAATGAATAATGAATATCGAACAAGGAATATCGAATTTTGAAGTTTGCTATTGGTCGTTCGATATTGGACATTCTTTTTTTATAACTTTAGGCACTCCAAACTTACCTATGGCACGAGTTAGTTCACTTATTCTACTCACTACTCACCATTTACCTGAGCGACCCTGATATGGATTTTACAGACACCATCACTGAAAACACACTGCGTGCCATCCGTTTTGAAAGGCCCGAACATATCCCTGTGGTTTTCTGGATAAATCCGGCCTGCTGGCATCACTATCCGCAGGAAGCCTTGTTTGAGCTTATGGCTGAACACAACCTTTTGTTTCCGGAATTCACTTCGGAAGATGCGGTATTGCCTGAATTGGCTCCGTGGGAGCGTGCCGGTAAGCCTTACACGGATGTATGGGGTTGCGTTTGGGAAACAACCGATGACGGTATCACAGGTGCGGTAACAAAACATCCACTGGCAGATTGGAATGCCTTGCAGTCCCGATTTATCGGGACGCCCGACCCCGCCCAAACAAACGGCATGGCTGCTATCGACTGGTCTGCAATTGAGGACAAAATCCAGAGAGCCGCAGCAGAAGGAAAACACTCTACGGGCAGCCTGGAACATGGCCATGCGTTCCTGCGGCTCAGCTATCTTCGCGGATATGAAAGACTTCTGCTCGATATGGCAGACCGAGATGACCGGCTCTGGCGGTTGATTGAAATGGTCGAAGAATTCAGTATAGGGATAGTACAGCGTTATGTTGACCTCGGCGTAGCAATGATGCGCTATCCGGAGGATTTGGGGATGCAGCTCGGCCCAATGCTTTCGCCCGAACACTTCAGAACGTATATCAAACCCATCTACGAGCACCTGATGGCACCGGCCCAGAAAGCGGGCTGTCTGGTGCATATGCACTCTGATGGTGACATTCGCGACCTTGTGGACGACCTTGTCGTTAGCGGCGTAGATGCACTCAACCTTCAGGACATCGTTAATGGCATCGACTGGATAGCCTCGAACTTAAAGGGAAGAGTCTGCATCGACCTCGACATAGACCGCCAGCAGATCACCCGCTTTGGCAGCCCGGAACAAATTGACAATCTGATTCGCCAGGAGGTTGAAAAGCTCGGAAGCCCTGAAGGAGGTTTTATGATGATATATGGGCTTTATCCGGGCGTTCCGCTTGAAAATATAAAGGCAATCATGGACGCTATGGAGCGGTACGCTGCTTTCTATTCTTAACGATCAAAGTGCCTAAAGTTTGGAGTGCCTAAAATGCCTAAAGTTAAAAAACAATCCATAACTTTAGACACTTTAGTTCATTTTAGCTCACTTTAGGTCACTTTAGGCACTTTACCAATTCTAAACTGATGAAATTAGAGAGAACTTGATTCACAATCGAGGCGTATTAACTTATAATACGGTGTAGAGGACAGAGAACAGAGGACAGAGGACAGAAGACAGAAGACAGAGAACAGAAGACAGAGAACAGAGAACAGATAATCTGACTTCTGTCATCTGAAGTTTAATTGGACCGTATTTCGGGCCGTCACAGACGGGTTCGAAAAAAGGAGTTGAGAATGGTTCGACAGGCTCACCATCTTGAGCAAAGTCGAAGGACCACGAACATGGAAAACCCACTATTAGCACCGCTCAAGGAGAATCTGCAGAGTGTTATCTACGGCAAGAGCGAATGTATCGACGTAATGATAGTCTGCCTGTTAGCTGGGGGGTCTGTCCTGATTGAAGATGTACCGGGCGTGGGCAAGACGACCCTTGCAAAAGCGTTGGCCAAAAGCATTGATGCCAAGTTTCGCCGGATACAATTCACACCCGATCTATTGCCGGCAGATATTTTAGGCTCTTCTATCTACAACCCGATTAGCGGGGACTTCAAGTTCTATCCTGGTCCGGTCTTCTGCAATATCCTTCTTGCCGATGAGATCAACCGTGCTTCACCCAGGACCCAGTCAGCCCTGTTAGAGGCAATGAATGAGAACCAGGCGACGATTGAAGGCAAACGTTATCCACTACCGAAACCGTTTATGGTGATTGCCACAGAGAACCCCATCGAGTTCCACGGCACTTATCCCTTACCTGAAGCCCAGCTGGACCGTTTCTTAGTCCGACTTGCTATGGGTTATCCGTCAGTCGAAGTCGAGATTGACATTCTCAAGTCGCATGCCCATGCCGAGCCGCTCGAGAAGATACAGCCTGTACTCCAGCTTGAACAGGTCCGGGAGCTCCAGCGAGAGGCGGCTAATGTTCACATGGATGATGGTATTCTGGAGTATATCGTTGAAATCGCTCATGCTACCCGCCGCGATAATCGTCTTCAGTTAGGTGTCAGCACTCGTGGAACCCTGATGTTGTCCCGCTCGGCCCGTGCCCGCGCATATTTCCAAAAGCGTGATTTTGTCATTCCCGACGATGTGTTGTGGCTTGTTTCCTATGTATTACCACATCGCATTCTTTTGGCATCTAAAGCGCGTCACAGCGGTACTACCGCCAGGCAAATTGTCACGGACATCGTCGGCCGTATCAAAGTACCGGTTTGAAGAGGCGACTGTTACGATGAGGAAAACCAATGGGAGATTACGTCTTGGCTTGACCGATGCCGGCAAGGTGGTTCTGCGAGGGACCGTCTTTGTCATTCTTGCCGCCCTGGTAGTTCCTGCCTTCGGGGTGCTTTCGGCTCTGGTCTCGGTCGTGCTAATGGCTTTGCTGGTCGGCTTTGTTCTGCGACCCAAAATCCAGGTAAGCGGCACTCTGCCTGACCGTGTCGTTGTGGGCCAGAGAGTACGGCTGAGGTACGTGCTCAAGAACGTCGCACGCTTACCGGCCTACAATCTCTGCGTGAGGCTTGATACCCTTCCTGAAGCGATAGAGCAAGTCGGAGACGGACATGTGGTTTCGCGCCTGGGACCCGGCGATACTACCGAAGTGACTGTTGAGATACGACCCAAGCGACGAGGCTACTACCGAATCAAGCAGCCGATTTGCCAATCCAGCTTTCCCTTTAACTTGTTCAGTTTCGGCACGTCGCATGATGATGAGGAGAGCCTTATCGTCCTTCCAGCCTTTTCCCGGCTCCAAATACCCCTGAGACGGCTAAGCCGGCACGTTCGTGGCGGTAGCGCGAGATTTGCTGGTAGTACGGGAGTTTTCCCTGAATACGCGGGAACCCGTCCTTTTTTGCCAGGAGATTCCCCTCGCAATATTGATGCCCGCGCCTGGGCTCGCCTATCCGTGCCGGCCACCAGGGAGTACCACAATGATTTCGACAACTACACTGCACTGGTATTAGATACCGGCGTACCCGAAGTCCTCCGCAAGGAGTCCTTAGGACTATCGCGGTCAGGGTCGAACGAGAGCAAGGAATTCGAAGCTGCCGTCTCTCTTTGTGCTTCCGTGGCTTTCACAATTAACAATGATTGTCTTATCGATCTCCTGCTTACCGGCCCTGAGCTGCATCAGTTTACTGCCTGGCCCAGAATGGTTCGCCTCGACAAGATACACGAGATTCTGGCAGGCGTTGAACCATCTAAAGGCTATTCCTTAGAGCAGATATCGCCAAAATTGGCAAATCGGTTCTATGAGATATCTGAGGTCTTTTTCATTCTGCTGAGCTGGGACAAGGCATACCGGCAGTCCACAGGATGCCTTACGGCATTGCTGGAACTGGCTGGTAAGGCTGGCTGCCACTGCACGGTTCTCATGATAGGCGACTCCAGCCGAATGAATATGGATGAGGACAACGTGAGCTGGACCGAAAATGTCCGGTTCCTGTCTCCTGATGATATCTTGACGGGACAGATAAAACGCTTATGAAGATGCAAAAGACCATAGCTATCATCATGTTGCTGACAAGCTCGGTGCTGACCGCGTTGGTCTCTGGGGATATTGCTTACCCTGCTATCCTCTGTATGTTGGGTCTCTTGGGTTTGCAGCGGCGGCTTACCTGGGATATCAGGCCGGAAAAACGCGTTATCACGTCATTGCTCCTGCTCCTCCTGGCGATTTTGTTTTCACTTCACTACCGCTATGCCAGTTCCATCGGCAGTGTAGCTTATGTACAAGCGGCGGCTGTCGCCTGGCAAACAATAGCCCGCTACTTCTTAGCTTCAATGATCCTCATACTGTTTCTCGGTTCGCCTGAACGACTGCCGTCTTCGCTGGGATTGTTTCACGTAGCCATCACGATCTCCGCTGGACAAGTCCTCTTACTCGATGACAGGTACATCACGTTTCGGCTGTTAGAGCTACTCTCCGTCATTCTGCTCGTGCTTTATTTAGTCACCTACGCTCCAAAGCTTCATCTCCGGAGCGCGGCCGCCCGTGGTTCGATGGACGCGCCCATTCCGGAGCGTATGGGTCGCCTACGCTCCAAAGCTCCAGCGACGGAGCGGCGCATGTCCCGCTGGTTTGCTTTTGGGCTGATACTGGTCGTTACTGCAAACTGCGGCTGGATCATGAGTTCAATACTCTATCGCCACGTGGCGGTCCTCAACTACCTGCCGGTTTGGTTCTGGAGGGGAGGTGTCGCCTTAGAGAGTACAACGGACGGTGTGTCACTTGTGAGCTTCTCCACCAGCGGCAGACTGTCGAGTGTGTTGTTGATCAAGGGAGATCAGGATCCAACGCCCGTGTTGAGCATCATGTGTGACGGCAGTCCAGGCTACTTGAGGGCCAGGGCATTTGACGTCTATCGTCAATCCGAATGGCACGACCTGTCATACCAGGAGGCGATCTTCCCCGAACAGAGCAAGCCGTTTGGCATGTATTTCGCAGGCAGAACGAATATCTTTCGCCTCAACGAGGGAGACGCTTCCAAGTGTAAGTACATGACCATCCGGCATGAATCCCGGTTCATTGATGCTATTTTCACACCCCTGGGAACAATCTTTCTTGAAGCGCCGTTCAATTTGCTGCTGCGGGACGACGACGATATTGTTTATGCTCCGAAATTGCGCAGTGGCCTGAATTACCGGGTTGCCTATACGAAATCAGTTTCTCAAAAGCCCCCAACTGGTGTGCAAGGTCGCCGGATGCTGAACATCCCCAGTCAACTTGACCGGCGTGTATATCAACTGGCAAGCAGGATTTTCGCGGGGTGCAGCACGACGACCGAGAAAATTGATGCTGTCATCAACTACTTTGGCACCAACTACACCTACGCGCTCGGACTGGACATTCCGCCCGATAGGGACAAGCTGACCTACTTTCTATTAGAGGAATCCACTGGCTATTGCGAGTACTTTGCTTCCGGCGCTGCGATTCTGCTGCGTCTGGCCGGCGTGCCGGTTCGATACGTTACCGGTTTTTTGGTTACTGAGAAAGATGCCCGGAATGAATTGTGGGTTGCGCGGAATATGGATGCCCATGCCTGGGTCGAAGCCTGGAATAAAGAACAAAACCAGTGGACCATTGTCGAAGCTACGGTAGGGGGGGACCTGGGCACGGCGTCCGCTGCTGAACAGTTGGGACACATGCGCGGCGGTACTGGTATCCTTTTTGGTCAGTTCCTACAGGCCTTGTATCAGTATGGCCTTTTTGGTGTGCTTGGCTGGTTGTTCAAGTCCTATAGCCTGCTTGCCCGCTTATTTCTACTGATGTTCCTTCTTGGTGGTGCGTTGTGGTTGGCCCTGTCCCGATACTACAACAGGAAAAAGTCTGAAGGCGAGACACAAACAAGGGTTGTGAGAAACCCAGGGCTTGTGACCTTGCACAAGATGCTGGCCAGGATGGATCGCAGGGTCAAATCCGCGGGACCGCGGCGAGAACTCAGTGAGACATTACACGCTTTCTCTGGGCGGCTCCGGGCGCGAGACTCGGGCGATGGGCTGTGGACAAAGATGTCAGACTGGTATCTCGAATACGCCAACCTCCGCTACTGCAGAACGATCAGCTCCAAACGCTTGCAGCGGCTCGCTCAAGGGCTGCAGTCCCGATAAATCGGGAATGAGGAACGGTCCCGGCGCGCCGGGATTGGCACGTATCCTCTTTTATTGGCGAAAAGGATTGACAGCGTGTTTGGGAAGGTGTTATATTAGCGCAACTTAGAAAACTTTGGGAGTGTAGCTCAGCTGGTAGAGCAACGGCCTTTTAAGCCGTAGGTCCTGGGTTCGAGCCCCAGCGCTCTCATTAGTTTTTTACCCTTAAAAACGGCGTTTCCAACATGAAACAGCCGTTTTTTTGTGTTTTGTATTTCCCTCTATTTTTGCAATACGCTGCAAATAAATGCAATAAAATGGCGGAGTAATGGCGGAGTAAATGGCGAAGTAAAAATCGACAGTTCTTTTGGTATGGCTTTATAGCGTATGTGAGTAGTCAGGTTTGTGGTGGAGTTGTGGCGAAGTGAGTCCGTAGGTCTCCCTGTCTGTTCAGGCTGGACTGATGATCGGCCTGGTATCAATCGTTGGTGCCTGTTGCTTTTTTTGATTTGTGGGCTTCACAATTCAAGTCTGGCAATGCCTCTACAGCCTTAGCAGTCTGGCCGGTTAGCACGTGAGAATACCGTGACAAAGTAAGATTAATATCGGAATGGCGGAGAAGTTCTTGAGCAACTTTCGGATGACAACCACTGGCTGCAAGCATACTTCCGAAGCTGTGCCTCAAGGAGTGAAAACAAACCTGTCCGCGTTCCGGGTCAATCTCAATCTGTGCCGCTGCGAGGTCTGCTCTTAACATATATGCCATATTGTATTTGCTCGGCAATCTGAAAGCATTGGTCTGCGGCAGTTTATTTACGAAAAGCTCTTTGAGCATAGCAACGGTATCTTTGCGAAGTGGCAGAGTAGTATCTTGTCCGTTCTTCGTGTACTTTCCTGCAAGGGTTACAAGCTGATTGTCAAAATCGAATGACGCTATTGTCAGACACCTTATCTCGTTAGCTCTGAGGCCGCTCTGTGCCGCGAAGCGATATAGCAAGGCTCTTTCATGCCCAGGTATACGAAAACGCTCAGGAGAGGTTTCTGTGGCTCTTAACAACCTGCTCAATTCGGCGGGTTCGATCGCCGCTCGTTTTTCGCTTTCGGCCTTTGCTTGTTTCAGGTGTAAAAGCGGATTCGTTACGATTCGACCATCCATTACCGCCCATCGGCAAAACTGCTGACAAGCCTGAAGGTAGTAGTTTTTCGTTTTCACGGTAGCTGGTTCGGTCTCTACGGCTATCACTTCGCCTTTGACGTTACGGTAAACCTCTTTTTTCAAGATCGAGATTTCATGCTGTAAGCGACTTGCGGAAACACCCGCCCAAGTCTTAAATCCGCACTTTGCAAAGACTCTCTGTACCCTTTTGTATTTGAGTTTTGCATGTCGAACATCACAACCATTAGCAAGTAATGACTTTTTCCAGTCCTCAAGGTGTACTGATAGCAGCTTTCCGCCCTCTGCCCGCTGGCCGTCCAGAATATCCCAGCTAACAAGTTTTTTTAAAAGGGCAGTTGGTGCTACCTCAAGCCAGCGTTGCATTTCTACGCCCGGCTGCTGGCCTGCCATCTTGCAGGATACAAGAGCCTCGATGTTATCTGCCAGCGCTTGTGTCGAGCGTTTTTCTGTGAAGGCTGGTACCCGGTGCCGGCGGTTGTGATGATCAGAAAAATCAACATACCACTTCTGAGTCTTTTTGCGTTTGCCGTCTTTGTCTGTGTAGTGCTCTTTGTACAGTCTCATTTTTTTGGCCTCCGTTTAAATTTGGGTTTGCTTTTCTTTATGCCCAGTCCCAGCTTTTCCATTATTTCCGATACAACTCGTGAACTTGTATAGCACCTTCCAGAGATGAAGTCATAAAGTGTTCGCCGTGGCACTGTATCTTTATCTTTCAGCATTTCGTACAGCTGGTTAGTGTTTATCTTCAGCTCCGTCATTCGCTCAATAATGGCATCTCTTAGCATAGACATAATCTCTATTGTGCGATATTCCGCACCTCAGTCAAGAACTATTTTTCTATTTTTCAATTTTTTTTCTAACTGTACTCGGATCATCATTACTTTTCGCTTCTAAATCAGACTCTAACGACTCTCTGAGATGCTGTATGAGCTTGCTGTGTTCTGTCAGGAGCATTTTCAGGGACGAAGTGGTGCCTTTCCCCTCATCTTTGTTTCAAGACAGCCCTCAATCGCGTGTGGGGCGTTTGAGTATCGAGTTTATCAACCCGTGCCGCCATTCGCCTTTAATCTGCACAGTCCGGCCCTTGAACATTCTGCTTACCTTCCTGGGCTGATAGCCTTCGGTGCCGAGTCTGTCAGAAATCCTCCGCAGGCTCAGTCCTTCCTCTCGCCAAGCCTTGATCTTCCCGACGACCTCCAGCTCGTATTCACAGGGTATCATCCTGGCAGGGTCGCCCGGGTCAGCCTGCCAGCCATACGGCAGTCTTGCAGACATTCGCCTGCCGGCTTGTTGGTATTTTAGCATCGCATTGCCTGCTTGCTCACGAAGAATCCCGATACGAAGTTGCAGACCCGCCTCAAGAGTTTGTTTTACAAATTGGCCGATAGCTTTTGAGCCGGTTGTCTCAGTAACGGCTCTCTCCAAATCTTCCAGGTCAATCTTGTTTTCGCTCATATCATTCATAACTATTCTCCTAAAACTTAATTTCACGTTAACCCATTCCCTTCTTAGCTAATGAAGAATGCTTTACTAAAACTGCCTTAGAGCCGGAGGTGGCGCAGAAGCACCCTACCTATTTAAGATGCTTCTTCTGCCTTGTCGCCGTCGGCGGGCTTTTAGCACAGGGACATTTCACCATTCTGAGCGTCCGTATCTGCTCGACTTCCTGTCCCTGATGGAGTCCCCGATTTTGTCGGGGCGCAAGGTAGGGTGCGCGGCCTTGCGTCTTTCACGGATGTCGGCTACGAGGCCGCCGACTTATGCCGCCATATTGCCCGCAGGCCCGACCGATACGGCACGGCCAAAATCAATTTTAAGTTCCGGTTGTTTTCCGGGCAGCTACGATAAAAAGAAACAGTAACTTTGTTTCAGGTTTCCACTTTCGAAATAATTTGTCTGCCCATTTCTCAGTTTCAGTGAATCTTATACCCATATCATTCCTTCCTTGCTTTCCTAAAAATCGACATCGTCATCAGTATCAAGTTGCGTACTCTCATTTTCGTCGATCAGGCCCAGGACGTTTTCGTAAATCCGCTCACGAACTGCCTGGAGATATGCTGCGTCTGATTTTTCAGCCTCAAGCTCAGCGTTAAATGCTTCGACATCAATGACGCTGTCAATGGCCTCCGTCAGAATAGTTTGCAGTTGTGTAGGCGATAACGCTTCCAACTCAAAAACCTTTCTGCCGTAACGCTCGACAAAAGCTTTATATCGTGGCGATTTCTTTTTAGCCTCTACGTTGTTATCGTGAATGTTGAATCGTGCAATCTGTTCAGGCTTCAAGCCAACCCGTACAGCTTGAGCGTTTTCTATCCCGAAGTCCTCGCGTATTGACTGCAACAAGCTTTCGCCAATGTTGACCCCCTCCGGGTCGAAGTCGCCTAACACAAGCAAGCAGAGACGATCCTTGCCGCTTCGCTTAAAACGCTGCACTATCTCATAACGTGCCGGCAGAGAAGAGTAGCCTCTGCCTATGGTATAGGGGATGTTATACTTGCCACACACCGGGCGAATAATCCCCTTGACTGTCAGCTTCTCGGCGACAACTTCGATGTGCAGCGGTTGTGTTTGCTGCAGGTTGCGGCGATAACCTTTGAGGAAGTTATTCAACTCTTCGCGTGCGAAATCTTGGGGGTTACTATGAACATTCCACTCCGTTGTCGGTCGAGTTTCATCCTCGATAGCGTTCATTGGAATCTCATCGCTCAGCCTCAACCGAACCAATAAATTGCATGTATCATTATAGCTATCGAGATTGTTGCAGTACCTGGTTTTTTTCTTTGTATTGCGAAGTAAAGGCTTATTCAATAGTGCGTAATGAACTGCCCGAACACACAACGGCCAGCTTTTCCGGCGCTCAAACATCACAACTTCTTTTATCCTCTCAACCATCGGAAACTTGACTTTGGTTATTTTTTTTCGCTGACCTCTTGTGCCAACGCTAATCGTTTCGACTTTGACTTCTGCCTGCTTCTTGCGATAGTCGATCAATTTTTGATACGCCTCATAGGGATCGGTTTTAACAAGTGTTTCCCGCAGCTGCTCCGCACGATTTTTTACCCGCTGCGTATTGTAACAAACCAGCAACTCGAGATAGCTGGGGTCGTCGTGCTTGATGTTTACCCTCCGACACGGCACAACCTTCAAACCTGCCAGAAT
>JADFJC010000201.1 GCA_022566315.1 Planctomycetota bacterium
AGCCAGGTCGGGCCGCCGTTCGCGGGCTATTTTGAGAGCTTCCCTGACTTTGTCCACGCTTGGACCGGAAGCACTTCCCTTGGTGGAGAACGACAGCAGAGCTACGCGAGGTTCCTGGCCTAAGATTCTCCTTGCGCTTACAGCAGAAGCCAAAGCTATGTCCGCTAATTGCTCGGCCGTAGGGTCAATGTTAACGGCGCAATCGGCATAAATGAAGGGTTTGTTCTTTTCCCCGAGGAAATTGGGAATAACCATAAGAAAGAAGCTGGAAGGAGTTTTGATTCCCGGGGCCAAACCTACGGTCAGGACACCAGCCTGAATAAGGATTGTGGTTGCGCTGGCAACACCACCAACGGCGGTATCGGCATCGCCGCAAGCCACCATCATCCCTGCATAGAACAACGGCTTGACGACTATACGTCTTGCTACGGCTGGAGAAATGCCCTCTCTTTGGCGGCTGTATTTTTCCGCATAAATGTCGAGTTTATCGCTTTGCTTCGGATTTATAGTTTTGATGCCGTCGAGATTGACGCCGGCTTTTTCAATCGCCGCTTCGATCTGCTCGGGTTTTCCGAGCACAATCGGCTGAGCGATATCTTCGTCTTTAAGTCTGCGGGCAGCCTGAATTATCCGCTCGTCTCTGCCCTCCGGCAAAACAACCGATAGATTTTTCCCCTTTGCTTTCTCCCTGAAACTGCTTATAATATTCAATTTCGCTACTTTCTTGTTTTGAAAAAATTAACATTCTGCTGTTCTGTTTTTTAACAGTTCGGTTTTAAGGTTAACTGTGAGCTTAGACAAATGCAAGAAGAATTTGAATTAGTACCCTTAGTGGGAAATGAACGAAGGGCAGGTTCTTAATTTAACACGTGAGAATATGGAGGAATAATACTATGTCAGAAGACAAGAAAAACAGACAAGTTGTAAAGAGCCAGGGTAATATTGGGCGGCGTGAATTTATGGGTGCAGCATTGGGCGGTGCAGTAGCTTCCGGCGGCCTTTTATCATCTGTTAAAACAGTCTCAGCCGTTGAGCAAACCGCGACGGGCGTGTATCGCGAAGAGATGCGAACGCCTATTGTTGCTCGTTACCAGGTGATAGTTGCCGGGGGCGGTCCCGGTGGCTTCATAGCGGCGTTGGCAGCAGCCCGCAGTGGGGCTAAGACGCTGCTGATCGAACGCTATCCGTTCCTGGGCGGCAACGGGACAGCGGGGCTGATGACCTGCTACAACGGCTTCCGCAACCAGCGGCCGCCCGAGGCGCTGCAGACCGTCAAAGGCATTCCGGCCGAGTACATCGGTGAAATCGTGCGTCTCGGCGGAGTGGCTGATGCCGACCCTTATGCCAAAGAATTCCAGCACGACGTTGCCAACGGGGACATACCCTACTGCGTGGGTTTCGACCCGGAGGCTGCCAAGGTCGCGAGCCTGAATATGGTAAAGAAGGAGGGCGTGGAGTTGCGCCTGCACAGTTGGGTCGTTGGGCCCATGCTCGACGGCTCGCGAGTGACGGGTGTGATCGTGGAATCCAAGTCCGGCCGGCAGGCTATTGCCGCTGATATCGTTGTTGACGCCACGGGCGACGGCGACATCGCGGCGCGGGCCGGCGCGTCTGTTGTCAAGAGTCCCGCCGCCAAAAGCGACCTGTTACGTATGACCCTGATGTATCGTTTAGGGGGACTGCCCCCGGACGCCAAAGAAGGCGGTATCCGTATCGGCAATAGGGTTGTAAAATGGGGGCCGGCGTTCAGCGGTGACGGGACGGATGTCGAGACCTTGACAAGGGCTGAAATCGAGACGCGATTGAAGCTGTGGGAGCAGGTTCAGAAAAAGCGAAGCCAGCCAGGTATGGGTTCGATCTATCTTATGCAGACAGCCACCGGAATCGGTGTTCGTGAGACGCGCCACATACTCGGCGGATACGTCCTCACTGTACAGAATGCTATTCAGGGCACACGCTTTGGCGATGTGGTCGCCATCAGCTCGAACCCGATGGAATACCAGGGCAAGCGATATTTCTTCAAGCATGAGGGGTTCGATATTCCCTATCGCGCACTTGTCCCGCAGGGGGTGGAGAACCTCGTGCTGGCGGGGCGCTGCATCTCGGCTGAGCAGAACCCGTTCTGGTCTGCTCGCGCGATGGGCGGTGCGATGGCAATCGGGCACGCTTCAGGTTGTGCAGCGGCGATGGCGGCCAAGGTAAATGTCCCGCCGCGGAAGCTCGATGTCAAGGCGCTGCAGAAATTGCTGCTCAGCCAGAACGCTGAACTGCGTATGCAGAAGCGCATGGGATAATTTATTCCAACATTTGCTGGCCTCGCCCGAAGGCTTTTTTGTATCTACTCTTTTGTGAGCAACTTGCTCAGCGCTCACCGGCCGCAGGCAGACGGAGCGTGGCGGTAACCGGGAAGTGGTCGGATGGATAACGTCCATCGACGTTGTCATACAGTATTTGCGCTTCGAGAACTTTCACATTCGACGGTGTGAAGACATAATCAATCTTATTGCCTTTTCGGTTTCCCCGGAACCCGTGGGCGGTTCTAACATCTTTGGCATCGGGATGCAGCACGCGAAATGTATCAACCATTGGAACAGGATTGTGAGATTTGCGTCCATTTTTATCAGCGAGTGGAGCCTCGTCTTTCAGATACATCACAACCGGATTGTTCTCGCCGGTGTTGAAATCGCCTGTTACGACAAATGGGTCTTTGTGCTTTCTTTGGTGAACACGTTGGGCCAGCAGTACCGCACTTTTTTCGCGGGAAGGCTGGGAAACGTGGTCCAGGTGAAGGTTAAAGATATAGAAAGCTCTGCCTGATTTCTTTTCGACAAATCTTGCCCAGGTGCAGATGCGGACACAGGCATTGCCCCAGTGGCTTGAGCCGGGAACTTCCGGAGTATTGGAAAACCAAAATGTCCCTGATTCATCCACGTCAAAAAGGTCGAGCCGATAGAGGAGTGCAGAGTATTCACCATCGGTTTTACCGTCTTCACGGGCAACACCTATCTGGCCGTATTCGCCAAGTGCCTTGCGGATTTCGGCAATCTGAAAATCCAGCGCCTCCTGCAGACCCACAACGTCGGGGTGATGATTGCGCAGGACGTCAAAAACCATTTCCCGACGATTTTTCCAGTGGTTCTGTTTATCATTAGCGGAGCCATAGCGAATATTGAAACTCATCACGCGCAACTCCAGGCCGTCTGCTCCTGCCCGGTTTGAATCAGCACCTGCGAGGTCATGACAGGAACATAAATTGAAAAGCATCCATAAACTTAAAAAAATGACTATCGGAAAGGTTACTTTCAAAGCCGTGGAAGTTTTTCTGTAGTACATAGCTTACCTCTTAATCAATGTGTTTGGTTCTACTATTCTTCATCTTTTCTAAAGACTTTTGCTATCCTGGCGGCGAGGTCGCTCATCTGATAGGTATCATGTTACTGAATCGCATAAGGCGGTTACACAGTGAGGGGTGCTCGAATATTGTGATATTTATTAGAGCGGAAATTGCCGCTTTGGCATCCAATATTTCTGCGATTTTGCCCTCGGGGCCGTCCCAGATTTCTTTTATCTCCTGATATACCAGCTTCTTCATCTCAGTCGAAGAAAGCCGGTTCAACTTGCTGCTCAACAATTCAACTATTGCCTGCAACTCATCTCTATCCAGCCAGGTGCCGTTACATTGCGGACACCAATCCACCAATATCTTGGAATCACCAAAAGATGCTGAGACAAGCTTGACTCCTTCGCACTTGGGGCACTGGCGGTTCGACGGCATCGCGTTGGCCTTATCCATAGCTTCAACTTCATCATCCATCCATCTTAGCGTCTTCCAGGAGCCCTTTGTCGCCTTGTCTTTCAGCTTCCTCAATTCGCCCTTATCCAGGAAGACGCCTTTACATTTTGGGCAGCCTTCAAACTCGATTCGGAAAATGGTATATAGATTCAGCTTCGCGCTGCAAGCCGGACATACGTACTCGGTCTCCGATTTCAATTTAGCGCCCTTGATTGGCGGGACTTCTATGTCAAAATCGGTCTCGCTGCTCTTTCTTCTTACTCGTTTGTACCAATAGGGCAAGTGGAGATTGTTCACAAACTCCGAAAACCCCTTGCCCTCAACAGGCATTATTTCCTCTAATTCTTTGTTGATTAGATCAAGCTCGCCCCCATCCAGCCAAAAGCCTCGGCAATTCCTGCAGCGATTCAAAGCTATATCACTGCCAATAAAGGAGACCTTGTCCAAAGCAGTGTCCTCACATCTCGGACACTTCTTCGATGATTCGGAATCACCCTCAATCTTGTCTTTTGAGGAATACTCGATACTTCCTTCCACCTTAAACGCCATTTTGTCCAGCTCACCGGCATCCAGCCAGAGGCTTCCACAAGCCTCGCATATATCGTAGGAAATCTGGTCATTCTTGGTTTGAACCAAATTGTTCATCATTTCGCTATTACAATTCAAACACTCCATTGGATTCACCTCTCTAACGCTTTAGGACTTGTAAATAAATTATCTTCCATTTTTGGCTGGCTGCGGCTTCGGCTGGCGGCCTCAGCAAAACTCAGACTACCAACCAGTAGTCCTGCGTTTTGCTTCCTTGCCAGCCTTGTCCTCGCTCAGCCAAAAACGAAACCTAATTTCTTTACCAGTCCTTACATCCATAGCGGCCGACAGACAATGCCAATAAGGGCCAAAGCCGATGGAGGGAGTCGAACCTTCAACCTCAGCTTTACGAAAGCTGTGCTCTACCATTGAGCTACATCGGCCTTTACGTCGGCTATAATACTGAACATTGCTTAGTTTGTAAAGAAGCAACATCGGATTAATGAGCAGGCGCCGTGGACAGAAGACAGAAAACAGAAGGCAGAAGGCAGAAGACAGAAGACAGAAGACAGAAGACAGAAGACAGAAGACGGAAGGCAGAAGACAGAAGACAGAAGACAGAAGACAGAAGACAGAAGACAGAAGACGGAAGGCAGAAGACAGAAGACA
>JADFJC010000085.1 GCA_022566315.1 Planctomycetota bacterium
ATCGCACTCTTGTCGCAACAGCATATCCAGCATAATGCGAACCTGGGGTACTGTCAGTGCCGGAGTATATTTTTTTCCCCCGGCGTGTTTCACAAATCAAAAACCACGTTGCAATAAGTGAGAGCGTTTGATGATGATGCCAACCTGCCCAAGTGCGTACTTCGTAATCCGAAAGACCTGCCTCACTCTTGGCACGCTTGAGGCAATCCTCCACGCGATGTTCAGCTTTTACCACACGGGCAAATTCCTTCAGGGGCGTCTCCGCAGGCGCATTGGAAAGATAATAGTCGTACTTCATCTTGCCGTTCTCATCCAGAGAACGCGTAACTACCAAAAGTTCTTCCGTGACATCGCGGTAACTCCGTTCCGTCCGCGCCACAACACGTCTTTTGACCACTTCCAACACCAGTGGTCCCTTCTCGCCATCTCGGACATCAATCCGCGCCCAGGCATTTTTGTCCAACGAATCACGCCACAGATCGACACGCTGAAAGGGTCGCTTCGGAGGTTGACCGTGTCCACCGTATGCAGGAGGTTCAACTTCCATGTCACGGATGTTGGTATTCGAAGGTACAGCCAGAAGATACCGTTCACCCAAAGCCCGCAAATCCCTGCGAAAACGGCTCGAACGGCCCATTTCATCATCTCCTGCTATCCAGGCATGAGGCAAATATCTGCCGTTGTTCTTCAGCATATCCAATGCCAGTTCATGACGCGTTTGATAGCGAATCTGTTTCGGAACACCACACTTCTTTCGACGGGCTTTATCCTTAGCCCAGTCTTTCGGAAGATACAAACGCATATCCACCAACGCATGTTCCTTACGAGAAGCATAGCCCATGTAGATAGCCACTTGCCCATTGTCCACTTTGCCGAGTCGTCCCAGCCACTGACGCTGCACACCCACCGAATCGTTGCCACATTTTTCGTGCCCAGAAGGGTCAAAGACGATTACACCATCGTCTTCACCCAATTCCGAGCCCACTTGACAGGCCAACTCTTCCAGCAAAGGCTGGTGCTCCCATGTCGCCGAGCCAATGAACCGTTGCAGATTCACACGCTCCTGATCATGACGATAGGCAATCGATTCGACGTTTTTCCTTTCCAAATCCGACAGCAACCCTGCGATATAGACCTGAGCATGTTCCCTCGGCTCCGATCTTCTCAGACTGGTCACGAATGGTTCAGAGAATTTCTCCAACCGTTTCAACATGCCTTTGGACACCTGTGGTTTTACCTCAGCTTCTTTAAGAATTTCCCGTTTGCGTACTTCAAATCGTCGCTCCATCGTTTATCCTTTCCATGGGGACCATTCCCCTGGAAAGTTAATCGTATAAATGACTTAGATTACTTTAATAAATCATACAGTACAGCTAGAGAAACACTGGAAGTAGTCGATGAAATATTTGATCTTATATATGTTATGGTTTTGGAAAAGTTTTCGAGAGTCAAAGAATTGGTTTTGGAATACAAATTTATAAATGAATGGGAAAAGTATTTGCCCAATACGGTGAACATTACGAAAGCGACTTTATAACAAAATGTTCAAAAGTAGATAGTGTTTGCTCTTTTGGGGCAGAGGGCTCATAATGTAACGGCCCGGGTGATGAAACTCAGGGCGGTCGATTGCGCGGTGCATGTCTTTTACAACACCGAAAAGAAAAAATCGCAGAAAAGGAGAATAAGATGAATCGCAGAACATTTTTAAAGACTTTGCCGGCTTTGTCGGTGCTGGCCGGCCCGGCTGCGGCACGCTCCGCCGTGACAAAAACAGCGCCCAGTTTCGCACAGGGGCTGCAACCGATTAAGCTTGCGAAACCACAGACGGAGGGTGGAAAGTCCGTCTTAGCGGCTCTTAAGGAAAGAAAGACTATCCGCAACATCAGCTCGGAGAAACTTCCTGAGCAGGTGCTGTCTAATCTCCTGTGGGCGGCGTTCGGAGTGAATCGCCCGAAGGGGCCGTCTGCCGGAGGGACGGGAAGAACAGCCGCATCGGCCAGTAACTCGCAGGAAATCGACCTTTATGTTGCCTTGCCCGAAGGAGTCTATCATTATGAGGCCCTTGGTCACCGTCTGATGCCCGTTGTCGCAGGGGACTTTCGCAGGAGGTCCGGCAGGCGCGCCGCGGCCAGGGCACCGGTAAATATCTTCTACGTCGTGGATATCGCTAAATACAAAAAAGCACCATTTCAGGAGCCGGGACTGAGAGAGCAGGAGGTACAGAAGTCCTATTATTACGTGGCCACGGGTCTGATTGCCGGGAACGTCTATTTGTTCGCGGCCTCACAAGGCCTGGCCGCCCATTTCCACAATTGCGATAAGAAGAACACAGCCAAGGAGTTTAAACTACGGCCTGAACAACGTGTGCTCTTCGCCCAGACAGTGGGTTATCCGGCATAAAGGGCTGCACTTTTGCAAAAATCCTGTTATTGTTATTATAGAAAGTGAATGGAAAGTGAGGTGATAGTTATGGGTAAGCTTTATGAAGAATCGGAGACGGGATGCTGTCCGCGATTTGATCCCGGGCCGTGGGATGAAAAAGAGATAACCTTTCAGGATAAATTATTCATTAAAGACCATGTCAGAAGTTTTTTTCACATCCCGCTGAATTTCGCAAAAGTGATGGTAAAAAATATGGAAATGATTAAGCAGGCCGATGCTCTTGTGCCGACGCCCGTTATGCTATCAGATGAGAAATCTCTCTGGGGAGCTGATATCTACATCGCAGTGGCTAAAGAGGTGCCGGGGGCAAAGATGAAGAAAATATCAGGGACTTTTCTGACGAAGGTTTTTGAAGGGCCATACAAAAACGCCGGGCAGTGGGCGAAAGAAATGAAAGAATACGTCAAAACAAAGGCCAGAGAGATTAAAAAGATGTACTTTTTCTATACTACCTGCCCGAAATGCGCCGAGTTTTACGGCAAAAATTACACCGTCATATTAGCGAAGGTTTAAGGTTAAGAACCACCCTCCAAATAAATTTGGGGGGATTTTTAAGGGGTAGTCTATGATGCCTTATATATTTGCTGTAACGATACCTTATACAGCTATAACCATAATTTTTATTGTCTTAGCCACGGCTGTCGGCGCTTTTGTCAGAAAAAGAAGCAGAGATAAATGCTTGAAGGATTTTTCGCAGAATAGGGTAACGTTAGAGGAGACATCCGGCAAGGCGATATGGGGCACATTGAGAGTGGAAAATACAGGGCTGGAATTTGTTTATCCGGAAAAATACAAAGACGAAGAAGGACACGATGAGACAAGCTATATCTTATATAAGTACGAATATCCTAATATTGCGGTTTTGATTCGCTTTCACGATGAACTAAATGAACATAATAAAGAAGAGAGGGAAAAAGAATTAAAGAGGACGTATCATCCGACTGTGCTGCGGAGGTTTAGGAGAAAAATAAAAAACGTTTTCAAAACAGTAAGAGATTCGGTGATGGAGATAGTGAATCTGTTAATCAGTCAGGCAAAGAAAGCAACGCCGGCTGGGGCAGTGCTGAGCTCTCAGGATAAGTACGTCTCCCAGATGAAGCAGGAGCTGATGGGTTCGGTAGGGACTTCTTATGAGCCTTTGCTGGAAAGATATATCGGCCATAAGGTTGTGCTTGAGATGATTAAGGGCGATAAGATAGTTGAATACTGCGGCGTGTTAAAGGAGTACACGGCGGAGTTTATCGAGATAATGGACGTTAATTACAAGATTAAAGAAGACCAGCCGGCCAGAACGGCGGACCTTGTTGTGCCCCGCAAACGCGGTGTCGTCCGACATCTCGGAGAATAGTATCGTATTGTGTATGTAGCATAGTGGAGGGGGTAGGTTAGAAGGTGATTTTGAAGTCTGTGTACCTCGGGTCGGGGGGGATTTCTTCGATTTTGGTTTCTTTAAGATAGCCGGCAAAATATTCTTTAATGTCCTGTATGCAGTCATCTACATCTTCAGGGCGCCCCTGGGCGAGCATCTCGACGGTGCCATCCCACAAGTTGCGGACGAAGCCGGTCAACTGACGGCGACTTGCCGCCCTGCGGGCGGTGAAGCGAAAGCCGACGCCCTGGACTCGGCCGATGAAAATTATACGTTTAGCAAGCATTTATCGTAGTGCGTATATCGTATTGTGTTCCCAAATTAACAACATTCTATAGTAATTTGAAACTTTTTCTAACACAAGAGCGTAATAGTTGAACAGATTGGGTTTCACCAACAGCGGTAATTCGAGTATAATCCGGCTGGTTAACATTATTATGGCGAAAAAGACAAAGAAACAAATAGAAAGAGATGAGCTGATAAATCTGCTTACCACGCTGGTGGCCGGAGAGTTTTCGCTTCAGGAGGTGCTGGATAAGTTGGCCGAGGCGGCGGTGAAGATTGTCGGGGTCAAGGCCTGCTCGATTCGGCTGCTGAATGAAGAGGCCGGCGATTTGAAAATGCGAAGCACCTACGGACTCAGCGAAGAATACCGCAGCAAAGGAGTGGTCTCGAAAAATGATACCGTGGTTAAAGCCGCGTTTGCAGGCCAGGCGGTTGTGCTGGACGATATGCGTCTCGATGACAGGGTCAAATATAAAGAGGCTGCAATCAAAGAGGGTCTTGTCAGCCAGCTTACCGTTGCGATGCAGTTCAAAGGCCAGGCGATTGGTGTGCTTCGGCTTTACAGTCCGAGACCTAAGCGCTTTTATGAAGATGATATTAACCTTGCCAGGGCGGTTGCTTCGCAATGTGCGGTTGCGATAACCAACGCCAGGCTGTATGCGGAGGCGATTGAAGGCGCACATATGGCCGAGCAGATGCGGTTGGCAGGTCTTATTCAGCGAAAGATGATTCCGGAAAGGCCTCCGCAGATACCGGGTCTGGATATAGCGGCTGCGTATATTCCATGCTTTGATGTGGGCGGTGACTTTTACGATTTTCTTACAGTAAGTGACAATTGTATTGCGGTGGCGATTGCCGATGTGATGGGTAAAGGGATGCCGGCTGCGCTTATGATGAGCTGTTTTAGAAGTGCCGTGCGGGCTTATGCGGATATCGAAGGCGGCGGCAAGGCCATAGAGGCAATTACGAGCAGGCTTAATAAAATGATCTGCGGTGAGTGCAGTGAAGGTGAGTTTATCACATTTTTTTACGCAGTTATCGATGCTGAAAAAGGGACTATAACCTACTGCAATTGCGGGCATGAGCCGACGGTGCTGATAAGGGACGGGCAAATTATGGACCTGGAAAAGGGCGGACTTGTGCTCGGAGTCGATCCACAGGCTGAATATGAGGTTGAAACCGTTGAGTTAAAAGATGGTGACAGTCTGCTGTTTTATACCGATGGGCTGATCGATGCAGCCAACTTCGATAACGAATTATGGGGCAGAGAAAATTTGTTAGAGACCGCAAAGAAATTTACCGCAGGTTCGGCAAAGCAGTTGATTAAAAATATACTCGGATACAGAAGGCGGTTTGTGGGACTCGCCAGACAGATTGATGATACGAGTATTGTTGTTGTCAAGGCTGAAAAAATCAAAAAGCAGAACGGTCTCTGGAAAGGTTGAGAAATGAATAGACTTATATTTATATTAGTATGCGGCGGCGTAATGTTTGCAGCTTGTAGTATAAATCAGTCGAACCAAAAAATTGGGAAAAATAGTATGCTGAAATTTGACCATGTTGGTTTGGTTACGGTTCAGAAGCATCAGGGCGAAGATTTTGTTGCAGCGACGCGTGTATGGGTAACCAATCCTAACGAACACCCTTTCAGAATCGAGTGGCTAAGATTTGAGCCGGACTCACCGGTTGAGGGTCCTGTCCGCACCCAGCCGCACATAGCCTTTTCGGTTCCCGATCTGGCGAAAGCTGGTAAGGGTATGGAGGTGCTTATAGAGCCTTTCGACGTTGGATTTGCTGTCGTTGGTTTTTATAAAACCCAAGACGGTGCGGTTGTGGAGTTAATGGAGTATAAAGAGAACGCCGAATGGAAACCTCAATGAGATGGCGGAAATGATTATTACAATTGATGGTCCTGCGGCCAGCGGTAAGAGTACCGCGGCTCGGCTGTTAGCCCGGAAGCTGGGGGCGAGCTTTCTCGATACCGGTGCGATGTATCGGGCTGTAACGTTGGCTGCGATGCAGGCCGAGGTCGATATGAGCGACCAAGACAAGCTGCTCGGAGTTATGGAAAAGAGCGAATTTCAATTCTCTCTCAGAGATGGCAAAATGGTCGTCTGTATCAACGGAATTGACGTTACCGAGCAGATACGCCAGCCGCAGATAACCGCCAATGCCCGGTATATCGCTTCTTCGCCAAAAGCGCGAGAGAAATTAGTGGAAATGCAAAGGCAATTCGCATCAGGCTGGCAAAAAATAGTTACCGAAGGAAGAGACCAGGGCACGGTGGCGTTCAGCGACGCTGATATAAAATTTTATCTGATAGCCGATTCTCTCGAGAGGGCAAGAAGAAGACAAGCTGAGCTGCGGGCCAAAGGCGGCGACCAAAGCCTTGAGCAAATACAAAAGGCCATCGAAGAAAGGGACAAAAGCGACGAGAACAGAACGGTCGGGCCATTAAGACCAGCCGAAGATGCTATTGTTGTTGATACGACCGATTTGAGTATAGAAGAGGTTGTTGAAAAGCTTTTGAGCTGTGTGAAAGAAAAATGCTTAAAGAAAAACTAAAGGCAGTATGGTTCTGGCACGGGCGCTGGATTTGCAGAGTTTTTTGCATTTTGTTTTTTCGAGTGCGTAGTTACGGCAGAGAAAATGTCCCTGATAAAGGTGCTTTTATATTAGTCAGTAACCACCAGAGCTATCTTGACCCGATATTTTGCGTGGGGCCTTTGAAGAGGCCTTCGGGCTTTGTTGCGCGTGATTCGCTTTTTTCCAATTGGTTCTTCCGCCTGTTGATTTCTTCGATGAATACAATGCCGGTAAAGCTGGGCGAAGCGGACATATCCGCGATGAGGAAGATCATCGGCAAACTCAAAAAAGGTGAGGGAGTCTGTCTTTTTCCGGAAGGGACTCGTACGCACGATGGTAAGATTGCGCCGTTGAAGCCGGGCTTTGGTCTTTTGTGCAGGCGTGGAGGGGCGGCGGTTGTGCCGGTTGTGATTGACGGGGCCTTCGAGTGTTGGCCGAGGCATAAGAAGCTGTTTTCGCCAGGCTCGATTTCGGTCTGCTACGGCAAGCCGATATCGGCTGAGCAGGCAAAAAATATGGGCGACAAAAAACTGGCCGAACTCTTAACCAACACCCTGCGTCAGATGCAGACGAATTGCCGAGTAAAACAGGGCAAAAAACCGTATGACTATTGACTAATCAATAATATTATCATCCGGACAAACAAAATCACCTGCCTTGGTGTTTATGCCGTTATATTTAGCCCCGCAATTTTATGCCCCTGTGCCTTAGGTAATAGGTATTATTGCGGGGTTCTTGTTTAGCCGTCGTCGGCACGACGACGTTGTCATTCCCGCGAAGGAGCGGGAATCCAGCTTTGTAGGGTGGGGCTTGCCCCACCAATTGTCATTCCCGCGAAACCTGTCCTGAGCAAAGTCGAAGGAGCGGGAATCCAGATACCGTCTTTCACCAACGAGGAAAGGATTTCTTTTTCTGTTTAGCCCACGGTCCTGTGCCGTGGGGTGCAAACGCAAGGAATGCTTTCTTCTTCCCCTATAAATTAAATTCAGAGCCGCGACTGTAAAGGAGCGGTAATTACTATAGAAATTCAATTCAGAGCTGACAGTTGAAACTGAAAGACAGTAAGACAAAAAACTATCTGGGTGAGATAGAGCCGAGCGAGGTAGTGACCCTTGAGTCAGGGGATTATCCGGCAATAGAGGCTCTGCCATTTGCGGTGATTGAACTGAGGAAATACGGGCGCCAAATTGATGTGCCCCATCGGCGCAGGAAGCTAATCCGGGACCCTATGGCCCTTTGATATTGCTGTTGTTGAGCAGAAAATGGACTATAGGATTGTACAGGGAGCTAAGATACTATGTACAAAACAGGCGAAATTGACCAAAACCAAGCAAGATTACTCGCGATATTGTGCTATAAAATGGGGCAAGTATAAGCACAGGTGATAATGGGGAGCGAAAGCAAATGAAAAGCCCCTGCCGCCGTTTGGAGGAAAAAAGGGGAGTGATAGAAGCAGGGGCATAGATAAGCTCTATTATTAAAAAGCGGGCCGGGAAGTGCAAGAAGGACGGCAATACACCTCGGCCCGCTTAGGTCCGTCCTACAGTATTATACGATTGGCAATAAGTAAGAGTTCAGAGAGATAAAGAGCAGGCATAAAAAAGCCCCTGCTCACAGCGAGATAGGGGGTAATCAGCGGAAAAACCTACGAAGTTTTGACTACTTTTTATGCAAAACAAACCCAATTCAAACCCGATTTTAGAAAGAATGAATATAAACTTTTATGCTACAGGGTATTATGAAAGCAAACATCTGGTGGGACCCACCCAATCAACACTACTGTATGAACACTATTTTAGATGCACTATTCTGCAATTCACAATAGGCCAAAGGCAAGCATCGGAATCAAAAACTAATAAGGTTGTCGTCCCATATCCTCCATCATCATATCTTCCATGTAATACTCGTCGTCATATCCCTCATCAAGCTCTCTCGTCGCACGCCGTCTGCGCCCGCCTGTACTCCAGGCTTTCAAAGGCTCCTTCGGCTCTCTTTGTAATCTGCCAATCACACTATATATAGACTGCACATCTGTCGCCCAGTATGCCTGTCTGACAGGCATGTGCTCAATATCGGTCCCATCAAAACTGTAAAGCATATCATAATAACGCCTGGTACTCAGACTCTTGCCCGACCAGTCATTCACAGTCACAGCGTCAACCATAACAGCTCCGGTACGATAATCAATCGTCTCCGGGATCACAGCCTTGTCTTCAGGCCTGACAACAGGGTTTATTCGCCAATCTGCTCTGCCTGCTCTGCCTGCTCTGCCTGCTCTGCCGGTTTCGGGCCTTTTAGATTCGGTCTCAACAACACGACCTATAACTTCTCCCTGGCTCACCTTAAAATCTTCACTGTGCCAATACCCCATCACATATTTGGAGACCTGAACCGTAACAACTTTGTCCGCCTCACGTATTTGCCGTGCAAAGAAGTACAACTTTCCCGGAATCTCTACCGGCTCGGTAACATTGGAAAACCCGCTCCATAAAATAACTTCGTTCTTCCGCGACATGTCCTGCTCGCTTAACTGATTCGTCCCCGCCACCGGATTAAAAACGCCTAACCGCATTCTGTATCGGTAGCTCTTTTTCAACTCAACAGTATCATCGTGTGCCCAGAACACCAGAGGCTCCCGCATCTTCTCCAAATCCGTTCTCCAGGTAAGCCGAATCTTGTCAAATTCATCGTAAACGTCGTTCATCGACGGTCCTCTTCGAGTGAGTCTGTCTCCCGGCAGTCCCTGCATCATGTAGTCTTCAATTCCACCTGTATCCGTTCTGCCTCTGCCCCTCCCTCTCGTACGCCTGTCCGTTGAGAGGCCCAGGCCTTGGCCTAAGAAGCCATCGTCGGTCGAACGCCTTCTACTGCTCCCAGTGCGGCTGCTGCTCCCAGTGCGGCTGCCGCCTCTTCTCCGTGTGTCCTGACCACCCCCATAAATACCATCTCCACCACCTAATCCAACAGATGTTCCCCTATTAGACCTTCCCCCCGTACCGAATCCTAATCCTGAACCGGATCTTCTCGAACGCCGAGAGTCTGACCTTTCATTACGCTCCTGCTCTTCTTCTCTGGTTTTTCGCCTCTCCTCAATCGTCTCTTTCCTCTGCATGTCCAGGAACTGTCTATGTATTATGGGAGGATACCACTCCTCTTTCGCAGATGCAATTTGATAAGCCTCCGGCTGCAACAGGTCTATTTGCAGTTGCGGGTCATCAAACTGAAGCTTCCACACTTTTAGCCTGCCAGCCGGCAAGCTGTCGGCATCTTCTACAACTTCAAACAATCTCCCATAATGGTCAATCTTGCTGCGGGGAACATCCTGCCAATCACCCCAGCTCCCATCCTCGCCCAATTCCTGTCGTTGCAGTTGCACAGCCGAAAAAATCGGCCTCGCAAGGCACGGGTCAGCCCACTGTTCGTCCACATCATCGACAAAACTTTCTTTAAACCTCGCATACAATCCCCCAATATCAAACTTGGCTTCCACCGTTACAAGGTCAATATCATTCGGCTCATGTGAAGCTTTATCATAAGGATTTTCCTGAGTAATAACATCGGTAGGCACATAAGCCACCGCTCTGATGTGCTCGACCGCCACGTCGTTGACCTCACCAATACGAGGAAGACGATACTGCCCTCCTCCTGATATCACCCCATCAACCGCATACGGTACCTGTGGCCATAGTTTAACGTCAATATCTATGGACAAATCAAGCAGAGCAACAAACTCAGCAAGTTTAGACTTATAGGGCTTCGGGGCATCGGGCGGGGTGTTAATCTTTTTCTTTAAAAGCCGAGCCTCTTCGTTCACCTTATCATCGATTGCACCAGGGCTGTATTTCCTATCGCCGTACGAAACCTTGTTGGGACTGAAAATAACACGTGTAATCAAAAGCCAGACACACGCAATCCCAACAATTACCAAAACCATCTTCTCTACATGCTCTTCGAAAAAGCTGCCTATTTTAATCATATCCATGCCCTTGAACGAAGTGAAGGGTCAAAACCCGTTTCACATTTTTTCTAACGCCTTACCCGGCTTGTACTATTAGCTTCTTTTTCTGCTGCTGCCTTTAATACCGCTTCCTTAACAGTTTCCGGTTTAATTTCCTCGTAACCTTTTTTGTTGAAGATATATTCGCAAATTAAATCCAATTCTACCACAGGATCTTCACCGTAATCGTAAAGACTGTAAGGTTCATCTTCGACAGACCTGAACTTAGTCTCCAAAACAGTTATCTGATTATGCTTAAAAGTTTGCTCCAGCTCATCGCCGGAGAACCCCTTGAATTTATGCTTCTTGGCACTGCAAAGCTGCTGCATAAACGGCAAAACCGACTTTGTGTTAATCACAACGGCAATATTAAAATGTATAACATCAATATTATTAGCATCATTGGAAACTCTTCCCGTGCAGGATATTGTCAGCCCATCGTCAACAGAAAGAACGTACGTGGGCTTATCAACTTCGTCTCTGTTTGTTTGCGGGATTCCACGCCCGCGTCCCCTAAACCTCCTGCCCGCCCCGGGTCTCCTAAGACCCATATTAAAACTCATCAGCATAAGCCGTTTGACCGGCGCTGTCAGAACGCTGTCATACTCCGAATTCACAGCACTTATAGTATCAAAAATATCTGCGGTGACCCAGTAAGCTAACTGGAAATACCAGCAATCCCCGATGGCCTCATTCGGTTCAACCGCAAGTCTATAATCTGCCCAGAAATCGTATCCACTCAAATCAGCCGGATTAGCATAAACAGATATAGATTTCGCCCTCTCTCGGCAAATCTCGTCAACTATCATACCCTCAAGTTCGCCCAACCTCCTCGACCGCCCCGGAAGACCTCTCGAACCCGGAATACCTCTCAAAGGCATTCCCGGAGGTCTAACTGAAGGCATTCCCGAACTTCCCATACCCCTATAAGAGCGTCCCCGCCTCAAGCTGGAATTTACTGCTGATTCCTCCAGTCCTCTCTCTATCTCGGCCTCTGTAGGACAACCACCCGCATTTGCGCGGGTAAGTAGGTCGTCTATCGCTTCGCGATACCGCTGGCCAAACTCCTGAAAGACCAGCGTAGAGGAAATGTTAGGGTCAAGAAATATATCATAGCTTAATAATTCCCTCTGAGTACTTCGCTCGGCCAAAACTGCTATCTCGTTGGCATCTTTGGCATGTTCTCGCTGACGCTCCTCCTTTTGTATCCATCCCTCACGGGAAACAGCAGTTTCGGTCTCGTACTGCACTTTTTTGCCAATCGCAATACTATTTGTTTGTATCTCCGCCTTGAGTTTACTGCTCATAAGCTGCGTAGGGATCAAGAGAAGTACACCAATCAGCACTATAATAACCGACAGCAACAGCGGTAAGTTATTCTTAAAAACACTTAACTTCTGTAAAATATCTTTGAAATTCGGTAAATTCATTTTTTAGCTCACAAAATTATTCTATTCCAGTTGTCAAGTTACTCTTTGCCACCTGAAGGGGGACTCTGCGGCGCAGCCGGACTGACCATACCTATCCGCCCCATCATATACGCAGGTATTTCAGGAGCTTTCACCCTGACACTCTCAGGCGCGTCTCTCCAGACAAACTTAACATTTAATACGAACCAATGGTCGTTGACTGTATGAACAGGCATGCCCCTGTGGTCGAGCTTTGGTCTTCCGTTCTCGTCCCACTCAGCGATTTTACTAATCGTCTCCTTTGTCATCGGGTCAATCAAAACCCACTCCGCGCTTTCTTCCTGCGTTGACCCGGGTGGTGTTGGCTTGTATCTAACATCCCGGATACCTATCCCCACAGGCATCTGAACTTCCCAGTTTACTTCCCCTATTTCCAGCTTGAATTGGTTAGGGTCGGTCCTCTTATACACCTCGAAGGGGCTATTGCCGTCAACAATAAAATCGTCAAGGTGCAATAAGCGAGTAACCAATCCCCATTTATCCGGCCTGCCCTTGACGCCGGAAGGATCTATCAATTTGTGCAACTCACTTTTGTTCTTTCCATACGGACTGTAACCGGCTACTGTTATCACAAAGCCGGGCTTCTTCTCCTCAGCAGTTGGCCCACCCAGTCCGAACATCCCCGGAGCAAACTGATATTGCCCCCCCATCATCTCCATTTCC
Organism: Planctomycetota bacterium; assembly: GCA_022566315.1. GTDB lineage: Bacteria > Planctomycetota > Phycisphaerae > Sedimentisphaerales > Anaerobacaceae > NIOZ-UU13. Next base: position 12,812 of record JADFJC010000085.1, read on the forward strand.
ATCATTCCGTACTCGTATTCGTCGTACATCTCATCATACTCATCACCCCCGGCTCCGGGAGTGCCGCGGCTCATTCGAAACAAATCCGCACCACCAAACTGTGCCGTGGCAAGGTCATTGGAAAAGAAAACTGACATATTCGTTATAAATATCTGCTCTCGGGCCTTGCGAGGAATCTCCAAAATCCCTTCCACATTACCATTGGCAAAGGCCTGATAGAGCTTAGCTTGTTTGGGATTGTTTTTCTCATTCGGCAAAGCTGAAATTATAATCTCATGCAGGCGCGGAATCATTTCACGATATTTGAAAGGTTCAAACTCCTTTTCTATTGTTGCTTCAGACTCGAAACCTTCACGTTCAATCGCCTGGAGTTTTGCTTTAGCTTGCTGGACATCGTCAAGAATTATTCCAGTTCTATCTCGGACCAGCTTGTTCTTCTTGTAATTTATACGGTCCCAACCGTATCTCCCAAGGCACATAGCTGAAACCGCAAGCAGCAGACACGCTGCGGCGATAAAGTACTTGCTCTTGCTCGCCCAGGCCATTGACCGGGCAATATTCCGCGGCAGAAGGTTGCTTTCTATCCTGGCAATACCCAATCCCTGCAAAGCAAGACCATAGACAATACCAAAATCGCAGACATTCTCGTGGAATTTAGCCGGCGAGATCCCTGGTCCCATCCCAAGTCTCTTAAACGAATCCGGCCTTTCTACTGGTATCTGCAGCGTCTGCTGTAGATATTTAAGCAGACCTCGCAGCTTCGTTCCGCCGCCTAAAGCGATAATCCTCACTATTTTAGTGTCAGGATTCGAGTTATTATAAAAGCCTAACGACCGCTGAAGCTCAGAGCCTAAATCCGTGAAGACCGGCCGCATCGCCTGGAATATCTGCCGGGCATACTTGCTCACAAGAGCCGTACGTTTGAGCTTCTCAGCTTTTTCAAAATTAAGTTTGAATGCATCTGATATCGCTCTGGTAAAGGAATTACCACCAAGAAGAATACATCTTTGCCAAACCGCTGACTTTGTGCAGACAACCAAATCCGTATTGTCCGCACCTATGTTAAGAACAACAGTCGCTTGTTTGTCGGAAGTAACCAAATCAGGTCGGTCGTGCAACAAATAGTTGTACAAAGCCATCGGTGCCATCTGTACGTAGCCAACCTGTACATCTTCTCTGCTGAAATGCTCTAATGCCGCATCGACCACTTCATTTTTAATCGCAAAAATACCCACCTTGATTTCAGGACTGTCTTGCTCCGTCATCAACTGCCAATCCCACTGCACATCGTTAATGCCAAAAGGAATCTGCTGGACAGCTTCGAACTTGACCATTTCAGGAATGCGTTTTGCCTCGACAGGCGGCAGGTTCACAAACCGTGCAAAGCTATTCTGACTCGGCACAGAAATAATTATCTCGTCCATGCTCAAATCGTACTTATTGACAAACTTTCGCAAACTCAACGCAACAAGTTCTTCTCTCTCAGCATCTGTCACGCCGTCTCCGCTAAGAATCTTGCCGTGCCTGATATTGTCAAAGCCGATTACTTCAACAACACCACGCTCTGTGCTCAAGTACAATGCCTTCAGGGAATTGTTACCTATATCTATCGCCCAAACTGTACCGGTTTCTGCAGCCATAACAAACCTCCCGCTTGGTTTTCAATTAGCCTTGTAAATCCGTTCTAACAAATATAGATTATACCATATTATGAAAACTTTTTCAATAAATACTCTTGGCTGCAAAGTCAACCAATATGAAAGCCGGCAGATTCAAGAGTTACTCGAACAACTCGGACTCTACAATGTAGAACCACCCAAAAAACCCGACCTGTTTGTTATCAATACCTGCTGCGTAACTCACACTGCCTCAGCCAAGAGCCGGCAATGCATCCGAAAAGCCCAAAAACTAAGTCCTGGTGCTGTTGTAGTTGTCTGCGGCTGCCTGCCAACTGTACAAATCGGCGAATTAAACAACACCGTCAAAAATGTCCATCTCATCGGAAATCGAGAAAACCTTGCTGCCACGCTAATCCAAATAGCCAACGGCAACGCTGCCGCTTTATGCTTCCAAAGCCCTCAATCCTACCCAAATATTAACACTATAATTAAAGCAGAAAACGGCTTTAAAATCAAGTATAAAAAAGAATCAAAAGATTATCGGAAATTGCCGCCCTTAACTTCCTTCAAGGGCCACACCAGAGCTTTTCTAAAGATCCAGGATGGCTGCGATGGATATTGCTCCTATTGCATTGTACCTAAAACCCGGCCTTTTGTTCACAGTAAACCGGCCGATGCAGTTCTTCGGGAGGCACAATCGTTTGTAGAAGCCGGACATAAGGAAATCGTTGTAACAGGAGTATTCCTCGGAGCTTACGGCCAGGAAAGCGTCAGACGAAAAAATTGGCCTAACCAGCGAAACGATAAGTTGGCTAATTTACTCGATAAAATGGCGCAAATACCGCATCTTACAAGGATAAGATTAAGCTCGCTGGAGCCGGCGGATGTAACGCCACGATTACTCGACACTTTCTGTAAACACCGTAACATTATGCCACATCTGCACTTGTCGCTGCAGTCCGGTTCCAATGCGGTCCTGAAAAAGATGTGCAGACAATACAACGCTGATAAATTCAGAGAAAAGGTTGAGTCAGCTAAACTAAGGCTCGACAGGCCAGCTATAACGACCGATATAATCGTTGGTTTTCCGGGTGAAACCGATGCTGACTTCGAGCAAACCGTCGATTTGGCTAAAAATGTCGGCTTTGCGAAAATGCATGTTTTCAGCTTTTCGCCGCGTAAGGGCACTGCTGCGGCAAATATGCAAGGCACTGTAAATAATAAAGTTGTAAAAGAGCGTTCAAGAATACTTCATAGCTTAAATATAGAGTTGGGCCAAAAGTTCCGGCAGCAGTTTGTTGGCGAAATCGCTGAAATCTTGCTGGAAAACGATGATGAGCAGCTTTGCGGTCGAAGCGAAAGATATTTTATGGTTCATCTGAAAAAAACCGAGCGAAAGGTGAAAAAAAACGATCTGATATGTGTCAAACTGCTTCAAAATAGTAAAGATGGGATGATTGGGCAAATACTACAGACAGAGGACAGAAGAGGAAGAAAGACGATTGACGAATGACGGATGACAGATAACAGGAGAACAGGAGAATGGAGAATGGAGAATTAAGGATTTAGAATTTAGAATTTAGAACCTTCGACTGTGCTCCCCCCTTCGCTAAAGCTACGGAGGGCAGGCAGGGCAAGCTCCTTCGACTACGCACCTTGGGCACAAGCTCAGGACAAGTTTATTCGCTCAGGACTTCCGTTTTACTCCAGTTTTAGATTTTGTTTGATGGCGTTAGAAGTATGAAGTCGAAAGATTTCCCTTGACGAGAGAGTTGCTCATCTGGTATAAATAAGGTGGATGAAGTTTGTGGATTTTGGCTTTCCTTAGGACAAAATCCTGGGCAAAGCATACAAACTGTCCTGGCTGGAAGGTCAAGATTAAGGGCAAAGTGCAAAGTTTCTTGGGCTTTGCGCCTGGCAGATGAAATCTATCCATATCAGTTAACAGCCGATGTTGGACCTTCGAAGAAAGGAGGTAGAGTCGAGTCCAAAAAGTTATATTGATTAAGGATGTTCTGAAAGGAGTAAGTTCTTAGCGGTTGCCTTGTTGATGCTTCGGTGTGTGGCCGGAGCGAAATTTCCTATAAGTTTTCAGTTAAAATTAGGAGGAACAAAAATGAAAAATATAGTGTTGGTATTCGTAATCGCATTTGCATTTAGCACGACGGCTATGGCTAATGACATAGCGTTCTACATCGGGCCATTTAACCCCGGGTGGTATGGGGATGAGCAGTTCAAGGACGTTGACACGATAATTGCCCTAACTGGAAATCTGTTCAAGGATATCCAGCAGTTCGATGACACCCAGCTTGGTGAATTTGGCGCATGGGTTGACGAGAATACGAATGATGGTGAAATGGACATTATCTGGCTTAACGGAACTATACCGAGTGTCCTCTATCAATTCCCAAACGTCAATCCGGATGGCTCGCGTGCCGAAGAGTGGCTCGATAACGGAAACATGATTATCAATGTCGGCGACTGGTTTGCCTACATGTCGTATGAAGGTGGATCTCGATCTGCTGATAACGGTGGAGCTGGTGCCGGGAACATCCTTGACCTTTCTGATGGTATTATCGTATCCGCTGATGGTACTCAGTTGACGGTGACACCGACAGGTAAGGAATATTTACCCAGTCTCCCTAACACTGTCGAGACGGATAGACCGGTTGTTCTCAGTGCTGTTGTAGCCCCCTGGGAAGTTGCTGCGATATTCGCATCTACGGGTGGCACAGATGGCCCGGGCGAAGCACAGGCCGACCCTGTGGTTCTTCACAACACAGTGACTGGCGGTTACCTCGTTATTGTCAACCAAGATTCTGGTAGTGGCTGGTTAGCCGACAGAGGTTTAACCTGTGCTGAGTTCATCGGAAACTGGGTAAAGAATGTGATAGGATTAGGCGACCCATCGGCCGCTGGGGATCCCAACCCGGATGATGAGGCGACAGATGTGCCCCGGGATGTGACACTTAGCTGGACGCCTGGAGAATTTGCAGCGCCAACAAACGGGCACAAAGTCTATTTTGGCCAGAATTTCAACGACGTCAACGATGCCACCGGCGCTGTCGCTCAGGATGCCAACAGCTATACTCCTGCCCAACGCCTTGATTTTGACAAGATTTACTACTGGCGTGTCGATGAAGTCAATGCTCCACCCACCAGCCAAATAGAGTTCAAAGGCGAAGTCTGGAGCTTTACGACCGAGCCAGTTGGTTATCCTATTGCCGGCGAGAACATAACCGCCACAGCTTCCAGCACGGACCAGGAAGGTATGGGCCCTGAAAATACCATCAACGGCTCGGGACTGGATGTTAATGACCTGCACTCGATAGTAGAGACGGATATGTGGCTTAGCGGCGATGAACCAAACGGGGCCTGGATAGAATATGAGCTCGACAAGGTTCGTAAACTGCACCAGATGTGGGTATGGAACTCTAATGGAATGATAGAGTCTATTCTCGGTTTCGGGCTCAAGGATGTTACTA
>JADFJC010000202.1 GCA_022566315.1 Planctomycetota bacterium
TCCGAATGAATGAGCATCTCCTGCCAATCAGAGTCGGTCTGTCCGGCCGAAAGACGGTCCACCAGTTTCGCAAGAACAAGACTGTGCCGGTTTTGCCAGCATGCCATGTAACCATCTGGTAACTTATCCCCGGGAACGATGCTATAATCCCGGACGAATCTGTAACTATTCGTTACAAGGAAAGAAGTGCGATTATCAATAGTGACAGAGCGCAGCCTACAGTGGACGTCACCATAAGTAGGTAGACCTTCCTTCGTCAGGGACAACACGCCATAAATAATGTAATTCGCATAGCTTCCGAACAGTAATCCCCCTACCGCACATCGATGCCTATCATTGTCGGTATCTGCAGGCTTTCGAGTGTTGGCACCCAACAACTGCTCGTAGTTCTTATACAAGAAGTTGGGATCCTCAAATAGTTTCCTCGCAATCCCTGCTGGCATAGAGACAACAACACCGGATTTCCCCTTTATCAGAGCTTCTAAGTCGCTGAACTCCTTAGAACATCCGTTTGCAGAAGCTATCTCTTGTGCCGCGTCAAACCTTGAAGCCAGTGCTTTCAGATTCTCATCGGTGCGGCAACGCCGAACATTCGGGGCACCGGCGTCTGTCTGGCATGTGGGGCAATGCCGCAGAGTAGCTGAGAGAGTAGCACCACATTCAGAGCAAGTATCCTGTGGACTTATAGCTGACGATGCCATAGTCAATATCTCTTTCGCGTCTTGAACAGGAGGTCTGTCTTGAACTCGACTGATTTGGATTCCTAACTAGAAATCAGTTCCAGAAATCTTTCTTCAATCAACTCAGTCATGGTCTATTCTCCCATTCGAACAATGATTATACAGTCTGTATAACCCGCCAAACAACTTCGTATCCTTATCACGCATTTATTTACACAAGATAACACAAAAGAATGAAAAATGCAAAGGAATTTTAGTGGATTAGAGAATTGGAAAGAAAAAGGAAAAGGTAAAGACCCCCCCCCCCAGCACAGGACTGGGGGCTAAACAAAAAACCCTGGGTGAAACCCAGGGCTAAACAATAAGGAAAACCCTGTCTGTGCCAGGGTTTGTTTTTTAATTGACCCTCAAATAAATCCTTCGACCTTGCTCAGGACAGGTTTGGGGGCTAAATATGGATTCCTGCTTCCGCAGGAATGACATTGTGGCGTCGTCGTACCGACGACGGCTAAACAACCTCCTGTAAATTGGGGCACATGATACCCGACCCAAGAGAACCCACCAATATTGGGAAGAAAAAGGGAAAATCCATTTATTTATTGGGCTTTGATTGTTGCACTTATTGTTAGTCCAATGGTATGATATTGGACGAGTTTTTTTGGTTTTGATTATGGCGAGAATGATTGGGTATATGTTGACGTATGGCGCTTTCGGGACGTGACCCCCCAACGCCCTTCGGGGTTAGGGGGCTAAACAATAAGGAAAACCCTGTCTGTGCCAGGGTTTGTTTTTTAATTGACCCTCAAATAAATCCTTCGACCTTGCTCAGGACAGGTTTGGGGGCTAAATATGGATTCCTGCTTCCGCAGGAATGACATTGCGGCGTCGTCGTGCCGACGACGGCTAAACAAGGACCCCACAATAAATTAAAGTGCATTATTTCGGACAGATGATTATTTGGCATGAGATGTCATCGTGGTTTTATTTTAATATCGGGGCGGAGTAAATAATTGGGAGTTAGTGTCAAGGGGTCTGCGAATTGGTTGGTTAAGGCTTTTTTCCAGCCGAGGAGATGAACCTTTGAAGCTCGTGGACTCCAGTATTTCTCGTCTAAAAATCGAATGGTGCCGGCTTTGAATTTGTCCTTATAATATAGCAGGCCGTCGCCGAGCAGCCAGATTGGTTTTTCGTCGCGAGCAAATTGGTCGAGGAATTGGGACGCGGTCATTAGGGAATCCGGGAAAACTTTTTCCCAGATTCCGTCGCTCGTCGCTGGTTGCTCGTCGCTCGTATTGCGTTGGTAAACAGCGATGAAGAATTGGCCTCGCTTGGCGTCGGTAATGGTGGCGATTCTTTCAGGCGATTCTTCACTTCGTTCAGAATGACAGGGAGAGGGTTCAGAATGAAAAGTTATGGTTGTGTTTTCTTCCTTTATATAGTCGGTTGCATTGGCGGCGATTACGTCGAGTGTATCGACCGCGATGATTTTTGCGGCGTTGGCCAGGTGCATTGTTTTTGCGAGGGTTACGGCGATGCGCAGACCTGTGAAGCTTCCCGGCCCGACAGAGATGTGAACCTGGTCGATTTGGTCGGGCTTTCGTCCGAAGCGTTCCAGGATGTTACCAATGGCTGGAAAAATCTCCGCACTGTGCCTGATGGGTGCAGAAAAAGCGGTTTCGGCGAGGATTTTTTCACCAAGCGCTATTGCAACGGAGCCTATTCTGCTGGAGGTTTCAACAGCTAAAACGAGAGGTTTTTGGTTCATATTTTGTTTGTTTTGAGTCGTTATGTTTTGTTCAAAGCCTCGTTATGGCCATAAAAAAGCGTTTTTTTTTTGACTATTTTTTACTTGGTTTGCCCAAACTTTCCAGTTTGACAAATGGAAGCTTGAATATTATCGGCCAAGTTGATATAAATCAAATTTTTCTCTTGCAATATTAGATATTTTATTATAAACTCGATTATCGCAAGTGTGGTCTATTCTTAGAACTGCGAGGTTGTGAAGAACGTAGTTTGATAAAAACTTTCTTATGAGGGTGGTATTTTTTTGGCAGGAGGTTTAATTTTGAACAAGCCGAGATTTTTGACGGAGTCTTTTGGCAGGATATCCCTGTCCGTCGTTCTGGCGTTGATTTTATTGCCGATAATAACAGTATCGCAAGTGGCTACGTCGCAGGAAAATGAAGATGCTAACAGGCAGGAAGCAATCCGCCGGATAGTCCAAACCTATATTGAAACTGGGCGGGAAGAATACAAGAAAGGTTCCTTTGAGGAATCAGTAAAAACCTTTCTTATGGCCCAGGCGCACAAAGAAGATTTGACTGTGGCAGTGCGTGAGCAACTCAACGAGCTTCTGAAAAAGAGCTGGATAGCTGTGCTTGAAGAGGCATTTCGGGAAGTCATCGACTTGATTAAGCTGGACCGACTAATCGAAGCCAAGACACATCTTGAAAAGATCAGAGATAATGAGTTTTTGACCAAAGAGGAGCGGAAAGACATCGACGAGGTTTTCAGGCGATTAGACACTCAGATAATCGCCGAGCTTTGGAGCCGCAGCATTGAACTTTACTCCATCGGTCAGTATGAGAAGGCCTGGGTAAGTTTTATACAAATCGCATCCAGTAACTTAATCACGTCGGATATGAGAAAGACAGTAGAAGATTATCTGGCGGAAATAGATAAGCTCTTACCCAAAAGAGCCGAGCGAAAACTCGTTCAAGAACAAGAGAAGCCGGTAGTGGTTGCTGAGGCGGAGGAGCTTAAACCGGAGGTTGCCAAACCAGAGGTTGTTACGCCGAAGGTTGCACCAAGAGTCGTTTCGCCGGTAACGGGCCAGAGCAACTATATCGAAGTAATTAACCGCAGAAGGGATATCATACGAAGCTATACGAGAGCGGTTGTTAACGATGCTATAGCTAACGCGCGCAGCTACAACGACCAGGGCAGATTCGATAAGGCAAAGAACGTAGTTGAGACGGCTGCCCTTACCGTGAACAAAAACCAGATGCATCTCGGAGATGAACTTTTCAAAGAATACAGCAGCAAGCTGGAAGTATTGACCGAGGAAATAGTTGAGAAAGAGAACGAAAAGATTCGACAGCAGGAACAAGAGAAACGACAATCAGCGACAGAGGCGCAACGTCGATTTAGAGAACAAATGGAGATTGACAGGAAGGAAAGAATAGCCGAATTGATGAAGAACGCGATGACTTATCAGAAACAGCAGCGTTATGAAGCAGCTCTTGGTCAATTGGTAAGCCTGATTGCATTAGACCCGCAAAATGAGCAGGCGCTTGTGCTGAAAGACACGCTGGAAGATATGGTTTACTTCCGGAAACAATTAGAGGTGCAGAAAGAGTCGGATAAACAAAGAGCGGATATTTTGCTGAAAACAGATGAGTCGGGGATTCCGTACGCCGAAGAGCTTACTTATCCTAAGTATTGGCGAGAGCTTATCGAGAGGCCCACGCGCCAACCGGATAAGCCGATTGGGTTGTCCGAGGTCGACGCAGCTATCTATGCGCAACTGGAGAAGCCTATCGACCTTTTGGACTTGACACCTGGAATGTCTTTCGGCGAAGTGCTAGATAAATTAAAGAATTCCGTAGAACCGCCGATACAAATGCAACCCAACTGGAGAGATTTACTCGAGAATGCCGAGGTTGAGCAGAGCACTCCTGCGGGGATGGATCCGCTGACTGGTATTAAGCTTCGCAAGGCGTTGGAGATTCTGTTAGCTGGGGTTTCGTCTATCGATTTTGCGGAACTCATCTATGTTGTGGACGAAGGAGTAATTCTGATAGGCACGGTAGATATGCTTGAGATTCCGATGGTTCACCGTGTTTATGATATTAGTGACCTTGTTTCTGAGCCGGCTAATTATGGACAAATAGGGCGGACGCTGGGCATGCTGAGCTTTTTTCAAAGCGCCCTGGGTAGCGGTGGCGGTGGCGGTGGGGGTGGCTTAGGCGGCGGCCTGGGTGGCGGCGGCCGGGGTGGTTTCGGTGGCGGCGGCTTCGGTGGTGGCGGCCTGGGTGGTGGCGGCCTGGGTGGCGGCGGCTTCGGTGGCGGCGGCCTGGGTGGCGGCGGCTTCGGTGGCGGCGGCCTGGGTGGCGGTGGCTTCGGTGGCGGCGGCCTGGGTGGCGGTGGTGGCTTCGGCGGCGGTGGCCGCGGTGGCTTCGGTGGCGGCGGCCTGGGTGGCGGCGGCCTGGGTGGCGGCGGCTTCGGCGGTGGCGGACAAGGCGGCTTTGTCCAGGCACCGAGTTTGGTACAGCTTATTCAAGAGACCATCGATCCGGA
>JADFJC010000203.1 GCA_022566315.1 Planctomycetota bacterium
ATTTCGGTCCATTAGGAAGATTCGGGTACAAACATAAACGTATCGGAGAAAAGTTATACCTTAACCTTTTAGCGGAAGCAGAATCTCAAAAAGATAATTGGCCTCCTATTAAGGCAGGCTTGTTCAGGAATTCTTATGAACGCTTCGAGAAAGTTGCATCGACCATTTTAGCCCATATAAATCAAATGCATTATTTCTAACTTGGTAAAGATAAAATAGTGCTCTGTTGCAGACCAATTGCAAAAGTTGCAAAACCTCTATGGGATATAATCAGCAAGCTTGGTCGTGAAGTTGCTTTTTCTCAGAGTTTTTTTGGTCAGTAATTAATTGGTAAGCCGAACAAGCCTAATTAACCAATTACCATTTAACGAGCATCGAGCATCTTCTGAACGGCCTTTTTAAGAGCGGGTAGGTCTTTCTCAAGAATATTCCAAACCCGTTCAATATCAATCCCCAGATAATCGTGAAAAAGCACATTCCTAAAGCCTGCTATCTTAAACCAGTCAACTTCGCTCATACTTTCTTTGGCGGCATCAGATAAACGCTGTGTTGATTCTGACAGTACCTGCAGATTGCGAATTATCGCATCCTGTATGAGAGAAGAATCCAAAAACTGCCGCTTGTCTTTCCCGCCGATGTAGGATTCAATTCGTTCGACGCATTCGCTGATATGGATAAGATATAGCCGATCGTCTTTCATATCGGTTTTGCCTCGCTGATGATGCGCTCTTTTATATACCAATGCAGGCCGTTCTCGGTGACAACATCCACTTTGCGATTGAACAGCCCTTGTAAGTCCATTAGCAGGCCGCCTAAATCAAAAAGGCTGCGCCCCTTCTCCAAATCAACCAAAAAGTCAATGTCGCTGTTCTCGTCGGCTGTTCCGTTTGCAACCGACCCGAATATTCTCACATTTGAAGCGCCGTACTTGGCCGCCAGCGCAAGTATCTGCTCTTTCCTGTCCTGAATTATTTCCGGGATACCCATAAAAAGCCCTAATCGATAAGCATAGATTCTCCTTAAATGTATATACTTATATCAAATATGTCAAAAAGGAAATCCGAAATTAACACTATGTTGGCCGGCCAGGCACTATCCTATTCCCGATGACCAATCAAACATTCTGCATTCTACATTCTTAATTCTCAATTCACTAATCCGTGCAAACTTGTGCCCCTGTGCCTTAGGTACCTGTGCCTTAGGTACCTGTGCCTTAGGTAATAGGTATCCGTGGCGTGTGGCGTTAAGATAGGTAAAATTTTCCGTCAGTTTTCAACCAAAAGCGATGATACCTTCGAGCAAAAATCAAATTTTTCAAATATTTTTTAACTGCCTTGCTGGCATCGAGTTACAAGAATCCCGAATCAAGAATCGAGGACTTTTTTCGTATCAAACGTGCAGGTAGCTCTAATTATAGAGGGAGTGTTTTTTTACTCCCTGGCAATAAGAAGACAAATAATCATATTAACTAAATTAACCAATGACCCATCACAACCATCGAGAATCCAGAATCGAGTATCCAGTTATTTACATGCCTATAAGGCACCCGTCATCTGTCTTCTTTCTTCTGTCTTCTGTCTTCTGTCTTCTGTCTTCTGTCTTCTGTCTTCTGTCTTCTGTTTTTATGCAAAACAAACCCAATCTTGTCCGCCGTAGGCGGATTCCAAACTCTGTTTATACAAAGGATTATGAAAATAAATGGCAGCAGAGAGTCCGAAAAAACAAACCCAATTCAAACCCAATCAAACCCAATTTCCAAAAGGCCAAAATGAACGTAAACTTAACTTTAACAAAGGATTACAGAAAAAAAGATGATTTCGCAGTCCGAATAAACAAACCCAATTTCCCAAAGGGTAAAAATTGATGCAAAGTGTGTATTTACAAAGGATTATGAAGAAAAATGCGGATATGGGCTATGAAAAAACAAACCCAATCAAACCCAATTTCAAAGGCAAAAAAAGAGCAGATATTTAGTAGTTTCTTTTTTGCGGCAGGAATGTAAAATTGAAACAATAGTTGAGCCTGTTTCGTACATTTTGCAGATTTGATGGAATATATGGGTATTTTCAGGGATGAGTGAAGGTAAATTAAAAACAGCGGTACTTGGTCTCAATGAAGCTGGTCAGCTTCTGCTTGAAGCGGTTAGCCAAGTCGATTATTTCCAGATTCAGGCTGTTGCGGATAAAGATACCGCCCTTGCCGAAAGAATCGCTGGAGAATGGCAATGTACCGCCTACGATGATTACCGGCAACTGATAATCCAGAATCAGCTCGATTGTCTGCTGGTTGCCGCCGGTATGCACAGTTGCGATGAATATGTGCGGATGGCGATGAAAAAGAAGTTCAATATACTTAAATTAGCTCCAGCGGCGAGGGATTTTGAGGAGGCTGTGAAATTTGTTCGGCTGAGTGAAGATGAAGACATAAGATTTGCCATTGCCAATCCGAGGCGATTTGCCCGGAGTTTTCTTGCCTTGCGCGATTTTCTGCAGCAAGGCCGAATAGAGCAGGTTTTTCTGATGACTGCTTTCTGCAGCGCCGGCGAGCAGCCGTACCCCGGCTGGCAGACCGACCCAAAACTTGCCGGCGGGGGGGTGTTGTTACACAACTGTTACTGGATAATTGACCAGATGATATTGAATTTTGGCATACCGCAACAGGTTTACTCATTAAACACCAACCAGGCCCAGGATAGACAACAGAGACTTTATCTGACGGAAGATACGGCAGTCGTAGCGATGAAATTTACCGATACCCTTATCGGCAACCTTGTAGCATCGCGGCGAGCAGGGATTGGTCCGAAAGAAGAATTTTTGAAGCTCTACGGGAAAGATAAAATTCTAACAGTCAACGACAAACGACTAACGGTCAGCGATGGTCTTGGCGAGACAAACGAGGAATTGGAATACGAGGATGATGAGCTTTTCTGTATGAGGGAACAACTGAAGAATTTCGCTGTGAGTATATTATCGCCCGATGAAAACAAGCTATGCAGCAGCGGCAGAGAAAATCTACAAGATATGGCGGTTATTGAATCGGCTTATCTTTCGGCGAGGACGGGCTTCCCTGAGGAGCCGGCTAAGGTGCTGCAGATGGCATCGAGACGCACCGGCGAGCCGACAAGTATTTGACCTGCCGGTAAATAATAAAAAATACGCACTTGACATATAATACAATTTAGTAATAATTTGTTATCGCAAGTTTGTAGCCGCATTATAGTTTAATTGCTTTGGAGAAATTGACTATGGAAGAGAGTAATAAAAAACCGATTATGATCGGTGTTATCGTTGTGTGCATAGCTGTAGTTGGTATAATAACTTACAGCAGTCTTTCGGGTGGTGGTGGCGTCGATGGTATTTCGGAAGGGGAGATGACTTGGGTCAAGTGCAACAATCCGAACTGTAAGGCTGAGTATCAAATGGGCCTAAAGGCATACTTCAAATATATGGAGGAGCACGCCAACCCTATGGCTCCAACTACACCGCCACTGATTTGCAAAGAGTGCAGCGAGTCAAGCGCTTACAGAGCTGAAAAGTGTGAAAATCCAGATTGCGGGATAGTCTTTATCGAGGGCAGTTCCGGCCTGGAAACATTTGCAGACCGCTGTCCCAAATGCAAGCAGAGCGCGACGGAAGAGTCCAGAAAGAGGAGAAAGGCAGCGAAGGAGGCTGGACAATGAGCGGTATAAGCGCAGGAGCAGACTTGGTGAGCTGCTGACCGGCTTTTAAGCAGGCGCAACATGCAGGTGGTATTTCGGGGTTATCTTTTCGCTTCGCTCAAGGGCTGGCTCTGAGCGAGGTACAATAATACGAAAAAGCAATTTTATCAGGCCCAACCTTGAATGTGGTTGAGTTTTTTTTGCGCGAAGCTAATCCAGCACTAACGACACTGATTGACATGACCACAGATTTCCCGAAAGACACGGGGAAGCAGACATTCGGAAACGACACCGGAGCTTTCATTGACTGATATAACCACAGGTTGCACAGATTAAAAAAAGGATTGACACAGATTAGTGAATGGTGAGTGGAGACAGAAGATTACAAAGGACAGTGATTTGCGATTTACGATTTTGTTTGATGGATATGGACTTTGTTGTCTTTAGCCAACTCGTCCAGCCAGAACTGCCTCATATCCGGTTTCTGTCCCCTTCGACTTCGCTCAGGGCAGGCTAAGTCACGGCTTTGCTACACGCTTCCTTAGAACCCTGCCTCACGGCAACGCTCTTGCGTTTCGCTAACACTTCACCTCCATCAGGTTGCGTAGAGGACTTACATCTGATACTGTTTCCGTAGTGAGTAATGGCTGAGCGAAGTGGCCCTCAGGAGGCCAGACGCAGCGAGGCTGTTAGTCACTACGGCGGATGCTGTGGATAAATTGTTAGTAAATTCCTATAACTGTGATGTATATACGGAAATTCTCCCAGTTGCCGAACATGCTCGGCACACAAAAAGGGGCCTGCACTTGCATGCCTCTGCGTCAATAACGCTCGCACCTGCGGTTACGCGAGTGCAGGCAAGAAAGCGCAGGGGTGCAGGCAGGTACAAGTGGTGCAGAATCGCTATGTCATTCCCGCCCCGCATCCCCGCATCATGGTGCGGGGTAAACTTCTGTGCGGGGCGGGAATCCAATTAGCCTTGTATCAACGTTGTTACGGCTGCGGCCAGAGCTGCTCATCAAGCTGTGAATCCGTTACTTCGGCATAGACCACACCGTATTCATCTATATCAAAACGGCTTGTCAAACGGCAAAGTCACACCAGCAAGCCAGGCTATCTCAGCGTCCGACAAAACGCTGTTGAAGATCTGGGCATCATCCACTTTGCCGGGGAAGGAACTGGTCTGCGTGATACGGCTGCCAACATGAACGCGGTCAGCCGACGTAGAGAGGTCCTGTACGTTGGATTTGCCGGTGTCAGTGTCCATCAGGATACCG
>JADFJC010000204.1 GCA_022566315.1 Planctomycetota bacterium
CACCTCTACTCTTGTAGAGATGCCTCTACAAATCACCTGTTTTTATGCAAAACAAACCCAATCCCCGAAAAGCCTAAATGAACGTAAGTAATATTATAACAAGGAATTATAAAAATTTTATCCCGCTGGCCGGATATAAAAACAAACCCAATTCAAACCCAAACAAACCCAATTTAAAAAGGGCCAAAATGAATATAAACTCAATTATAACAAAGGATTACAGAAAAAAAGATGATTTCGCAGTCCGAAAAAACAAAGCCAATTCAAACCCAATTTAAAAAAGGGTAAAAATTGATGCAAAGTGTGTATTTACAAAGGATTATGAAGAATAATGCGGATATGGGCTATGAAAAAACAAAGCCAAACAAAGCCAATTTCAAACCCGACCGGCTTTCCTGTTATGGTATTAGGAGTTAGTATGAGCAAACCACAAACTTCTTTAGCGGTCATCGTTTGTTGTCTTGTAGGCGTAAGCCTTATGTCTGCCGGCGAACAAGCCGGCAAGCAGCGAGGTTACTCCATCCCGCTAATTGACCTTGCCCATGAAAGTCATCGCCAGGTCATCGTTGACAAAGAGCCGGGCCAATATCTTGGCCATCCGACAACAGTTCTGCTGGAGGACAACAGGACCATAATTGTAGTCTATCCGAAAGGCCACGGACGCGGCGCTATAGTAATGAAGAAGAGCACCGATGGCGGTTTGACCTGGTCAGACAGGTTGCCGGTGCCGGAGAACTGGGCGACATCGAAAGAAGTGCCAACGCTCTATCGAGTTATCGACCCACAGGGCATCAAAAGGCTCATAATGTTCTCAGGTTTATATCCCATCCGTATGGCAGTCTCAGAAGATGACGGCCGGACATGGACTCCACTCAAACCTATCGGCGACTTCGGTGGAATCGTTGCGATGGGTTCTCTTGTCAGGCTGAAAAGTGGGGATTACATGGCTCTATTTCATGATGATGGCCGCTTCCTGCGCGGTGCCGGCAAAAGAACAAAATTTCAAGTATTTAAGACGATTTCCAAAGATGGAGGCTTAACCTGGAGTCAGCCGGAGGTTATAGCAGAACATCCGACCGCGCATTTGTGTGAGCCGGGAGCCATAAGGTCGCCGGACGGCAAACAAATAGCGTTACTTCTGCGAGAGAACAGCCGCAAATACAATTCGTTTGTTGTTTTTAGCAATGATGAGGGAAGCACCTGGACCGAGCCTGCTGAATTGCCCGGGTCGCTCACTGGCGATAGACACACCGGCCGTTATGCACCGGATGGAAGGCTGTTTATTACTTTCCGTGACACTACACACGAAAGCCCAACAAAAGGTGACTGGGTTGGATGGGTGGGAAGATATGAGGACATTGTCTATGGTCGCCAGGGTCAGTATCGCGTCCGGCTAATGGACAACCATAAAGGGGCCGATTGTGCCTATCCGGGTCTGGAGCTATTGCCGGATGGGACGTTTGTCACGACAACTTACGGCCACTGGATAGAAGGTGAACAACCTTTCATTATCAGTGTTCGCTTCAAACTGGAAGAAATCGATGCCAGGGGTCGTTCCGGGCAACAGGTTGGAAATCCTGAATCAATCACTGAAGGGCGAACTACTTATTTTTCACTAAGAGCCGGTAAAGAAATTAGGGTGTTCGGAGTAATTTGCGCGATGCGAAAATGGCTAAAATGCGATTCCTAAGGACGGGTAAAGAAATTAGGTCTTGACCGCCGGCAGGCGAGTTTCGTTTTGGCTCCAGCGAGGACAATGCTACTCTGCGAAGTAGGGCTTCGCTACGAAGCACCAGGGCTGGCAAGGAAGCAAAACGCAGGACTACTGGTTGGTAGTCCGAGTTTTGCTGAGGCCGCCAGACGAAGCCGCAGCCAGCCGAAACTTGTCTGACCCTGCCTGCCGGCAGGCAGGGACAGTCAAGAATGGAAGATAATTTAATAGTATAGGAATTTGTAATAATAGCGAAAATAGACAATGTGGCTAAAAAGGTTCCATCGAAGGCGGTTAATTTATTTACAAGTTCTAAGGTTTTTCCCTTTCATTTCTTGGTCGATGTTTCCATCTACGGTGCAGCCACCAGTACTGGCTTGGGTCTTCTCTCACAAATTCTTCAATTGCTTTAGTGTATTCTGCGGTAACCCACTCCAACGGATCATCCTTTTCGGCCCATTCTTCGGGAAAGATAATGCGATTAACCCCAATCTCAAAGTAAAAACGATTATCAATCCTCCTGCTGTACCCCACTCCTATCGGTACGTTATAGGTAATAGCAAGCAATCCTATACTCTTATAAGTGCTGGCCTTTCGCCCGAAGAAATCGACAAATACTCCTTTTTTGCCGGCATCCTGGTCAACAATAAAGCAGAGAGTAGCGCCGGTTGAGGTGATTTTTTGCATAAGTTCGGCTGCGCCCTTCTTGTCGATTATTCTTTGTCCGGCCCGCTTGCGGACCCCATATAAGTAATCATTAATAAACCTGTTATCCAACGGCCTGGCGATACTGTAAACGTTAAAACCAAACAGCCCCAGAATGTAACCCATAATCTCAAAGTTGCTGTAATGGGCGGCGACCATCAGCAGTCCCCGGCCTTCCTGCATCAGCCATTTGGCCCTTTCGACATTCTTGTACCGGGAGTAATTACGCCAGTTATATTTTTTTACTAATCGGGGTGTAAACAATATATCAATCGCCAGCATTACAATATGTTCAAAGCTTCGCCGGCCTGTTTCCCAGAACCATTGTTCGCTTTTTTCCGGAAAACTTGCACGAAGATTATCCAGGGCCCTCTTTCGACCGCGATGATAGTATTTCCACAACAATCGACCGAGAAAACAAGCGATGTTAAGATTGGTCTCAACATCGAACAGGTAGAGAAAAACCACAAGAACCCGCAATGCAAAATAGCAGAGCCAATCCTTAATGGGATTGTGTTTTTTCTTTTTCTTCCCTCTGTTAGAAGGGGTCTTCGACTTCTTGTGCGGGGGCAAATCGGCCATAGGCAGTGATTTTAGACTCAAAGTAGCCACTGTCAAGTTTTAGAATGCCAACAAAAGTCAGTCAAGCAATTAAAAATCTCTTAAAAAGGTGTTTTTTTTCTTGAAATTAAGGTGGTTAATCTGGTATAAATAGGGTAGATGAAGCTTGTGCTCGCACCTGCAGTAACGCGAGTACAGGTGCTTCGCAATGAAAATGTTTTTACATTTCAATTAACATTTTATATTTGGGTTTGTGAAGGAAGGAGGTAGTATCAAGTCGTAAAAAATTGTCCTGGGCAGAGATAGATAGAATGTAGTTAGCGCAAGGATTGTTAGTTGTTTGAGACAAGAACAAAACAAGAACTAAGAAGTCAGAATTGAAAATTATTCTGTCTTCTGTCTTCTGTCTTCTGTATTCTGTCTTCTGTATTCTGTCTTCTGTCTTCTGTCTTGGTGTGTGGCCAAAGCACAGTTTTTTTTAATCTTTTTTAAAGGAGGAATAAAATGTCAGCTAAGAAATGGCTTTTGGTGGGAATTTTCACTTTGCTCAGCTTGAGTTTGGCGATTGCGGCCCCACCTGCAGTACACCCAACGACTGGAAAACCACTGGTGATAGACTGTCTCAGGGGTACTCCTGATGCAATTGACGGAGATCTGAGCGACTGGAATCTTGCAGCTATGACCCCAGCAGTTCTTGTTACGCAAGAGCAATTGAATGAAGGACAGGCTAGTTGGGACGGCCCTGGGGACTGTAGCGGAGAATTCTATCTGCTATGGGATGACGAGAACATCTACATCGCAGTGGTGGTGAAAGACGATAAGTTATCCATGAATAAATCCGGCGGCAATATCTGGAATGCTGATTGTATAGAAATCTTTTTCTCTACGACAAACGCCGTCGGAGGACATGCTGAACATTACCAGTACGGTTTTAATGCCAATGAACAGAAATGGCTCTGGGACGACATGGAGGGTGCTGGTAGAGCGGTTGATTACCTACAGATAGCTTCCTCCATAACTGCCGATGGATACATCTGCGAGGTCTCTATCCCATACGGAGAAATCACTCCATTAGACTGGTCCGTAGGCAATGTCATTGGTTTCCACCCCGTTATTGACGATACAGACAACGGTGACCGGGAAATCCAGATGACCTGGACAAGCCGTGCAGCTCATGACCAGAGTTTAGGATTTGGGCATATATTTCTCTCGTCCGACGCTGCAATCGAGAAGGAACTCAGTAATAATCCGAGTCCTGCTAATGGGGCAGAAGATGTGCCGCGCGACGTGGTTTTTAGCTGGGAGCCGGGAGAATTTGCAGCGCCAACAAACGGGCACAAAGTCTATTTTGGCGAGAGCTTCAACGACGTCAACGATGCCACCGGCGGTGTCGCTCAGGATGCCAACAGCTATACTCCTGCCCAACGCCTTGATTTTGGCACGACTTACTACTGGCGTATAGATGAGGTCAATGCTCCACCCACCAGCCAAATAGAGTTCAAAGGCGAAGTCTGGAGCTTTACGACCGAGCCAATTGCTTATCCCGTCGAGAACATAACCGCCACAGCTTCCAGTACACACCAGGCAGATGCGGGTCCTGAAAATAGCATCAACGGCTTGGGACTGGATGCTAATGACCTGCACTCAATAGAACCGGCGGATATGTGGCTTAGCGGCGATGAACCGAACGGGGCCTGGATAGAATATGAGCTCGACAAGGTTCACAAACTTCATGAGATGTGGGTATGGAACCATAATGGAATGTTGGAGTCTGTTCTCGGTTTTGGGTTCAAGGACGTTACGATCGAGTATTCGACCAACGGCACCGACTATACGACATTGGGTACTACTCATGAGTTTGCCCGGGCGCCTGGTACGGTCGATTATGCACACAACACCA
>JADFJC010000086.1 GCA_022566315.1 Planctomycetota bacterium
ATCCGGATTAGGATAACCTACTGTGGCGCCGTTTGCCGGGACGCCGTATCCGTCCACCCATGTAGACCATATCTCGTCGGGCGGATAGTCGTTATAATCTTCAAAACCGTCCACAACAAAGAACTCGTGTGTCGAGAAGTTCCAGGTATCGCCTTGCCACGTTGTGGGGGTCTCGGCCTCATTGACCTCATTAATCTTCCAGTAGTAAGTCGTGCCTAAATCGAGGGACAAGGGACCATAGCTGGTCTCGGTCACGGTACTAACAGGGACATTACCGTCAATCACAGCCTGCTCGTCGGTGCTCAAGTACACATCGTGCGTGTCTGCCTCTCTTCCCGCTCTGAAGCCGAGGGTTACATCCACAGCGACATCTGTTGTGCCCGAATCCGGCTGTGGTCCTCTTGCACGCACAGGTATGTACAAGAATCGCACCTCGCTCAGACCATATTGGTCCAGGAGGCCTGCCCCCCAGTTGCTGTTAGTTGTGAGCCTGACGTACTTTGCTGTTACGCCACTAAGATCAATAGTGGTATTGTGTTCATAACCGTCCGTACCAGGCGCCCGGGCAAACTCATGAGTAGTACCCAATGTCGTATAGTCGGTGCCGTTGGTCGAATACTCGATCGTAACGTCTTTGAGCCCAAAACCGAGAACAGACTCCAACATTCCATTATGGTTCCATACCCACATCTGGTGCAGTTTGTGAACCTTGTCGAACTCATATTCTATCCAGGTCCCGTTCGGTTCATCGCCGCTAAGCCACATATCCGCCGGTTCTATTGAGTGCATGTCATTAGCATCCAGTCCCAAGCCGTTGATGGTATTTTCAGGACCCGTATCTGCCTGGTGTGCACTGGAAGCTGTGGCGGTTATGTTCTCAATGGGATAAGCAAATGGCTCAGTCGTAAAGCTCCAGACTTCGCTTTTGAACTCTATTTGGCTGGTGGGTGGAGCATTGACTTCATCTATACGCCAGTAGTAAGTCGTGTTGAAATCAAGGCGTTGGGGTGGAGTATAGCTGTTAGCACTCTGAGCGACACCGCCGGTGGCATCGTTGACGTTGTTGAAGCTCTGGCCAAAATAGACTTTGTGCCCATTTGTTGGTGCTGCAAATTCTCCAGGCGTCCAGCTAAGTGTTACATCCCGCGGCACGTCCGTAGCTTCATTGGCCGGACTTGCGTTAGACGCCACACCAGGTGGAATACCTATCATGGCCTGTTTAATCTCGTCCTCTGTCAGTGCCCGGTTGTAGATGCGAACATCGTCAATCATACCGAGAAAGCTGCGAGTCGCGCCCTCCTGAGTCCTACCAATAACCACATTATCCGTATCTGTTGCTCCTGGTAGGTTAATTCCGCCGCCACCTGTACCAGCGGGTTCTCCATTGATATAATAGCGGTGTTCACCACCTGCTACCATCACAGCAACGTGCGCCCATTCGTTGAGTGGTACTTGCGAACTGCTGCTGGAGCCAACGTAAGCGCCGCCACTTGTTGTGCTGAAATGGAGCGTTCCGGCCGACTGAGTGTAAAGGCTATATGACCGAGTACTATTACCCTTTGCAACAATCCCCTGGTAACCTTCAGTGCCAGGACCGCCATGCCTTGAGGTATTTATCCATGCCATTACAGTAACTTCATTGTCCACCGTCAGGATGTCGGCGTGGGGTACCTCCACAAATTCATCGACGCCATCAAACTGCAAAGCCCTTGCGAGTTTCCCATTCACCCACTGTGGATCGCCATTAAGGGTGCCGTCGTTGCCATAGGCACTTGAGTCTTTTGCGGTGGTCCCGGAGCTCTCATTAAACTTCCACCAGCCGACAAGGCTCGGGTCAGCAGCTTCGACTATGCTTGTTAGAGCCAGTCCCAGCACCAAAACAAAAGAACATAAATAAATCAATCTTTTAGACATAATAATTCTCCTTCAAAAAAGTTAATATAAACAACTGTGCCTTGGCCACACACCAAAGCAGAGGACAGAAGACAGAATCAGAGGACAGAAGACAGAATACAGAAGACAGAAGACAGAATGTAGAATGCAGAACAATTTTCAATTCTGACTTCTGAATTCTCAATTCTTTTTGACTCTACCTCCTTCCTTAAAAAAGCCCAAAAATAAGCTGTTAATTGAGATGTAAAAATATCTTCACTGCAAAGCATAAAGCCTCCATTCCCGACTCTGCGCCTCGCATAATAGACAAAAACTCCTCCTTATATCAAGAAGCTAAAGCCTTCTGCCTAACCTCAATTTTGCATAACCCTAAAGAAGCTGCAAATATTTCACAGGTCAGAAGGCTAAGAAGCATAAACTTCCACATATATATCTATACCACATTACCTGCCTTCTCGTCAAGAAGAAAATTTTCGGGTGTGGCGGATGCTACAGTTTTCTTGCTATCCGTGTCGAATTTAATATACTTGTCCATAAGACTTTCCTGTAAAAGAAGTTAAATAAAGGACCCGTATGGGGGTAAAATGATTAAATGAAGATAATTGCAGATGCGAATATTCCGTTTGCGGCAGAGTGCTTTTCCTCCATCGGCGAGGTTAAAATTGTTGGCGGCAGAGAGATAACGCCGGGTATTGTTAGCGATGCCGATGTTCTTTTGGTTCGCAGTATTACGCCGGTGGATTCGGATTTATTGGCTGACAGCAAGGTGCGTTTTGTAGCTACCGCCACTATCGGCTTTGACCATATCGATATTGACTTTCTGCGGCGGAACAATATCGGTTTTGCGTCGGCACCGGGGTCAAACTCCAACTCTGCAGCAGAGTATGTTATTGCCGGGCTGCTCGAAATCGGGCGAAAGTACGATATTGACCTGGAAGACAAATCAATAGGCATTATAGGCGTTGGTAATGTCGGAAGCAGGGTGGCAAAAAAGTGCGCGGCTTTGGGGATGCAGATTTATCTGAACGACCCGCCTTTGCAAAGACAAACCGGCGAGGCAAAATATCTGCCGTTAAAAGAGCTTTTTGATTGCGATTTTATAACACTTCATACGCCATTGACATTTGAGGGTGTTGATAAGACGTATCATTTGGCTGATGAGAAATTCTTCAAATCGCTTAAGGAAATGTGCGTATTCGTTAATGCTTCGCGCGGCGGGGTGGTTGACAGCGATGCTTTGAAAGCAGCAATACGGTCGGGGCGATTTAGAGTTGTGGTGCTTGATGTCTGGGAAAACGAGCCGAATATCGATATGGAGCTTTTGGAAATGGTTGATATCGGCACGCCGCACATTGCCGGCTATTCGCTGGACGGCAAAATTACAGGTATGATTATGATTTATAAGGCGGCGTGTGAATATTTCGGAGTTGGCGTAAAGTTTGATATCGGGGATTTTTTGCCTGAACCTGCTATCGGCCAGTTGAGAATAGAGTCGAGCGCAGATAATGAACAGGATGCGCTGGTTAATTCTGTGCGGAAGATTTACGATATAAGAGAAGATGACGTCCGGCTGCGGCGGGTTTGTGAGGAGCCGGTGGAAAAGAGAGGTGAATTTTTTGACGGCCTGCGGAAGAATTATCCCGTCCGCAGGGAATTTCAGAATACGAAAGTTATTGTTAAAGACAGAAGCAGCACCTTGGCTAAAAAGCTGGCGGGGATTGGGTTCAATACGAGTGAGAAGTGAAAAGTTGCAGTGAGAATATAATTGAATGGCCGATGGGGCGGTTGGATTTTTCGGCGGGCTGTGTTGTTATGGGGGTGTTGAATGTTACGCCGGACTCCTTCAGCGACGGCGGTCAGTTTTTCGATGCCGCTAAGGCCGTTGAGCGCGGTCTGCGAATGGCAGCCGACGGTGCTGCGATAATAGATGTAGGCGGCGAATCGACTCGGCCGGGTTCTGCGTCGGTTTCTTCTGATGAGCAGATAGAGCGCGTGGTTCCTGTGATAAAGGCACTTTGTGAAAAGATAGATGTGCCGATTAGCATTGATACATGCAAGCTTGAAGTTGCCAAAGCTGCTTTGGAAGCAGGGGCGGGTATGATAAATGATATAACTGCTTTGAGTGATGAGCGGATGGCAGAGCTGGCGGCCAAACACGATATGCCGGTTGTTTTAATGCATATGCAGGACACGCCCGCAACAATGCAGACTGAGCCGAAATATGAGGATGTTGTTGGCGAGGTTCTGGAATTTCTGTTAGGCCGGGCCAAACGAGCGGAGGATTTCGGCATTGCAAAAAATATGATTTTCATAGACCCCGGCATTGGTTTTGGCAAGACATTAGAGCATAATCTTTTACTTTTGAGAAATATTGACAAATTCGTCGCTGCCGATTATCGGGTGCTGGTAGGGACAAGCCGAAAAAGCTTTATTGGTAAGCTCACCGGCAGAGAAAAACCCTCGGACAGGATATTCGGCACCGCCGCAACGGTTGCTCTTTGCGCCGCGTCAGGGGTTTCGATTGTCCGTGTCCACGATGTTGCTGAAATGGTGGACGTCGTAAAGGTAGCAAATAAACTAAAAATTCAAAGCTAAAAGCGTTGGCTATCCACTGCGCAGAATATATAATGACAGGCAAATCTTGACTGTCGTCAGACAAGTTCCGGGAATACAAATACTATGATAACGAAAGAAGAAATCCTTAAAATCCTCGCTAAAGACAAGCCACAACTGCAAAAACAGTTTAAGGTCCGTAAATTGGCTCTATTCGGGTCGTACGCAAGAGGAGACCAGCGTCAAGACAGCGACGTGGATATACTGGTCGAGGTTGACCCGTCAATAGGCCTGGAATTCGTAACCCTTGCCGAAAGACTCGAAAAATCACTCAAGACCTCAGTTGACCTCGTCTCAAGCCGAGCGGTTACTTCCCAAGCATTCAAATTCATCGAGCCGGAACTGATTTATGTCTGAAAGACCCATTAACTTACTGCTGAATGAAAACCGCCGGTGAAACTGGGAATTGAATGTAAGATTTTTTAAGTTTGAAGATACTTTTCAATTCTCTCGACAAACTTCTCTGCGTCGCGAACTCTTTTAAGGGCTGTATCCTGCTCGATTTCGATGTGAATGTCGTAATCAGCAATTTCCCTATCTTCTTGC
Source organism: Planctomycetota bacterium (assembly GCA_022566315.1). Classification (GTDB taxonomy): domain Bacteria; phylum Planctomycetota; class Phycisphaerae; order Sedimentisphaerales; family Anaerobacaceae; genus NIOZ-UU13. The sequence continues at coordinate 5,053 of JADFJC010000086.1, forward strand.
TCTGCTGTGAGAATCCTTGCAAATTCCTTTTCGATCTTTCCGGTCTTGACAAGGTGTAGTCCAAACATTCGCCGCACGGCGTGGTGCGATTGCGGCTCGACACCTTCTATTGCTAATGCAGCTTTGGCGGCATGCAGTACCACATAATAGGCTCTGGAAACGCAGTCTTCGTAAAGCTGATTTTCCAAAAGAGTTTTTGCTGCCAGAAGAGCTTTTTTAGCGCGAATTAGCTCTTTTTGCGATATGTCATTCATACTGTGATTGCATCCTTGCTGACATTGTGTATAAAAGAGGTACCTTCTTTGCGTAGTCGGTCAAACCTATTTTTGCTGATAACTTTCGGTGATATACAAACGTCCATTTGCAGCAACACATCTGTCGCAACATCATAGACTTTATCACGAATATGCCAATCCTCGCTTGCTACGATAACCAGCACATCCATATCAGAATCGGCCCGGCCATCGCCGCGAGCTTTTGAGCCGAATAGTTTCAACTCGATTAGCTGTCCGCCCAGAATTTGCCCAAGGCTGGTTTTGAATTCCTTGAGAACCGTTTTTTCTTTTATGCTCAATGTCATTTTAAGACGCCAACTTGACAAGTAAGAGGTTTTCCTAAATACTATAATACCATATAGCCGTGGCAAAGACAAATAAAAAGCGTATATAATAAAACGATATGGCCCTATTGCAAATCAGCTTTACTCGGTATTTAAGGCGATTTTTAGGGTTTCGTTTGTGTTTTTGACGAATTTGAATTTTAGGCCTTTTTTGGCTTCTTTGGGGACTTCGGGGAGGTCTTTTTTGTTTCTGGCGGGGAGGATTACGGTTTTTATTCCGGCCTGTTTAGCAGCTAAGATTTTCTCTTTCAGACCTCCGACCGGTAAGACCAGGCCACGTAAGGTTATTTCGCCCGTCATCGCTACATCCGGCCGAGTCGGTTTGCCGAGAAGCAGACTGACCAGCGATGTGAACATTGCTGCGCCGGCACTTGGGCCGTCTTTTGGAACCGCTCCTGCGGGGACGTGGATGTGGTAATCGAATTTGCTGAATCTGTCAGGGTCAATTCCTAACTTTTTGGCGTTTGCCTTTACGATGGAAAATGCGGTCTGTGCGCTTTCCTTCATAACGTCGCCGATTTGGCCTGTCAGTTGCAAGTTACCTTTGCCGGGCATATAAGCGGATTCAATAAAGAGCAGCTCACCGCCGACGGGCGTATAAGCCAGGGCGGTTGCGACGCCGGGCATTCCGGTCCGCAGGGCCAGCTCCGATTCGAATTTCACAGGGCCTAAGATTTTTGCAAGGTCTTTTTTGCCGATGGTTGCCCGTCTTTTTTTGGCTTTGGCAATTTCCGTGGCGACGGCGCGGCAGATGGCAGCAATATTTCTTTCGAGGTTTCGTACCCCCGCTTCGCGTGTGTAGCCCTGGATTATCGAAAGAATTGCGTCATCTTTTATGGTGCAGCGGTTTTTGCTTAGGCCGTGCTCTTTAATCTGGCGGGGGACCAGATATTTTTTTGCGATGTTGAGTTTTTCGGTTTCTGTGTAGCCGGGCAGCTCGATGACTTCCATTCTGTCACGCAGTGCCGGCGGGACAGGCTCGGTACAATTTGCAGTGCCGATGAACATTACGCTCGAAAGGTTAAAAGGCTGGTCGAGGTAATGGTCGGTGAAGCTGAAGTTCTGTTCGGGGTCAAGGACTTCCAGCAGTGCACTTGCGGGGTCTCCTCTGAAATCACTTCCGACTTTATCTAATTCATCGAGCATAAATACGGGATTTTTGCTGCCGCACTTTCTCAACTCCTGTAGTATTCTGCCTGGTAAAGCTCCGATGTAAGTTCTTCGATGTCCCCTGATGTCGGCCTCGTCTCTTATTCCGCCGAGTGATATACGAACGAATTTTCTTCCCATAGCTCGTGCGATGGACTTGCCGAGCGAAGTTTTACCTACGCCGGGCGGGCCGACAAAACAGAGTATGGGGCTTTTGCCCGTTGGGTTTAGCTTGCGGACAGCTAAGAATTCGAGGATGCGTTTTTTTACCTTGCGCAGGTCATAGTGGTCGGCGTTTAATATTCGCTGGGCCTTGTTGATATCGAGCTGGTCACTGGTTTGAATTGACCAGGGCAGTTCGCAGACCCAATCCAGATACGTGCGGATGACACTATATTCCGGTGAGGCGGGTGGTATTTTACTCAATCTGTCTAATTCGCGATGGGCCTCTTGCTCGACCTTTTTGGGCATTTTGGCTTTTGCGATATTCTTGTTGATTAGCTTTAGCTCTTCGGTTCTGAGGTCTTTTTGGCCAAGCTCGGTCTGAATGGCTTTTAGCTGTTCCTGCAGGAAATACTCCCGCTGATTTTTGTCTATCGATTCTCTGACCCTGCCCTGGATTTTGTAACTTAGCTCAAGAACTTCCAGTTGATTGGCTAAGATAACTGATATTTGTTTGAGGCGTTTGGTTGCGTCAAGCTCTTCGAGCAATTGCTGTTTCGTTGCGATGTTGATACTGAGATTGGCCGCCAAAAAATCAGCTAAGGCGGAAGGATTTTCGATATTTTCCAGCAGTACCGATGCTTCTTCAGGCACGTGGGGACTTAGTTCGATGACGCGGTTGGCTGCCTGTCGGACGCCGACGATAAGTGCCTTAAGATTTTTTGTCATTTTTACTTTGACGTTGAGCGGCTTGACTTTGGCCTTCAAGTATGGTTTTGTGGCCACCTTTTTTATTACCTTGAAGCGGGTTATTCCGTGGACCACAACGTGCATCGGGCCCTGGGGCAGTTTTATGACCTTGAGCACCGAGGCGGTGGTTCCGATTGAGTAGAGGTCGTTGAAATTCGGCTTATCGGTATCAGGGTTGCGTTGCGTGAGGAGTCCTATGATAGATTTGTTCGGCGTGGTGTCGGCGAGCAAGGCTTTGCTTCTCTTGCGACCTATCGCCAACGGTGTTATCGTCCCGGGATAGGCAACAGCGTTTCGAATCGGCAGGATGCCGATTACGTTCGGCAGTTTGAATTCGTCGTCGTTCTCACGCAATTGGCCGTTTCTATTGTGCAAATACGGCTCAAGGCTTACAGGGCCTTCTTCAATCACTTCGACCAGCCAATTGCCGCCGAGAGGTAACAAGTTTTTAAGGTCGCTTGCCATATTGTTTTCACGAGTTTTTTTCGTTAAGGCCTGAATGATATACGATTGAAGCTAAAAATAAAAGCTAAAAACCAGAAAAAAGAGCGCAACCACGCCCATACCTGATGGCGAAATAGTAACTTTGCAGCGGCAGTACGAGGTTTAGAGGCCGATGAAACTTACTCCGGTAATTTCTGCTAAGCGTATAATCTAAGCCGTCGGCAAAGATTAGAGGGCAAGCTCCTCGTAAGAGGCTGGATTGTATGTTAGTATGCGGTAAATATCAAAACCGGCAGGGACCTTGATACTGTCGGACCGGTCGAAATTCAATGTTGCATTGCCCTCTACTACCGTTGGGTTTTCAGAGTAATTAATGATAGTGCCTTTAACTATAGCATTTACATTGCCGGAGAAATGTACGCCGCTTACCGCCATAACTCCGCCGATTGCGGAGAAGTTGCCCTCGAAAGAAGCAGCGAAACCAGGAGCAAGTATTGAAGAACCGGTTTCCTGCCGAATTGCATCAAATTCGACTCCTGAAGGATATGGGTTGGTCGCAAAATTACCGAGGAAGGATATGCTGTTTGTTCCGGGGTCGTTCACATCACCATCAGCCACTATCATGCCCCTGACGTCAACATTCTTGCTAAATGTAACAATGTTAGGCTGTTCGATGTACAGAATTCCCTCTATTGTGATATTGCCCTCAAAGTTTGGGTCAGTTCCGGCCGCTATTATCACGTTAGTTAAGGTCATACTACCGGTTAAGTCAGTCGATGAATCAATAACATCTCCTGTTGCGTATTGCAAAAAGTGTTGTGTGTCGGGTACAGGGAATTCTGGTGGTTCGACGCCTATAGTGATGTGGTTATCTATGGCTTTTTTACCTGTATCGCCTCCGATTTTGACAGAACCCCAAAAGTCCACATTGGCAGTTGCACTGCTGATACTGATATCACCGTCAAAGTTTGTATGGCCGGTAACGAGCATTGCAAGAGGGTTTTGGCTATCAATAAAGATATCAGCTTCGCTATTGGAATTTATGCCTATGATGGTTGGATTGCCGAGAAAGTGCAGAGGTCCTTTTGTTGCCAGGCCGAAATCAAAAATAGGATATTCGTAGGGTTCAATATCATAATAAACTCTTATTGTGCGCGTAATTTCGGAACCACCGCCCGTGGTATAAACTTGCAGAATATTTGGATTGTTGCCGTCTATAATGATTTCTCCCTCAAACCCTTGTCCATTTGCTGAGTCCAGCGCGACAGGTAGAATTGAGCCATCAATTAAAACCGTGATATTCAAAATACCGTTGTCAGTCAGGTCAGTTTGGAGCGTATCGACTATTGTGCCGAAATAGTTGGATGGCGGTGTCGAACTTGGTATTTCGACACGGGTTAGCCAGTATCGCATTGCTTCCAGGCCGGACTCCGTGCTCGCAATCGCATAGCCAACCTTGTGCTGGTTTGAGGCAAGCTGGACGTTAGTGCCGGACAGTGTGGCCATCGAGACAGCTAAGGCCGAAAAGATAAGCACGAATATCATAGATATGATGAGCACAGCGCCCCGGCGATTTAGCCGTTCTGATTTCTTTTTTACAGGTGCCATTTTTTTCCCCCCCGGAAAACACACCACGTTAAAGAGATTTTTAATGACTTCTCTATAACCAAAGTATAAGAAATATTTGGTATGAAAACAAAGTGGCTGACCTAAATGATATTGAAAAATGTGTCTTTGATGTCCGATATAAACAGTTTTATTTAGCTAAAGCGCGGCTATAAAGTGTTCTGCTGTTCTGCAAAGTATGAACTGCGGGCGAACGGTGAAGATATGACCCAGCGAAATCCCAATTCTATCGCTTTTTGCTTCCACCAATCGAATTTGGCAGGGGTTACATATTCGACAACCTCAAGCGAATTTTTTGATGGTTTTAGATATTGGCCGATAGTAACTCTTTCACAGCCAACGTTACGCAAATCTTTTATGACCTGCTCGACTTCGGTATCGGTTTCCCCTAATCCAAGCATAATTGAGGATTTAGTCTGAATATTATCAGGGCCTTCTTTGGCCATTTTGAGCAGATTCAAAGACCGTTGATAGTTTCCGCCGGTCCTGGCGGTTCGGTATAGTGATGGAACCGTTTCAACGTTGTGGGCGAATACGAAAGGTAAAGCTGTGCGCAGGATTTTTAGCGCCCGCCCCTGACAGTTACGGAAGTCGGGCGTTAGTATTTCAAATTTCATATCCGGGCACTGCTGTCTTACTTTATTAATGCAGTCGCGAAAATGCCCGGCACCGCCGTCCGGCAAATCATCACGATTGACACTGGTAATTACCAGATATTTCAGTCGCATTTGTTTTGCCATCCGGGCCAATCGCACCGGCTCGGTAGGGTCCGGCGGTTCTGGCTTGCCGCAGGTTACCGAACAGAAATTGCAGTTTCGCGTGCAGACGTTGCCTAAAATCAGGACAGTTGCGGTCCCTCTTGCCCAGCACTCGCCTCGATTCGGGCAGTTTGCATTAGTGCATATAGTTTCCAGGCCCAGAGAGCTTAGAACCTGCTGAGTATGACCGAAAGTGCCGTCAGCCGGCAGGGGCCTGCGCAGCCATGGCGGCAGTCTTCGTCGCCCGTCGCTCGTCGCTCGTCGCTCGTGTTTTGTTTCTTGCTTTATGAGAAATGCCTTATAAGTAGCTGAGATAATTTCTCTTTTACCTGGTTCATTGAATGGCGTTTGCCGGTCTCTTTCAGGACTGATGTCATTTCTACATCGTCCAGGCCGCAGGGCGTTATAAAGTCGAAGATGCTCAGGTCGTTTTGAATGTTTATCGCCATACCGTGGTAGGTTATAAATTTCGATACGCGTACGCCAATAGAGGCGATTTTTTTGGTACCGACCCATAGGCCGGGAAAGCCTTTTCTTCTTTCGGTATGGACATCTAAATGCTCTAACAATTCCGCGCCAATTGATTCCAGCTCTCTGATATATTCACTGATTCCAAGGTTAAGCTGCCGCAAATTTAAAATCGGATAAAACACTAACTGGCCCGGATTATGTGCCGTTGTGCCGCCGCCTCTGCGAATATCGACTACGTCGATGTGTCTTTGCGCCAAATCATCCCTGTCGGCTAAGAGTTTGTTGGTACTTTGCCTGGCGCCGAGTGTAATAACAGGGAAGTGCTCAACGATTAAAACGGTATCTGGTATTTCGCCCCGGCATCTTTTTTCCCGTAACTGATGCTGTAGCTGCAGAACCTCTCGGTAGTTGGCCAGCCCGCAATCAATAGTGCGTAAAGGGCTTTCGATACCCGCTTGCGCGGGCACAAGTTTTCGATTTTGGGTTTTTTCAGCCACAGATTTCATAAATTTAATTTTAGCCGTAGATTGTACAAATTGCACGGTTTAATTATTGATGCAGATTTTTTAGTTTTTCACAGATAAAGAAAAAAGGGTTGGCTGGACCAGGTCTAATTTGGTAAAATGATGTTACGTTGAAGGATTTATAATATAAATAGAGATTGACGTCTGGAGTTTCTCAAAGACAGGAAGTTAGAATTATGGCGGTTCGATTTCACCGGCATGCCCGCGAGGAGATAGCATTATGAGATTCACGTATGACCCACGGTACAACGTAGGCTACATCCGCTTCAGGGAAAAACAGGTACAAGTCGAGAGTATCAGGCTAAGCGATGAGCTGGTGGTAGATATGGCGCCGGACGGAACGGTTTATGGGATTGAGCTTTTGAACGCTAACGAGCAATTACAGAGCGGGGACATGGGCGAACTTATCGTAATCAATGAAGCAACCGGCGAACATACGAAATTGCCGCTTATCAAAAACAAAACAGATTGAAGACCGGTAGCAGGTATCCACGATTTATTTTGCAGGCAAACAAAAAAGGCTGCAAGCGTTAAGCTCACAGCCCATTGAATTAACAACCCAAACCACTTAAGTTTCAAGTCTTGCGTTTTTTCGGCAGGCCAATACGATCAGTCCTCTGGCGAACTGATATAATATGACCCGGACAGGACTATCTCTTCTTCTGCGCCGAGAAGTAAATCAGGATCTCCAAGACCAGCCATGATATTGTCTTGTAAGGGTAAACCACCTACCAGAGCAATCGTGATCGTCCCGGAGGCGTACCACTCCCAGAGGCCTACTGCGTGAATGCTCTCGAACGTGCCCGTCGTCTCAGTTACCGTGATTAGAGCATCTGGGGCATCGTGCAATTCGGCTCCAAAGACTATAGTAATAGTACCAGCAGCCTCATCCACGACTGCATTCACGGCGTTCATGTCGGCCACAAATGTCCCTTCGACGTCGCCAAGTATCTGACCGATGATTTCAGGCTCTCTTTTTTTGTTATAATCGGTTAAGGCAAAATTGCCGCCAAAGTCAAAACGCAAAATTAAGTTTTCGTCAATCTGTGGTGCCCCTGCTGTAGTGGTTTCGAGCATACCAACTATGCTCTCATTGAGAATACTGGCGTCAGGGTCTGCATCGCATTGGTACCATTCATATGCACCCTTGCCCCAGGCTTGATCCCATAGTGCCCCTCCAGCGCCGAGTTGCAAAGATACACCAGTTCCATATTCACAGAATGACTTGACCATCTTGCTCATATCCGGAATATATTGACCGGTAAGGGCAAACGCGCCAATGCCACCAATCAGCGGAACGTTTCCACCGAGGGCTGCAAAGATGTTGTCCTGGAGTTCGAGCCCCTTAACCAGAGGGACTGCATACGAGCCGGCTAAAGACAACTCCCAATCTCCTATCTGGTCAATGTATGCAAACACTCCGGTCGCTTCGTCCAAAGTTAGTGTAAGTTTGGGAGCAGGTGGATGAAATGGTGCCAGGAACATACCGGATCCTTCATCCACAATAACACGTGAAGCATTGATGTCGATTACATTAATACCTGTACCGCTAAGGACCATTGTACCAATAATCACATCTTTGTAAGTCTCATCGTGGGCAGATAGGGTCAGCGTACCCGCGATTGGGAGGGTTGCAATTAGCTCGGCACTAACATCTGCCGGAGCAGTGGTACGGAGGTCCAATATACCGGAGACATTGGGATCCAGCAAGGGCTGGTCAGTGCTGTCAGACCAAGTCCAGGGCCCTTGTCCCCAGTTGAGTTGCCAGATACCTTTACCCACAGTTAACTCAATAGTTGTCCCTGAGCCATAGTCAGTAAAAGGAACCGGATTAGGTTTTTCAGTCAAGACCAAACCACTGATTATAGAAGCAGTGGAACCATCAGTGCGCTGAGGCGTGATATTTATATTTAGGATTTCATCGCCAGCCGTGAAATTGTGTTTCACTATAGAACCGCCTTTTCCTTGGACACTTCCCTGAGCAGGAAAAGGATCATATTGCTCTATGATTATATCTCCCTCAACGGCGATATTCATAGGGCGGCTATGGTTTGTATAGAATATAAGCTGAAGTTGATATTGCATGCCGACAACCAATCCGCCAGCACTGATAGAGGTTGTGACACTTCCCCCTGAATTCTGCCACGTTACACCATGGAGTAACATATCAAGATTAGAATCTCCTGTGTTAGGAGCTAAACCCTCCCACTGACTAGTCTCACCCTCTGCTGTTGTAGTAAAGGTCAGATCAGGATTATCCTGGTCTTGTGAAAAGACAAAACCGTCAAACTGAGGGTTTCCATTGTTCCCAAAATTGATTGCATAGATGATGTTCCCGGACAGATCTAAATCTTCGGGACTATTTAAGGGCGAGATTTCAACACTACTGCCCTCAACAACGCTTCCAAACAACGAAAGCACAAAAATCAGAGCTATACTTATGTTAATTCTTTTGTTCCACATAACATGTTCCTCCTCCCTGGGGGTCGTCATCATAGTGCGCTACGAGTTGGCCGTCAATGTACATATCGCCGTAGTCGTCGACACTCAAGTAATACTGCACAAACGCTGCATTGATTGGTGCCACGAGAAGCGTTATTAATATTAGCATTAAAATTAGTGATTTCTTGCTCATTGCTCTATTCTCCAAAGAATTGTTAATATTTGGCGTTAAACAACTTTTTTAACCAGACTTTCGTTTCGTAAATGTTCTAGTTAACCTCCTTTCCGATCCCACTATTTCTATTGTTTGGACTACTACATGACCGTTTTCTGTGTAGAGAAAGACCTCCAAACCTGAAGCTCAAGGCAGGGGACAGATGCACCAATATTTGCCCTTACATTAGCCGTCCACTATTTAATACGATGAAAAAGCTGAAATCTTGCCGCGGCATTCAAAAAAAGTTCAAAAACTTTTAAGACTGGGCGCCTGCTGTGAGATGCTATATAATTTTGGTAAGACAGGCTTTAATTCCCCGTTGAATCTCATAAGCTGTCGAAAAATCAATGATTTAAGCATAATCGGATTAAGGGATGTCAAAATTAGATGGCGATACTGCGATGGGGGGATTAAATGGGCGGTTTCCGACAACCGAGTGGACCAGGATTCTTAATCCAGCACAAAGAGAGAACATTTTGGTCGAATTGTGCGCAAAATATTGGAAACCTCTTTATCACTACCTCAGATGCAAAGGATTTACCAACGATGAGGCGAAAGACCTTGTGCAAGGCTTTTTTACAGAAAAGGTACTTGGCCGGGAATTTATTCAAAAAAGTGACAGAACCAGAGGAAAATTCCGTAGTTTTCTCCTCGTAGCCCTAAAAAACTACACAATCGATGTTCAAAAGAAAGATTCACTCCTCCAAGTCCTCCCCGAAAAAACCGAAGATTCTGTAGGAATCGGCGACCCTGAAGCCGAGTTTAACCGCGCCTGGGCCGATGATCTGCTACAGGAGGTAATAAAGGAGCTTGAGACTGAATGTTATAAGAGAGGGAAAATCGCTCATTGGGGACTTTTTCGTGAATGGTTATTAGAACCGAAAATCAATAAAGACCAGACTCAAATGAGCAATATTTGTGCTAAATACGACATATCAGATGCTCCAAAGGCTTACAATATGATATCAAACATCAAGAAGCGTTTTCGTGCGATTCTAAGAGACCATTTGCGTTCATTAGCAGACTCTGAAGCGGAAGTCGATGATGAAATCAGAAAATTCATCAGCATATTTTCCAGAAATCCGGCAAGATTTTGAATAAATTCTCGTATATATAGTAGAGGCACTCTCAGTAGTGTATCGTTATATTTATGAGAAGTTGAAATAAGGGAGTTTTGGAAAAAGCTGCCATTCCTGCTATTCGATAACCGGACACGATTCATGGACAAAGAATCTAAAGACATCGAACTAACAGGAGAACAAAAGACGCGACTCTTGAGTCTGGGCCTTGAGTCCGAGCCAACCGAAGATGATACCGACATAGATGAAAAGAAGGCGGATCTGCTTTACGAAGTCCTTTCACATCCGATGCCGGTCGATAATTCCGTAGTCAGTTCGCTTCCGGTTGCTTTAAGAGGCCTTTGTATGAGGCTGAGTTCAGTGGCAGGGGAACATCTCGGAGACTTACTGCAAAATCCCGAAAGGGGTATCTCTGTAATCAAGGAGATCAAAGAGTATGCTAAGCAATCCGGCACTTCTGCCAAGTCGGAAATCGAAAGTGATATTTTTCTTGTTATTTATTACGGCACTATCGCCAATGCCTTATTATTTCACAATCAGAAAATCACCCAGCACTCCTACAATGACCTGGAACAGTTCTTTTGTTCATTTGCTAAAAAAGATTGGATACTTGATGAACTCACCGAACTTTTCAAAAAGGCACAGGAATACTGTCAGGAAAAATCCGAAGAAGTCAATAATCCCAGTAAGTAGCACCCCTCATTTGGTTTCATTATACAATTGATTGATCTCATCTGCGCTTAGTCTCCGGCTGGTGGAGTAGAGTCAAATAGTAAGATTTTGTCAAAGCTCGTAACTGACAGTGTTCTGCTATCAGGACTGTACGCTACTGACGGAGATGCCCATGAGTCCGAAACTCCAGTCATTTGCAGTGCAAGTATCTCGTGGCCCGTGGCAGCATCCCATATCCTGATGGTATCATCCGTACTGGTCGTGACTATGCGTTTACCGTCAGGACTGAAATCAACGCCACTTATCCAACTTGAATGGCCATAAAGAGTCATTATCTCTTGGCGTTTAGCTACGTCCCATATCTTCGCGATCGGACCTTGTGGCACAGCCAGTTCCTTGGTGAAGCCTACAGACGCGATGCGCTTGCCATCAGGGCTGAACACGATGGCAGTAACTTGTCCCCCAAATCCATTCAAAGTAGCGATCTCATTACCAGTTACTGTATCCCATATCTTCACGGTCTGGTCGTGGCTGCCCGAGGCAATGAACTCACCATCGGGGCTAATCGCGACAGAAGAAACTCCCGCCTGATGTCCGCGAAGTGTCATTACTTCCTCACCGGTTTCTACTTCCCAAATCCTAATGGTTTTATCTTTACTGCTGGAGACTATATGCTTGCTGTCGGGAGTAAACGCTACAGAGTAAACGTAATTCGCATGGCCTGAAAGAGTAGCCAGTTCACTTCCAGCCACCGGATCCCATATCTTGATCGTTTTGTCCCAACTACTGGAGGCGATCCACCTGCCATCAGGGCTGAAAGCAACGCAAGTCACAATGTCCTCATGTCCTTCAAGCCTCATAATCTCTTTCCCAGTTGTTTTCTCCCAAAGTATGATCACCTTGTCATCACCACAAGAGGCAAGGAACTTACTGTCAGGACTGAATGAAACCGATTGCACATGTTTCTCATGTCCAGTTAGAATCCTGCGTTCGCGACTTGCAACCGTGTCCCATATCTTGATCATTCTATCCTGACCGCCTGAGACCAGTCGTTGGCCATCCCCACTGAAAGCCACAGATTTGACCACTTGGCGGTGCCCACGGAGGACTATCAACTCATCCCCCGTTGACATATCCCAAATCTTGACATTACAGTCCGCGCTTCCCGAAGCGAGTCGCTTGCCATCTGACGTCAATGACATGGAAGTGATTTCTCCCTTATGAGCTCGAAAGCTCGATAGTTCTGCTCCACTTGTCGCATCCCATTTCTTTATGTTTCCGTTCCAATCACCTGCAATGATATACTTGCCATCCGGACTGAAGAGGACAGGACCGACTGCCACGGAATACCCTCGAATCGTCCTGACTACGCTACCGTCAACAGCATCCCATATTTTGATCGTTCTGTCCTTGCTGCCTGACACGATCCGCCTCCCATCAGGGCTGAATGAAATCCCAAGAACCCTGTCTTTGTGTCCGTCCAAGAAACTCACCTCAATCCCACTCACGGTATCCCATACCTTGAGC